>NZ_RBXX01000002.1:0-300953 GCF_003635025.1 Saccharopolyspora antimicrobica | reverse complement strand
CTTCAGCGCGAAGAACGGCCCGCGCAGCCGAGATCACATCGCCTTCGCGGGCGGCTCGCGATTTCCGCCGAAATCGCGAGCCGGCGTTCGGCCGAATGCCGGAATTGTTGGCGAATATCCGGTAATTCCGCGAGGTCAGGAATCGAGGGTGCAGACGAAGATCGCCGTGCCGGGGAAGAGGCGGCCGCGCAGCGGGCTCCACTGGCCCCAGATCTCGGTGTGCCCGGCGGGCCACTCCGGCTCGACCAGGTCGGTCAGCCGCAGCCCGGCCTCGGACAGCGCGCGGACGTAGTCGCCGAGAGTGCGGTGGTGCTCCACGTAGGTGGCGCGGCCGGTCGCGTCGATCTCCACGTACGGCGTGCGGTCGAAGTAGGACTGGGTGACGGTCAGCCCGGTCGGGCCCGGGTCGTCGGGGAAGATCCAGCGCATCGGGTGAGTCACCGCGAACACCCACCGGCCGCCCGGCCGCACCACCCGCGCGACCTCCCGGAACACCGCGCCCACGTCGGCGACGAAGGGCACCCCGCCGAACGCCGAGCAGGCCAGGTCGAACGAATCGGCGCCGAACGGCAGGCAGTCCGCGCTGGCCTGCACCAGCGGCACCGCCGTCCCGCTGCGCCTGCCGCCCTCGGCGGCGTGCCGCAGCATCCCGGCGGAGATGTCCAGGCCGACCGGCAGCGCGCCCTGGTCGGCCAGCCAGCGCGAGCACGAGGCCGCGCCGCAGCCGATCTCCAGCACCCGCTTGCCGCGCACGTCGCCGAGCAGGCCGGCCTGCTCCTCGTGCAGGCGCTCGGGGCACCAGACGAAATCGCTCAGGCCGAGGAAGCCGCCGTGCTCGGCCTGGTAGTCGTCCGCGTCGGCGTCCCACCACAGCCGGTTCGCGGCCCTGGATTCCGCCGCGTCGGCAGTGCGCTTGCTCACACCTGCGGTGCCCAATACGTGCTCCGCGGAGCTACCCTGGACCTCGGTGCTCTCCGGGTCGTCGGCTCGTGTCAAGGGTTCTCCCCGCCGATAGTGGGTATTGCTCGGACGTGAAGCATTGTGGCCGTCCGGCGCCGACTGCTCGTCGGGCCCCACCGCGGTTTGCCCAGCGATCGAGAGAGCGCGTACGATACCGCCCGCGTCGTGGGTCTTTTTTCGTCGTCGTCTCCGCCAGCCGGATCGCACCGGCAGGGCGGGGCGGTCGGGGAATCGGATCACCCGGTCCAGCCGTCCGGTTGGCCCTGGTACCAACGCCCGCGGCGCGGTAAGAACGTAGAACCAGCGACCAAACTATCCGTACCGGAGCAACCCACCTGATGTCCACCGACACCACCACCGTCCCGACTGCAGCCGCCACCAAGCCGCAGGTCGCAGTGAACGACGTCGGGACGGAGGAGGACTTCCTCGCCGCCGTCGACCAGACCATCAAGTACTTCAACGATGGGGACATTGTTGAGGGCACCATCGTCAAGGTCGACCGTGACGAGGTGCTGCTTGACATCGGCTACAAGACCGAGGGCGTCATCCCGTCCCGCGAACTGTCGATCAAGCACGACGTCGATCCCGCCGAGGTCGTCACCGTCGGCGACTTCGTCGAGGCCCTCGTCCTCCAGAAGGAGGACAAGGAAGGCCGGCTGATCCTCTCCAAGAAGCGTGCGCAGTACGAGCGCGCCTGGGGCACCATCGAGGAGCTCAAGGAGAAGGACGAGCCCGTGCGCGGCACCGTCATCGAGGTCGTCAAGGGCGGCCTCATCCTCGACATCGGGCTGCGCGGCTTCCTGCCGGCCTCCCTGGTCGAGATGCGCCGCGTCCGCGACCTGCAGCCCTACGTCGGCCGCGAGCTCGAAGCCAAGATCATCGAGCTGGACAAGAACCGCAACAACGTGGTCCTGTCCCGCCGCGCCTGGCTGGAGCAGACCCAGTCCGAGGTCCGCAGCGAGTTCCTCAACCAGCTGCAGAAGGGCCAGGTCCGCAAGGGCGTCGTGTCCTCGATCGTCAACTTCGGTGCGTTCGTCGACCTCGGTGGCGTTGACGGTCTGGTGCACGTCTCGGAGCTGTCCTGGAAGCACATCGACCACCCGTCCGAGGTCGTCGAGGTCGGCCAGGAGGTCACCGTCGAGGTCCTCGACGTGGACATGGACCGCGAGCGCGTCTCGCTGTCGCTGAAGGCCACCCAGGAAGACCCGTGGCGCCAGTTCGCCCGCACCCACGCGATCGGTCAGATCGTGCCGGGCAAGGTCACCAAGCTGGTTCCGTTCGGTGCGTTCGTCCGCGTCGACGAGGGCATCGAGGGCCTGGTCCACATCTCCGAGCTGGCCGAGCGCCACGTGGAGATCCCGGAGCAGGTCGTCCAGGTCGGCGACGAGGTCATGATCAAGGTCATCGACATCGACCTGGAGCGCCGCCGCATCTCGCTGTCGCTGAAGCAGGCCAACGAGGGCTTCAGCACCGACTCGGAGTTCGACCCGACCCAGTACGGGATGGCCGCCGAGTACGACAACGAGGGCAACTACATCTACCCCGAGGGCTTCGACGTGGAGACCCAGGAGTGGACCGAGGGCTACGAGAAGCAGCGCGAGGAGTGGGAGCGCCAGTACGCCGAGGCGCACAGCCGCTACGAGAAGCACCTCGCGCAGATCGCCAAGGCCCGCCAGGCCGACGCGGAGGCCGCTGCGGCCGCCGCGACCGGTGGTGGCGAGGAGTCGACCGGCGGTGGCAACTACTCGTCGGCCTCCAGCGACGACCAGGACAGCGGCTCTCTGGCCAGCGACGCTCAGCTGGCTGCGCTGCGGGAGAAGCTCTCCGGCGGTGCGTGAGCACTGACGCCTGACGGCTGAAGCACAGCGGCCCCGCACCTTCCGAGGTGCGGGGCCGCTGTCGTCGTCGGGCTGGCAGGATGGGCCCATGTTGCGGGTGGGACTGAGCGGCGGAATCGGATCGGGCAAGTCGACGGTGGCCCGGCGGCTGGCGGAGCTAGGCGCGGTGCTCGTCGACGCCGACGTGCTGGCCAGGGAGGTCGTGCGGCCGGGCAGCCCGGGCCTGGCGGAGATCGTCGAGCGGTTCGGCGCGGACGTGCTGGACGCCGATGGTGCGCTGAACCGGCCCGCGCTGGCCGCGAAGGCCTTCGCCGACGACCAGGCCCGCGCGGACCTCAACGCCATCACGCACCCCAAGATCCGCGACCTGACCGCCGAGCGGATGGCCGGGGCGCCCGCGGACGCGGTCGTGGTGCACGACGTGCCGCTGCTGGTGGAAGCCGGTTACGCGCCGAACTACCACCTGGTGGTCATCGTCGACGCGCCCGAGGACGTCCGGGTGCGGCGGCTGGTGGAGCGCGGCCTGACCGAGCAGGACGCCCGGGCCCGCATCGCCGCGCAGGCCACCACCGAGCAGCGCCGCGAGGTCGCCGACGCGTGGCTGGACAACAGCGGCCCCGTCGAGGAGCTCGTGGCGCGGGTCGACGCGTTGTGGCGGGACCGGCTGGTGCCCTTCGAGGAGAACGTCCGGCTGCGCCGCCGCCCGCCGAAGCGCTCCCCGCGGCTGGTCGGCCCGGACCCGGACTGGCCGCGCCAGGCGCAGCGCCTGATCGACCGGATCGAGCGCGTGGCGGGGGACAAGGCGGTGCGCGTCGACCACATCGGTTCGACGTCGGTGCCGGGCCTGCCCGCCAAGGACATCATCGACCTCCAGCTCACCGTCCGGTCCCTGGCGGATGCCGACGAGCTCGCCGAACCCCTCGCCGAAGCGGGTTTCCCGCCGATCCCGGAGATCACCGCCGACACGCCGCACGCCTTCGCCCCGGACCCGGCGCAGTGGGAGAAGCGCATCCACGTCTCGGCGGACCCGGCGCGCTACGCCAACCTCCACGTCCGCCCGGACGGCAGCCCCAGCCAGCAGCTGGCCCTCCAGTTCCCGGCCTGGTTGCGAGCCGACGAGGACGCCCGGGCCGGGTACCTGGCCCTCAAGCGGGAAGTGGCGAACGCCCACGCGAACGACCCGTCCCACGACGCCTACGCGGACGCCAAGGAACCCTGGTTCGCCAAGTCGCTCCCGGAAGCCCGGGCCTGGGCGCAGCGGACCGGGTGGACTCCCGGCGCGTGAACCGCAGCACCGATGCCCCGCCTCGGGCTCGGGGCGGGGCATCGGTGGTGGTGCGGGCGAGAACGAGGTCGGGGGCCGCTCGTCCCCACCCGGCTCAGGAAGCCGCGCGGAGGATTCGCGCGATCTCGGTGTAGCCGTCGGCTTCGGCGTGCTGGAGCGCAGTCACCCCGTTGCGGTCGCGGATGTTCACGTCGGCACCGGCGTCCACGAGGATCTGCACCGACTGCTGGTAGCGCTCGCTGCCGTCACCCAGGACCACCGCTTCCAGCAGGGCGGTCCAGCCGAGGTTGTTCACGTGGTCGACGTCGATGCCGGTGAGCACCGCCGCCCGGATGTACTCGACGTGGCCGTGCTCGCCCGCCGGGATCAGCGCCGTGCCGCCGTAGCGGTTGAGCAGCGTGAAGTCCGGGTTCGCGGGCAGCAGCGCCTCCAGCATGCCGACGCTGCCGGTCACCCCGGTCACCAGGAACGCGGTGTCCTGGCGGTAGTCGGTGGCGTTCGGGTCGGCGCCCGCGGCGACCAGCTCGCGGGCCACCTCGACGTGGTCGGCGAGCGCGGCCAGCACCAGCGGGGTGCGCTGGTCGTCGTCGCGCGACTCCACGTTCGCCCCGGCGGCCAGGGCCGCGCGGACCTGCGCGAGGTCACCGGAATCGGCCGCCTCCAGCAGCTGCCGGTCCGCTTCCGGGTTCGGCTGCTGCGGGGGCGCCGGCTGCTGCGCGGCCTGCGGCTGCTCCGCGGGATGCGGGGGAGCCGGTGGTGCTGCCGGGGGCTGGGTCGGGGTGCAGGCGGCGAGCGCGAGTGCGGCGAACGCCCCGAGCGCCACGCGTCGGGTCAGCGCGGCTGTCCTCATCGAATCCTCCTGTTCGGCGGTCGTGCTGTCACGGCAGTTCGGCTTCGACGGCTTCGAGACCGGCGCGGGCGAACTCCTCGTCCAGGTCACCGCTGGGCGCACCGGCGACGCCGATGCCGGCGATCGGGGAGCCGGCGATCACGGGGACGCCGCCGCCCTGGAACAGCGTGCCCGGGATGTCGCGGAGGGTGGCGCCGTCCAGCTCCGAGGTGGGCTGGCCCCAGGCGACGGCGGTGAAGGCCTTGCGCTTGGCGGATTCACCGCTCTGCGGGCCCGCTCCGTCGCTGGTCAGCCTGATCCTCTCGTTGCCCGAGCGGTCCACGATGGACACGGTCACCCGCTGTCCTTCGGCCTCGACGGCGTCGAGCGCGGCGTGCGCGGCCTTGGACGCGGCATCGGGGCTGAGCACCTGCGGTGGTCCTGCGGGCTGCGGTTCGGTCGGGGTGCAGGCGGCGAGCGCGAGTGCGGCGAACGCCCCGAGCGCCACGCGTCGCGTGAGCGCGGCTGTCCTCATCGGTTTCTCCTGTTCCGGCGGGCCGGTCCCCGGTCGGGCCGGGGACCGGATCGGGGTGCTACCGCAGTTCGGCCTGGATGGCGTTCAGCCCGGCGCGGGCGAACTCCTCGTCCAGGTCGCCGCTGGGCGCACCGGCGACGCCGATGCCGGCGATCGGGGTGCCCGCGGCCACCGGGACGCCGCCGCCGAGGAACAGGGTGCCCGGGATGTCGCGGAGGCTGGGGCCGTTGCCGCCGGCCTGCTTGCCGAGCTCCGAGGTGGCCCGGTTCCAGGCCACGGCGGTGAAGGCCTTGCGCTTGGCGGACTCGCCGCTCTGCGGGCCCGCTCCGTCGCCGGTCAGCCGCACCCGCTCGTTGCCCGCGCGGTCCACGATGGACACGGTGACGCGCTGGCCCTTGGCCTCGGCGGCGTCGAGCGCGGCCTGCGCGGCCTTGGTCGCGGCGTCGATGCTGAGCACCGGCTGCTGGATGACCGCGGCCGGCGGGGTCGGCGCCTGCTGGTGGACCGGCTCGGCCTGCGCGACGGTGAAGCCGGTGGCGCCGCCGAGGATGCCCAGGCCGACCAGGGTGCCGACGACTGCGCGGTTGCGGGTGCTGGATCGCATCGGTGATGACTCCTTCGCTTCGGTTAGGTGCTTCCAGCTTCGGCCGCGCAGCCGTCCCGGGCGTCGTCGGAACGGATCTCCTCGGACGCCGCCCGGTGGAGAGCGGGTCAACCGATCCATTGATGTGGCCGGGCCCGGAGCGGCTTACAGTCTGTCGGCGTAGCCGTCCGCGCCTTATGAGCGGCGCCAGCCGCTTTGAGTACGCACGCAGCTTGCACCGCCGCGGGTACGGTGGCCCGCCACTGGGTGGCTCTCTGGGCGAGGACGGCCCCTCCGCCGTGTATTCGTTCATACATCAGGAGGGGCACCCGCAGTTCAGGGAAGCACTCAGGTTCCGCCACCCGAACCGCTACGCGAAGCGACCACCAACCTGCGCTTACAGTTTCGCCCGGAACTGCTGTGACGAGGGGACCGCGTTGACCGAACGACCTGGCGGCTGGCTGTACCGCGCGATGCACGTGGGCTTCTTCGTGCTGCTCGCGTCCTCGGCGTCGCGCTACGTCGCCGGGCACGGACTGCAGGGCGTGACGCCGCTGCTGCTCGGGCTGTCGGCGGCGCTGGTGCTGATCTACGTGGCGGGCGTGGTGTGGTGGGAGCGCGCCGGTCAGCTGTGGCTCGCCGCCGTCGTCGGCGTCTGGTGCGCGCTGGTGCTGGTGGCGCCGAGCTTCAGCTGGTGCGCGGTGCCGCTGTTCTTCGTGTGCCTGCGGCTGCTGCGGCCGAAGCCGATGCTGGCCGCGGTCGTGCTGCTCACCGGCACGGTGATCTTCGCGCAGCTGCGGCTGGCGCCGCGCTTCGAGGTCATCGACGTGCTGGTCCCGCTGGCGGTGGCGGCGATGGCCACCGCGGTGTTCCTGCAGATCCGGCACGAGGGCGAGCGCCGCCAGCAGCTGATCGACCAGCTGGTCCGCACCCGCGGGGAGCTGGCCGAGGCGCAGCGGGAGGCCGGCATCAGCTGGGAGCGTGAACGGCTGGCGCGGGAGATCCACGACACCATCGCCCAGGGACTGTCGAGCATCCGGATGCTGTTGCAGGCGGCCGAGCGCGAGGGCGACCGCAGCGAGCACGTGCGGCGGGCCGGAGCGGTCGCCGAGGACAGCCTCGCAGAGGCCCGCCGCTTCGTCCGGGGCCTGGCGCCTGCGGCGCTGACGCGGCAGTCGCTGGCCGATGCGCTGCGCGAGCTGGTCGCGCGGACGGCGGCGGAGACCGGCATCGAGGTCCGCTTCGAGACGGTGGGCGAGCCGCTGGCGACCTCCGAGGACGTCGACGCAGCGCTGCTGCGGGTCGCCCAGGGCGTGCTGGCCAACGTGCGCGAGCACAGCGCGGCTCGCAAGGCCGGTGTCACCCTGTCCTACCTGGCCGATGCGGTCGCGCTGGACGTGCGCGACGACGGGACCGGCTTCGACACCGCCGCCCCGCGCTCCGGTGCCGACCGGGGCTACGGGCTGGGCGGGATGCGGGCCCGGGTCGCGCAGCTCGGTGGCGAGCTGGTGGTGGAGAGTGGTCCCGGGGAGGGCACGGCGATCGCGGCGACCTTCCCGGTAGGAGGGAACTCATGACGGTGCGGGTGCTGGTGGTCGACGATCACCCGGTGGTGCGCGCGGGCATCTCGGCGCTGCTGGCCGGTGCGGAGGACATCGAGGTGGTCGGCGAGGCCTCGGCAGCGGCGGAAGCCGTGCAGCGGGCCGGCGCCTTCAAACCGGACGTGGTGCTCATGGACCTCCAGCTCGGCGACGACGTGGGCGGCGTGGCGGCCACCCGGCAGCTGCTGGCGCTGCCCGAACCGCCGCACGTGCTGGTGCTGACCACCTACGACGCGGACACCGACATCAACCGCGCCATCGACGCGGGCGCCACCGGCTACCTGCTCAAGGCCGGGCCGCCGGAGGAGCTGTTCCAGGCGATCCGCGCCGCCGCGCAGGGCCGCACCGCGCTGTCCCCGGAGATCGCCAGCCGCCTGCTGCAGCGCAGCCGCACTCCGGAGGAGGCGCTGAGCGACCGCGAGGTGGAGATCCTGGAGCTGCTGGCGCACGGCCTGGGCAACCGGGACATGGCGCGCGAGCTGTTCATCAGCGAGGCCACGGTGAAGACGCACCTGGTGCACATCTACGCGAAGCTGGGCGTGGACAGCCGGATGGCAGCGGTGCGCGAAGCCGTCCGCCGCAGGCTGATCCGCTTCGACGACGCACCGCGCTGACTTGGACATCCGTTTCGCGAAGTCAACAGCGACGTTGAGTCGAACAAGCGGCGAAGCCGCTTTCGGTGGTAGGCGAAACCGCGACAGGCGACAGGCACCGGATGGAAGGCGTCGCATGCGCCGCAGGCGCATAGCCCACCCTCGGCGCTTGCACCGCCGCGGGTTCTCAGCGTTCGCCTGGCGAGGACAGCCGGTTCGCCGTGTATTGTTCATGCATAAGAACGGGCTCCCGGAGCCAGGCGGGCGCTGAGGTTCTGCTACCCGCACCGCTACGCAAATCAGCCCGTCCTCTCGGCTACCAGATTTCGAAGATGCCCCGGTAGGCCAGCCACTGGTTGAGGTCGCGGTGGCGGGTGATCTCGTCGAGCGTGCGGTGCACCGTGTGCAGGGCGTAGTCGGCCTCGCTGAGGCGCAGTGCGCCGGTGGCGACGGCCGTGGCGAACTCGGCGGCGTGGGTGATCCGCGTGCGGCCGCGGTCCTGGATCTCCAGCCCGAGCAGCAGGTCGGTGGTGGTCCAGGAGCGGGTTTCGCGCTCGATGTGCACCGCGGTGAGGGTGCTCGGTCCCGGGCGCGAGTGCCTGCTGCGCGGGCGGAACCGGGTCAGCTTGAGCCCTAGGTCGGGCAGCAACCAGGTGATCTCGGCGGCGTGGTCCGCCGCCTCCGGGGTCGGGCATTCCACCGCCAGACCCCACCGCTCGACGTGGCATACCTCGAGCTGGTGAACGTATCCCGAGGGATGCCTACGCTGCGAGCTGAACACGTCGATGACTTCAACCAATTGGGGAGAAATCGCAGCCGCCACGGCGTCAGACAGTAGCGGGAAAAATGCGTTTGAAGATCAGCGTCGACTGGTTTTAACGTAACTTTTCAGTGCTCGTCGGATATCGATTTGCGCTGGCCACGGGCATCACCGGGTTGGCGGTAGCCGCCGCTGGCCGGGTACGGGATCCTCGACAGGTTGCCCACGCCACGACAGCTCGATATCGCTGTCGCGCAGCCACGCCGACAGGTCGTAACCGTGCCGCGCGAGCCCGTCGACCGCGGCGTAGGCGCGCTCCATCGCCCGCTGCGCGGTCGCCGCGTCCAGCAGCTCGGCGCGCACGGCGACGACGAACTCGTCGATGTCCAGCAGGTCCGCACCGCGGCGGTCGCGGACCTCGACGTCCAGGTAGTGGTCGACCGTCCGCCACTGCCGGTCGCCGACCTCGACGTCCACCACGTCCAGGTAGAAGTCCAGGTCGCGCTCGTGACCGGGCTGCCAGTCCCAGCGGGTCACCCGCAGCCCCAGCGAGGGCAGCAGCCACGATTCCAGCGCGGCGAAGGTCGGGTGGCCCGGCATCGTGCGGGCGAGGTAGAGGCCGAAGGGCTCGCGGTGGAAGCGCTGCACGGCGCGCGAGTGGCCCTTGGGGTCGGTGTTGGTGCCCGCGACCAGGTCGAACACCTCGACCTTCGGCGGGTGGACGGGCAGTCCGAGCTGCTCGGCGATCTCGCGCTGCGTGGTCACGGTGCCACTGTATGCGGCGGGCGCGACGTCCGAAGGTCGTCGCGCCCGCTATCTCTTCACCACTTGAATACCGTCACCTCCGATCGGTCGGGGTCAGGTCGACGCGCGGGTGGCGAAGGCCGGAGCCATCGTTCCTGCACCCGCGAGAACCAGGACCGCGCCGCCGATCACGTTGCACAGCACGGTGCTCGTGGTCATGACGGACCCGCTCATGATGAACACGGCCACGATCGTCCACACGCCCAGCACCGGAGATGTCCAGGCGATGCCGTGCGTGCGGTGGTAGGCCGCGGCGAACGAGATCCCGAGAACCGTGGCGGCCAGGCCGACGACCAGGTTGTTCAGCGCCAGCGACGGCGTCGTGGCGGCGAATCCGGTGATCCACGGCGACAACGCGACGAACAGGCCACCCAAGACGGTGAAGCCGTCCGCCGCCTGAGCGGTCGGAGTTTCGGATGCCCGCTCATAGCGCATGCGCATCTCGGTGAGATCCGGATGCCCTGCGATGGGTGCGCTGCTCGACATACACCACCTCCAGGACTGGGGTGACGTAACCCATTATTCGCCCTGGCAGCGGTTCGGGCATCCCGTGACGCGACATGATGTCGGGGTGAGCTCGTACGCTGGGTTCCGTGGCATTCGCGACTGAGCACCCCGTACTGGCGCACTCCGAGTTCCGGCCGGTCAGCGACATCCCTCGGACCGACGGCCGGTTCCGGATGGTCAGCGACTACCAGCCCGCTGGCGACCAGCCCAAGGCCATCGAGGACCTGGAGCGCCGGATCAACTCCGGGGAGAAGGACGTCGTGCTGCTCGGTGCCACCGGTACCGGAAAGTCGGCGACCACGGCCTGGCTGATCGAGCGCGTGCAGCGCCCCACGCTGGTGCTGGAGCCGAACAAGACGCTGGCCGCGCAGATGGCCAACGAGCTGCGCGGGTTCTTCCCGGACAACGCCGTGGAGTACTTCGTCAGCTACTACGACTACTACCAGCCCGAGGCCTACGTCCCGCAGACCGACACCTACATCGAGAAGGACTCCTCGATCAACGAGGACGTCGAGCGGCTGCGCCACTCGGCCACCTCGAACCTGCTCAGCCGCCGCGACTGCGTGGTGGTCTCCTCGGTGTCGTGCATCTACGGCCTGGGCACGCCGCAGTCGTACCTGGACCGGTCCATCCCGCTGGAGGTCGGCGGTGAGATCGACCGGGACGTGTTCCTGCGCGCGCTGGTGGACGTGCAGTACAGCCGCAACGACATCGCCTTCGCCCGCGGCACCTTCCGGGTGCGCGGCGACACCGTGGAGATCATCCCCGCCTACGAGGAGCTGGCGGTGCGGGTGGAGTTCTTCGGCGACGAGATCGACCGGCTGCACTACCTGCACCCGATGACCGGTGAGATCGTGCGCGAGGTGCGGGACCTGCGGATCTTCCCGGCGACGCACTACGTGGCGGGCCCGGACCGGATGGAGAAGGCCATCCACGGCATCGAGGCCGAGCTCGAAGAGCAGCTGGGCAGGCTGGAGAAGCAGAACAAGCTGCTGGAGGCCCAGCGGCTGCGGATGCGCACCCAGTACGACATCGAGATGATGCGCCAGGTCGGGTTCTGCTCCGGCATCGAGAACTACTCGCGGCACATCGACGACCGCGCCGCCGGGACGGCACCGGCCACCCTGATCGACTACTTCCCGGACGACTTCCTGCTGATCGTCGACGAGTCGCACGTGACGGTGCCGCAGATCGGCGGCATGTACGAGGGCGACGCCTCGCGCAAGCGGACGCTGGTCGAGCACGGCTTCCGGCTGCCCAGCGCGATGGACAACCGGCCGCTGACCTTCGAGGAGTTCTCCGACCGGATCGGCCAGACGGTGTACCTGTCGGCGACGCCGGGCCCCTACGAGATGGCGCAGGCGGGCGGCGAGTTCGTCGAGCAGGTGATCCGCCCGACCGGGCTGATCGACCCCGAGGTGATCGTCAAGCCGACCGAGGGCCAGATCGACGACCTGGTGCACGAGATCCGGGAGCGCGCCGAGCGCGACGAGCGGGTGCTGGTCACCACGCTGACCAAGAAGATGGCCGAGGACCTCACCGACTACCTGCTGGAACTGGGCATCCGGGTGCGCTACCTGCACTCCGAGGTGGACACGCTGCGGCGGGTCGAGCTGCTGCGGCAGCTGCGCCTGGGCGAGTACGACGTGCTGGTCGGCATCAACCTGCTGCGCGAGGGCCTGGACCTGCCGGAGGTCTCCCTGGTGTCCATCCTGGACGCCGACAAGGAGGGCTTCCTGCGCTCCGGCACCAGCCTGGTGCAGACGATCGGCCGCGCGGCGCGCAACGTCTCCGGCCAGGTGCACATGTACGCCGACCGGATCACCGACTCGATGCAGCACGCCATCGACGAGACCAACCGCCGCCGCGCCAAGCAGATCGCCTACAACGAAGAGCGCGGCATCGACCCGCAGCCGCTGCGCAAGAAGATCGCCGACATCCTGGACCGGGTCTACACCGAGTCGGAGGACACCGAGGAGTCGGTGGCGGTGGGCGGTTCGGGCCGCAACGCCTCCCGCGGCAAGAAGCCGACCGGCGAGGCGGTGGCCAGCGCGGGCCTGCTGGACGACCGCGACATCAAGTCGATGCCGCGCGCGGAGCTGGCGGACCTGGTCCAGCAGCTCAACGACCAGATGATGAACGCGGCCCGCGAGCTCCAGTTCGAACTGGCGGCCCGCCTGCGCGACGAGATCCAGGACCTGAAGAAGGAACTCCGGGGCATGGACGCGGCAGGCATCGAGTGAGTGGGCGAGGTTTTCGCTTCCAGGGTGTGGGCGTGTGGTTCGGCGGTGGTTCATGACCGGAGGGTCGCGGTGATCGCGTTCGGCCGGGTGCTGTGGACGGACGAAGAACCGGCCCGGCTCGTTGGTCGTCGATTTTTCTCGACATTCCTGGAACTTTTCGGTTGACCTCTACCTTGGTCGATGTTTGATGCTTCTCGTGCGGCACCGGCCGCGACCGGACCGTTCCGAACGAGGAGAGCTGACCATGACCGAGGCAGTGACCCGGTGGATCGAGCAGCACGCCCACCGCCTCAGCACGTCAGGCCCCGATGCCCCGCTGGCCGATCTCCGGCCGCTGGCCGGCGTCGTGGGCGACGCCCGGGTCGTGGCCGTCGGCGCGTCGATCCGCCAGTCCCGCGAGCTGTCCGTCCTCTCGCACCGGATCGTCCGGTTCCTGGTGGAGGAGAAGGGATTCCGTTCGCTCGCGCTGGAAGGGGACGACGCTTCGAGGCTCGGGCTCGACGAGCACATCAGGACCGGGGCGGGCGATCCGCGGGCGATGCTGGCCGAGGCGCGGTCCTTCTGGCAGACCGGGGAGATCCTCGACGTCATCAGGTGGATGCGCTCGTGCAACCGGCGCAACCCCGGTGATCCGGTTCGCTTCATCGGCGCGATCGAGGAGTGGACGCCGTCGCTCGACGGTCTGGCCGGTATCGAGCAGGGCCTGGCCGAGGGCGCGATCCGCTGGCACGAGCGCACCGGCGACAAGATCGTCTACTGGGGCGGGCTCGCGCACACCGCCGTCGGCGATCCGCGGACCGTCTCGCCCTCGTCCCCGCCGCAGACGCACCGCAACGCCGGTGGCTACCTCCGCGAGCACTTCGGCGCCGACTACGTGTCCATCGGTCTGACCTTCCAGCACGGCACGGCGCCCTACCGGATCCCGGCCCCGCCCGCGGAGTTCGCCGACGCCTCCCTGGGCACCACCGGGTTGGATGCCTACCTCCTGGACCTGCGCGCCGACGGCCCGGCCCCGGTGCGGGCCTGGCTCGACGCGCGGGCGAAGACGCGCCTGATCGGCCCCGAGTACGACCCCGCCGACGACGCGGCCTACCACCTCTCCGGCGGATCGCTCGCGGGCTGGTTCGACGCCGTGGTCCACGCGCAGGAGATCACTCCGGCCAGCCCGCTGCTCGCGAGCGCGTGACCGGCCCCGCATTCAGCATTCGTCCTTCCCGCAACCGAGGAGTCAGTTCCATGTCTGAGACCACCGTTCCCGAGACCTACCGCAAGGCCGTCGTCGCCCACGTGATGATGGACGGTGCCGCCGATGCGATCTCCTTCTACCGCAACGCGTTCGGCGCCGAAGAGCTCTTCCGCATCGCCGACGGGGCCGGGAAGATCGTGCACGCGGAGATCAGCATCCAGGGCTCGACCATCATGCTGGGCGACGCCGAAGGCCCCGTCTTCGCGTCGCCGACCAGCATCGGCGGCACCACCGTGGGGCTGCACGTCTTCGTCGACGACGTCGACGCGCTCGCCGAGCGGGCCGTCGCGGCCGGAGCGGAACTGCTGCAGCCGCCCGCCGACCAGTTCCACGGCGACCGCACCGCCATCCTGCGCGATCCCCACGGGCACGTCTGGGTCCTGCTCACGCACATCGAGGACGTGTCGCCGGAAGAGGTCGTCCGCCGGGCGCAGGAGCTCTTCGGCTGAGCGCTGACGCAGCGGAACGGGGCGCCTCCGGGGAAGTCCGGAGGCGCCCGCTCGCTCCTGGTCAGGCGAAGGCGCTGTGGCCGGTGATGGACTTGCCGACGATCAGGGTGTTCATCTCGCGGGAGCCTTCGAAGGAGTACACCGCTTCGGCGTCGGAGAAGAACTTCGCGACCTCGTAGTCCAGGACGATCCCGTTGCCGCCGAACAGCTCTCGCGCCCAGGCCACCACCTCGCGCATCTTCGTCGTGGTGAACGCCTTGGCCAGCGCCGCCTGCTCGGCGCCGCCGCGACCCTGCGCGACCAGCTCGTTGAGCCGGACCACGATGCCGAACATCGCGGTGATGTTGCCCAGCATCTTCACCAGCAGGTCCTGGATCATCTGGAAGGCGGCGATCGGCTTGCCGAACTGGACCCGGTTCACCGCGTACTCGCGCGCCAGCTCGTAGGCGCGCACCGCCACGCCCAGCGCCTGCCAGGCCACGCCACCGCGGGTCTTGGCCAGCACCTTGGCGGTGTCGCGGAAGCTGTTGATGTTCTGCAGCCGGTCGGCCTCCGGCACCCGGACGTCGGTGAGCACGATGTCGGCGTTCTGCACGGTGCGCAGCGCGATCTTGCCCTCGATCTTGCTCGCGGTGAAGCCCGGCGTGCCCTTCTCCACCACGAAGCCCTTGACCTGGCCGTCGGCCTCGTCGCGCGCCCACACCACGACCAGGTCGGCGAACGTGCCGTTGCCGATCCAGCGCTTCGCGCCGTTGAGCACCCACTCATCGCCGTCGCGCCGCGCGGTGGTGCGCATGCCGCCAGCCACGTCGGAGCCGCCCTCGGGTTCGGTGAGGGCGAACGCGCCGATCTTGGACATGTCCGCCATGTCCGGGATCCAGCGGTCCCGCTGCTCCTGGTCGCCGCCGTTGTAGATGCTGCCCATCGCGAGTCCGGTGTGGACACCGGAGAACACCGCCAGGGACGGGTCGATCCGGTTCAGCTCCAGGCTCAGGAAGCCGGTGAACAGCGGGCTGCGCGATGTGCCGTCGCCGTACTCGGGGTACTGGTAGCCGGCCAGGTTCAGCCGGGCGAACTTCGCGACGACCTCGAACGGGAACTCGGCCTTCTCCCACGCGTCGTTCGCGAGCGGCTTGATCTCCCGCTCCAGGTACTCGCGGATCTCGGCGAGCTCGGCGCGCTCGGCCTCGCTGAGCAGGTCGGCGAAGCCGAAGAAGTCGGGATCGGTGTTGACGGGCTTGGGCATCTCTCAGTCCTCAGTGGTTGTTCGGCAGTCCTCAGCGCTGGTGTCCCTCCGCGATTTCAATTGAAATTGGACGTCCGATTTCAATTGAAATTGCGGGACTGGGTGGCGGAGGGCTGCGGTTCCGTTCGGGTTCAGCTCTGCTCGATGTCGTGCAGGGCCGCGTTGATGGCGTTCTGCTTGCGGTCGCGCAGCTCGGAGCGCTCCTCGTAGGCGGCGGGTCCCGAGCCGTAGGTGGATTCGGTCTGGTCGGAGATCGCCGCGATGCCGTCCTCGGTCAGCTGCGGGTGGCCGAGGTCCTTCCAGCGCTCGGCCATGCCGACGCCGAGGTGGGCCATCATGTGCCGGATGCCGCCGGGGCCGCCGCCGAGGTGGAAGCTCTCGAACGGGCCGACGGTCGCGTACCGGCCGCCCAGCGATGCCTTCATCACGGTGTCCAGCTCCTCGACGCTCACGACTCCGCGCAGCACCAAGGAGATCGACTCCTGCATGATCGCGCTCTGCAGGCGGTTGGCGACGAAGCCCGGGATCTCCTTGCGCAGCCGGACCGGGGTCTTGCCCAGCGCGCGGTAGAACTCCACCGCTGCCTCGACCACCAGCTCCGCGGTGCGCTCGCCCGGCACGATCTCCACCAGCGGCACGACCTGCGGCGGGTTGAACGGGTGCGCGATGAGCAGCCGCGCTGCTACGGCCGCGGGCAGCTCGGCGGCGATCGCGGTGGCGATGATGCCGGAGCTGGAGGAGGTCAGCACCGCGTTCTCCGGTGCGTGGCGGGCGATCTCGGCGAACAGCTGCTGCTTGAACTCCAGACGCTCCGGGCCGTTCTCCTGCACCAGGTCCACGCCGGTCACCGCCTCGGTGAGATCACCGGTCAGCTGGATGCGGCCGAGCAGGTCGTCCACGTCGGCGCCCGGGATGCCGGCGGCCAGCGTCGGCATCGCCGCGCGCACCGCGTCGGCGAGGTCCTCGCGCGGGTCGGTGATGCGGACTTCGAGACCGTTCGCGGCGAACAGCGCCGCCCAGGACAGCCCGATGGTCCCGGCGCCGACCACCGCGACCTTCGTCCACTGAGGACTCATGCGCTCTCCTCAATCAGTGTCGATCATTAGGCTTGTTTCTTGGTCTTCGTCTTGAAACGCCGGAGGCGCTCAGCCCTCCCTCGGCGCTTGCACCGCTGCGGGTTCACGGAGCCCAAACCCTTGGGTTTCCCCGGCGAGGACGGCCCGGCCGCCGTATTGCCCGGAGTCCAGGCGGGCGCTGAGGTTCCGCTACCGGCACCGCTACGCAAAACGAGTTCGCCAGCGAAGCTCTCAGGCCAGGTAGTCGTGCACGGGTTCGATGCCGCCCAGGGTCAGGTCGGTCAGGACGTGGCTGGCCGAGACGATCTCGCGCACCGGCAGGTCCGCCAGCGGGGCGAGCACGTGCTCGAACAGCTGCAGCCGCGCGGGACCGGTGTAGGCGGCCTTGACGGTGATGTCGGTGATCCGGCTGCGCACCAGTTCGCACACCCGCGGCCTCTGCGCGCCGGGCACGATCTTGAGCATGTAGGCAGGCACGGTGATCTGCGCTTCGGCCTCGGCCAGATCCATCGGGTGGTGCTTGTAGCCCATCGTCGCGGTGGCCACCCGCTCCCCGCCGTAGTCCAGAGTGCCCACCAGCGCGGCGTGGTCGACGCGCAGCGCGGGGGAACCCATCACCTTCGGGTAGGCGCTGGCCTCGCGCCCGGCCGCGGTGGCCGGGAAGTTGTCGAGGTACATCGCGTGCAGGTACTCGCCGCGCTCGTCGCCGATCCGCACCGGGATCGCCTGCCCTGCCTCGACGTACGGGCCGAACGAGGTGACATCGCCCATCTTCATGATTTCGAAGCGCACCAGCGGTTCGTCGAACTCCAGCGGCTCGGGCACCACCGCCCGCAGCGCGTCGGAATCGGTGCGGTAGACGATGTTCAGGTACTCGCGGTCGGTGAACCGCACCGCGGCCGGGGCGTAGGCGGGGCTGGTCAGCGGCGTGGCCACGCTTTGCAGGATCTGTTCGCGGTTCATCGTCCCGTCCACTTCGGAGCGCGCTTCTCGGCGAAGGCCCGCACGCCCTCGGCGAAGTCATCGGATTCGCGCAGCGCTCGCGCCTCCGCGCGTTGCGCGGAGAACGCCTCGGCGTCGGGCGCGCCGTCGGAGAGCCGGACCACCTTCTTGACCGCCGCCAGCGCCAGCGGCGCGTTCGCGGCGACCTCGGCGGCCAGCTGGAGGGCGGCGGCCACGGCCTCGCCGTCGTCCACGACCCGGTTGACGAGGCCCAGTTCGCGCGCCCGCTGCGCGTCGACGGTGCGACCGGTCAGCAGCAGTTCCATCGCCAGGTGGTGCGGGATCCGCTTGGGCAGCCGGATCACCCCGCCGCCCCCGGCGATCAAGCCGCGCTTGACCTCGGGCAGCGCGAACCGCGCTCCGGTGGCGGCCACGATCAGGTCGCACGCCAGCGCCAGTTCGAACCCGCCGCCCATCGCGTAGCCCTCGACGGCGGCGATCAGCGGCTTGCGGGTCTCGGCCTCCACGAGCCCGGCGAAACCCCGGCCCGGCACCACCGGCGATTCGCCGCGAGCCGCGGCCTTGAGATCCATGCCCGCGCAGAAGGTGCCTGACGAGCCGGTGAGCACGCCCACGCTCAGCTCCGGGTTGGCCTCGAGCTCGTCGACGGCGGCGGCGATGCCGGTGGCCACCGCGGTGTCCACGGCATTGCGGGCCTGCGGGCGGTTGATGGTGATGACCAGCGCGGATCCGGCCGTCTCGGTCTGCACTGCGGTGTCCGGCGCGTTCACTCGCTCCTCCTGAGCTCGGTGCGGACTTCCTCGGTGTGCTGGCCGGGCAGCGGCGCGTGCCGCCGGATCGCGGCCGGGGTGGCGGAGAAGCTCACCGGCACGCCCACCACGCGGTAGCTGCCTTCGCTGGGGTGCTCGGCGACGTCGAGCAGGTGCCCCTCGCGCACGTAGGGGTCGTCGGCGGCCTCGTCGAGCTTGAGCACCGGGCCGACCGGGATGCTGTGCTTGCTGCACACCTCGATCCACTCGGCGGTGGTCAGGGCGGGCGTGACGGACTCGATCAGCTCGGCCAGCGCCTCGCCGTCGCGCCTGCCGTCCACGAACTCGCCCGCCAGCCGCGGGTCCTCGGCCAGGTCCGGGCGGCCGGCCGCGCAGAACAGGTCGCGGAAGTTCTGCGGGCTGTAGGGGATGATCATGGCCAGGCCGTCCTTGGTGGGCCGGGCCCGGTGGCCCTTGTTCATCGACAGCGCGAAGCCGGTCGGTCCCATCGGCGGCTCGAACAGGCGGCCCTGCAGGTGCTCGACCAGGTTGAACGCCAGCAGCGTGTCGGCCATCGGCACCTCGACGAGCTGGCCCTGCCCGGTGGCCCGCTGGTGCACCAGGGCGGCCAGCGCCGAGTAGGCGATGGTCAGTGCGGCGACCTTGTCGGCGAAGATGCTCGGCAGCACCACCGGCTGCCCGATGTCACCGGAGCGCTGGGCCAGGTCCAGCAGCCCGGAGGCGGCCTGCACGGTCTCGTCGTAGGCGGCGAGGCCGGCGCGGTCGGAGTCGGGGCGGAAGCCCTGCGCGTGCGCGTAGACCAGCCGCGGGTTCGCGGCGGCCAGGCTCTCGTAGTCCATGCCGAGGCGGCGCAGCGCGCCGATTCGCATGTTGGTGATCAGGACGTCCGCGGTGCCGATCAGCTCCAGGGCTTCGGCGCGCTCCGCGTCGTCCTTGAGGTCCAGCCGGACGCTGCGCTTGTTCCGGTTCACGTTGAGGTTCAGCGGCGTCATGCCGGGGGTCCGGTGCAGCGTGCCGTGGCGCACGGTGTCCTTCGGCGACTCGATCTTGATCACGTCGGCGCCGAGGTCGCCGAGGATCTGGGCGGCGTAGGGGCCCATCACGACGGTGGCCATGTCGATCACGCGCACGCCCGCCAGCGGGCCGGATGAGGAATCAGCAGAGGTCATTACCACTCCCGGGAACAGTTCCCGATGGATTAATTCGCTTCGCTAATTACGTTAGTCCGGCGGTCGGCGCGGATTCAATCGATGGGCGGCACCATTGCGCGAACAATGGCGTGACCGCAGCGGTCACGCCGCCAGTGCGAGCTTTGCCTCGTCGATCAGTCTCCGCAGGTCGGAGTGGGTTTCGGTGCGGTCTCGCCGCCAGATCAGGCCGGTCGCCAGCGCCGGGTCGAAATCGGCGAAGGGGAGTACCACGGTGCTTTCCGCGCGGTGCTTCTGCATTCCGCTCGCCGGGTCCAGCATTGAAATGGAGAACGCCGACCCGTTCGCGACGAATTCGCTGGTGCTGCCGTAATCGCCGGTGTTCAGCGTCATCCGGCGGTGGATCCCGGCGGCCCGCAGGCGCGCCTCCACCTCGTCGTAGTAGCTCGGCAGCATCCGCGGCGCCGGGCTCACGTAGGTGTGGTCGACCAGCTCGTGCAGCGAGACCGAGCTCCGGGAGCCGAACTCGGCGGCCGGCAGCACGGCGCCCAGCGGCTCGCGCATCACCTCGAACACCTCGATGCCCTCGGCGTGCACCGGCAGGTGCACCAGGGCCATCGCCAGCTCGCCGCGCTGCACCCCGACGAGCAGGTCGTCGCTGCCGCCCGGCCAGCGCTTGACGTCGCACTCGGCCGCGCACCGCTGCTCGAAGGACCGCAGCCGGTCGCGCAGCGAGGAGTGCAGGCCGGGCGGGATGCCGACGTAGACGACCGCGCGCTGCGGGCCGGTGGCCTCGCGCAGCCGCCAGGGGATGTCGTCGAACCGGCCGAGCACGTCCTTGGCGATCGGCAGCAGGGCTGCTCCGGCGCTGGTCAGCCGGACGTGGTGCGAGTCGCGCTCGAACAGCGCCGAACCGAGGTCGCGCTCCAGATCGCGAATGCGCTGGCTGAGCGGTGAGGTCGCCATGTGCAGCTGCCGCGCGGCCTTGGAGAACGACAGGTTCTCCGCGACGGCCACGAAGTACCGCAGGTGGAACATCTCCATGGCGTAGCTCAAGCTGTCGAAGCTGGTCCGGACTGTCCTACCAGCCTATCACGCGCGAATATCGTTGGCGCGCAACGGTTTTGAGGGCAGTCACGGTTCGGAGCGGTGCTTCGCCATCGCCGAGGGTGATCGGCGCGATGCGGACAGGTACCATCGACGAAGATCAACTCTGAGTGACTGTCAAGAGAGGATGGCTTGCTGAAAGTGTGATATTGCAACAGGGCTTGTTACCGATGAGTCATAAATGTTGAAGTTATATTGCGCTGCGTGACTGATCTTCCGTTTTGGGGTGATCGTCTCACCGTAAAGGTGGTACCCCGTATGAACTAAAGAGGGTATTTTTGCCACCACTGTTCGACATTGGACGGATGCATCAGGTTGTCGTGGAACGGAGTTAGTGCATGAACGCCGCCCAGTCGCTTCGCGGGTGCCCCGAGGGGTGTCGCCGCGGTCGCGTCGGGGCTGCACGAACTCCGGCGGGCGAGGTGACCGCACCTGTCACCGCTGCCGCCCGCACCGCGGTGCACCTGCTTGCGCCGGTCGGCCCGAGGTCGGGGTCGCCGGCACCCCACGTTGGTCAGGAGCCAGCGACCGCTTCGCGTGGAGTCGCCTTTCCGCCGTAGAAAGACTCGCACCCCACCTGCCGGAACCCTCGGCAGGAGATCTCGCGCGCCCTGACCGTCCCGCCTCCGGCAGCACCCCGCCGGTTCTGCGGTCCGGGCGCCACCATCGCGCGCGGCGGTCCGCACAGGAGGGACGTATGGAACCAACCGATCACAGCGGCACAACCCCGGACCGGGTGTCGCACCTGCTGGAATTCCTGCGCAGGTACAGCAGGCAGCGGCTCGACTCGCGGCGCATGGACGAGCGGCGCGCCTTCCCGACCTCGCTGATCCCGGACCTGGCCGCCCACGGGCTGTTCGGCCTGCAGATAGCCGAAGAGCACGGCGGGCTGGGCCTCTCCCACTCCGACTTCCTGCGCGTGATCACCCAGCTGGGCGCGATCGACGCGAACCTGTTCGTCCTCCTCGGCGTGCACAACACCCTCGGAGTCCCGCCGGTCGCGCACTACGCCGCGGAGCACGTGAAGAACGCGGTGCTGCCCGACGTGGCGCAGGGACGGGCGCTGATCACCAGCGCGATCAGCGAGCCCGGTGCGGGGTCGAACGTCCGCGCCGTCCAAGCGCGCGCGGAGCGGTGGCCGGACGGTTCCTACGTGATCAACGGTTCCAAGCAGTGGATCAGCCTGGGCGCTGATGCCACCTACGTCAACGTGTTCGCCAGGCTGAGCGACGAGTACGGCCGTGACCTGGGCATCACCGGTTTCCTGGTCGACACCTCGACGCCGGGCTTCGTGGGCGGCCCGGAGGTCCTCACCCTCGGCCTGAAGGCGGTCCCGCAGAACAGCCTGGAGTTCCAGAGCCTGCGCGTGCCCGGTGACGCCCTGCTCGGCGGTGAGGGCGCCGGGCTGCTCGCGGCGAAGGAAGCGTTCATGCGCGGCCGGGTCACCCTGGCCGCGGGCGGTCTGGGGGCGATGATGCGCTCCCTGGAGCTCGCCGAGCGCTTCGCGCGGCGCCGGCAGGTGGCCACCGGCAACCTGGCGGAGAACGGCCGCATCCACCAGCTCTTCGCCGAATCGGTGGCCGCCACCCAGGCCGTCGAGGCGCTGGTGCACTACATCGGCGCGCGGATGGACTCCGGCGAGCACGTCCCCGAGGAGCTCTTCTTCGCCGCGAAGATCACCGGCTGCGAGCTCATGTGGCAGGTGGTGGATCGCAGCGTGCAGCTGCTGGGCGCGCGCGGCTACGTCGACACCAACGTCCTCGGCCAGTTCTTCCGCGACTACCGGCTGCTGCGCATCTTCGAGGGCTCCACCGAGGCGATCACCGTCTACCTGGGCTCCCGGATGCTCGCCGCGCCGCAGCGCGTGCTGTCGCTGCTCGACGAGTTCGACGTGGCGCCGCACCTGCAGGAGCTCGCGGCCGGAGTCGCCAAGCTGGCCTCGGCCAAGACCGCGAACGTGCAGAGCCAGCACGTGCTGGCCAACGTCGTCGGCGAGCTGACCTGCTGGACGATCATGGCCGGCCTGACCGGGCAGTCGCAGCACCGCTCCGAGATGGCCCAGTACACCGCGGCCTGGTGCGAGCAGCAGCTGTCCGAGCGGTTACGCACGGCGGAGCAGGGCACACCGTTCGTGGAACTGCCCACTGTGGACGCCATCGCCCGGCACATCGGGAGCTACGACGACACCATCGGCGACGTGGAACAACGCCGCCCGGGCGACCAGAACGACCTGGACCTGCTGCTGCGCCGCCACTGAGCACTGCTGAGATTCCCAGGCTCGTCCTGGCTGGTGGTGCCGGTAGCGGCACCACCAGCCAGGACGAACAGCCGAAAAAGCCCCGGTGTTCATCTGAACGCCGGGGCTTTTCCTGTGGTCGTGCTCAGTTCTGCCGCTCCCGCTCGTGGGTGTGGATCAGCTCCACGCCCTCGCTGGCCAGCGACTTGATGGCGTGCAGGCCGTCCCGGCCCCACGGCCGCGGCTCGCTGTCGATGACGCAGAGCGTGCCGAGCGGGGTGCCGGTGCGGTCGATCAGCGGCGCACCCAGGTAGGAGCGGACGTTCATCCGGTCCACGATGTCGTTGCCCGCGAACCGCGGGTAGTCGCAGACGTCCTCCAGCACCAGCGCCATGCCGCGCGCGATGACGTGCGGGCAGTAGCCGGTGTCCAGCGGCGCGGTGCGCATCTCGGGGCCGGCGGTGGCACCGTCGTCGGGCATCATCTGCGAGTACAGGCCGCCGACGTACTGGTGGGTCGCGCCGACGAAGTTGACCATCGCGTTGGGCACGCCGAGGGTCTTCGCGACCCGCTTGGCGAACGCCTCGAACTCGGGCTCCGGCTTCTCGCCCAGCCCGAGCTGGCGGAGCCGTGCTTGCCGCTCGGCTCCGCGGTTGTCGACCGGGGTCAGATGCCGGTAGCCGGCTTCGTCGAAGGTCGTCATTGGGAACTCCGTTTCCAAATGGCGTCTACAGTGGACGGGCGGTCAGTACGTGCTCGGTCAGCTTCACCAGCACCGACGCCGCCGATCGCCGATCGCGCGCATCGCAGGCCACCACCGGCACGTGCGGTTTGATGTCCAGCGCTTCGCGCACCTCCTCGGGCTGGTAGTGGAACCCGCCCTCGAAGTGGTTGACCGCGATGACGAACTCGATGCCGCGCGACTCGAAGAACTCCACCGCGGCGAAGCAGTCCTCCAGCCGCCGGGTGTCGGCCAGGACCACCGCGCCGAGCGCGCCGCGCACCAGGTCCTCCCACATGAACCAGAACCGCTCCTGCCCAGGGGTGCCGAACAGGAACAGCACGATGTTCTGCGGGTCGAACGTGATGCGCCCGAAGTCCATGGCGACGGTGGTCGTGGTCTTCTCCACGACACCGGTCAGGTCATCGGTGCCGATGCTGGCGACGGTGAGGGTCTCCTCGGTGGTGAGCGGTTCGATCTCGCTGACCGACCGGACGAAAGTGGTCTTCCCGACGCCGAATCCGCCCGCGATCAGGAACTTGAACGCGGTCGGGAACAGCTCAGAGCTGTCGGAGACCATGCAGCAACGCCTCCAGTTGTTCTCGGTCCGGCATATCGGTGGGCACGCGCGTGGTGATGGCGCCCCAGTCGATGAGGTCGGACAGCAGTACTTTCGTGACCACCGCGGGTTGGCGCAGGTGGGCGGAGACCTCGGCGACCGAGGTGGCGAACCGGCACAGCTCCAGCATCCTGGCGTGCGTCGGTTCCACCCGGTCAGGAGCGAGACGACCGGTCGACCGCACCAGCGACTGCAGCGAGAGCGTCGCGGACGGTTTGGTCCGGCCGTTGGTGAGCGAGTACGGCCGCAGCAGGGGGCCGGCTTCGTTGTCCAGCCACATCTTCTCCGGAGGTCCCGACATCGTCACCTGCCCAGTTCGCCGACGCCCCGCGCGGCGGCCGGCTGCCGGGATGCGGTGGTCAGGTGCGCGGGCACGCGCTTGACGAGCTGGGCGATCTCGTAGCCCAGCACGGAGGCGTCGGCCTCCGGGGTGGCGAGCACGACGAGCACCGCGCCCTGGCCGGCGGCGGAGACGAAGAAGATCACGTCGTCGAACTCCGCCACCACCTGCCGGACGCCGCCGCCGGCACCGAAGCGGTAGCCGCCGTTGCGGGCCAGCGAGCACTGCGCGGCGGCCCAGGCGGCCAGCGCGTCGGCCTCGTCGGAATCCAGTCCGTGGTGGTATCGGCGCAGTCCGTCCGAGGAGGCCAGCAGGGCGCAGCGGGTGTGCGGAACCCGGCGCATCAGATCGGCGAGCAGCCAGCTCAGGTCGGATGCTGAGCCGGGCACGTCATTGGCCATCGGTAGAGAACTCCTTGGGATGAGTGCGGGGGAGGAGCGAGCGGGTCAGTCCGACTGGTCGTCGGGGCGTCGGTCGGCGACACCGCCTTCGACGCCCTGCCGGAAGGACGCCCACAAACCTGGGTTGGGTCCGCCGCGCGGGGTGTCGTCGGTCCGCGGACCGCCGGCGAGCTCCGGCGCGACGTAGCTCTTCGTTCGATCTCGCCGCGGCAGCGGCGGCCGCTTCTCGTCGATGAGCACCTTCTCTCCGGGGAACTGCCCGGTGGGGGTCGGCTCGCTCGGGAGCTGCGTTCTGGGGAACTGCATGGTCGTGTCCGAGGAGTTCGGCTTGTCCGCCGGGACGACTCCGGTGTGCCGCCCGTAGGACGGTGCCGAATTCCCGTTGGAACCGCCGGACATGCTCTCGACGGGAGCGCGGTGCACGCCGCGTCGAGTGCCGTTCTCGGGTGCGTGGACCGGCTCGGGCGGCGCGGGCCAGGCCTCGATCCGCTCCTGCCTGATCGCCGGCTCCGGCTTGGCGGCCGGTTCGGGTGCGACCGGCTCGGGCGCGGCGACCGGTTCCGGCCTGGCCACCGGCTCCTGCCTGGGCGGCGGTTCCGGTGCGGCCACCGGCTCCGGCGCGGCGGCCAGTTCCGGCTGGGGAGCCGGTTCCGGTGCCACGATGGCGTCCACGGGGGACCGCTCCGGCTCGCCGTCCTCGACCTCGCCGAGCAGCTTGTTCGGGATCACCACGTGGGCGTCGGTGCCGCCGTACATGTTGTTCTCGAGCTCGACGGCGACCTGGTGCCGCTGGCCGATCTGGGCGACCACGTACAGCCCGATCCGGCCGTCCTTGAGCCGCTCGTCGCGGTCCACGGTGCCGGGGTTGGCGAGCAGGTCGTTGAGCTGGGTGCGGTCGGCCGGGCTCATGCCCAGCCCGCGGTCGCGGATGTCGATCGCCATGCCCGCGGTGACCCGCTGGGTGCTCACCGTGACCTGGGTGTCGGGTTCGGAGAACGAGGTCGCGTTCTCGACGAGCTCGGCGACCAGGTGGATGACGTCGGCGACCGCGTGCCCGTGCAGCGTGCCGTCGACCGGCGGGATCACCTTGACCCGGGCGTAGTGCTCGACCTCGGCGACCGCCGAGCGCAGCACGGTGTACATCGCGACCGGCTGGCTCCACTGGCGCCGCGGCATCGAGCCGCCGAGCACCGCGAGGCTCTCCGCCTGCCTGCGGACGCCGGTGACCAGGTGGTCGACGGCGAACAGGCCCTTGAGCAGGTCCGGGTCCTCGACGCGCTGCTCGAGGTCGTCGAGCCGCTGGATGGCGCGGTGCGCCAGCGATTGCACGCGGCGGGCGATGTTGGCGAACACCGCGACGCTCGGGTCGACGGCCGCCCCGCTCTCGGTGAACTGCTGCATGCGGACCACGGCGAACTCGGCGGCGGCCTGCGCCTGCCGGATCTCGTAGGACAGCAGCTCGAAGGGATCGCTGCTCGCGCCGGGCTCACCGGTGGGCCACCTCGGCGCGGGCTGGTCGCCGGCCTGGACGCGTTCCACCAGCTGGGGAAGTTCTTCCCGGCCCTGGACGATCTCCTTGCGCAGGGTTTCGATCCACTGCCGCTCGCGGCGCGCGGTGTCGACGAGGGAGCGTTGCGCGTCCTTGGACGAGTCCTCGGAGCGCTCAATGAGCTCGGTAGCGGTGGCGGTCGCCTTGCGGAACCCTATGAGGAGGACGGCTATGCAGCCGATCCCTCCGACCCCGAGCGCTGCGTAGCGCAGCTCGACGGGCGTGTCCAGGGCCAGCACCACGGCCACGGCGATGCCCAGCAGGGCCACCACCACCAGCGGGAGCATGACCAGTCGCTGCAGCTCGGGCCGCAGGTCTTCATCCGCGTCGGACGTCGACGCGGGTAACCGCTCGGGCTCCGATGCGGCTAAAGGGAACTCAGACATCAGCGTCCTTGGTCGGGGGAGACGGCGACGGGCGCACCAGGCGCCGAGGGGTCGGGGGCGTCACCGCGGGACTACTGGTGTTTCACTTGTTGATCAACTCATCACCGGAGTGATCCTAGCGACCCTAGTGGAGAATCAGTAGCGAGGGTGTTGACCTTCGGAAACGCTTGAATTAAGCCTGCGACCGGCGGTGACGTGCGCGAAGTGCCCGCGCGTCCGCCCGATCCGGTCCGCGCTGGGCGATTCCGGGCGGGATCGGTCCAGTGGTCGCCCACCACGCGATCCCGCCCGTCCGGAGCGTCGGGCTGACCTGTGCGAACGGCCCTCCTCTAGCATCCGAACGCGATCTTGAGGTCGTCCGTTCGGGTGATTCTTGTGACGGCGGACACGCCGGGTCGCCGGTCAGCTGGTGATGTCCTTGCGCTGGAAGCGCCAGATCGCCAGCACGGTGAACACCATCGCGTAGGCCAGCGCGGAGAACATCCCGTGCGCGACGTCGGTCCAGTCGGCCTCGGCGCCGAGCAGGTCGGCGTAGGCGGTCGAGTAGTGCGTCGGCAGGTAGGAGCGCAGGCTCCCGAGCGCGTTGATCTGGTCCAGGATCTCGGACAGGATCGACACCACGACCGCGCCGCCGACCGCGCCGAGCGGGGCGTCGGTGCTCACGCTCAGCAGCAGCGCGAGACCGGCGATCCAGGTCAGGTGCACCGCCAGATAAGCGGTGGCCGCGGCCAGGCTCACCAGCCCGGCCGGGAACGGCACCGCCTCGCCGGTGATCGTCACCAGGTTCCCGGTGCCGTACCACAGCACGCCCACGCCCAGCGCCATCGCGGTCAGCAGCACCAGCCCGAAGACCGAGAGCAGCCCGGCGACGATCGCCTTCTGCCGGAGCAGCCGGACGCGCGGGACCGGCGCCGCCAGCAGGTACTTCAGGCTCGACCACGAGGACTCGCTGGCCACCGTGTCGCCGAAGAACAGCGCGACCACCACGACCAGCAGGAAACCGGTCGAGACGAACAGGGTGAACACGGTGAAGTTCAGCCCGCTCTGGGTGGCCATGTCGGCCAGCGTCCGCCCGCGCCCGCCCGCGTCGCCGATCTCGAACGACAGCAGCAGCAACACCGGCAGCACGACCAGGAAGCCCAGGGTCAGCCGGGTGCGGCGGCGGCGCAGCTGGCGGACCAGCTCCACCCGCACCGGGAGCGTCCGCCGCGCCCGGTAGCCCTCGATGCCGCCGTCCGGCTGCGCCGGGTGGCTGCGCCCCGAGAGCACCAGCGCGGTTTCGGTGGTGTCCAGCTTCCCGACCTTCGGGGGCTCGCTGAACTGCGGCTCGTCGGTCACCTGCTCTCCTCTCCGACCAGCTGCAGGAAGGCGTCCTCCAGCCGTCGCCGCGGCCCGACCTGGTGCACCGAGACCCCGGAGTCCACCAGCACGTTGACCGCCACGGCGGCCTTGTGCCCGGACAGGTCGGCGTGCACCAGATCGCCGTCGACCTCCACCTGGCCCAGCCCTTCGATCGTGCGCAGCGCCGCGGCGGCCTGCTGCGGCTCGTCGACCCGGAAGGTCGCCGCGCCGTCGACCGCCACGATGTCGGCCACGCTGCCGGTGGTCACCAGCCGGCCGTTGTGCATCACGACCACGTGGGTGCAGGTCTGCTCGACCTCGGCGAGCAGGTGGCTGGAGACCAGCACCGACCGCCCGGTGGCGGCGTAGCGGCGCAGTATCTCGCGCATCTGGTGGATCTGCGGCGGGTCGAGCCCGTTGGTCGGCTCGTCGAGCACCAGCAGCTCGGGCAGCCCGAGCATGGCCTGGGCGATCGCCAGCCGCTGCTTCATGCCCTGGCTGTAGCCGCGGACGCGGCGGTGCGCCGCACTGCCCAGCCCGGCGATCTGCAGCACCTCGTCGAAGCGGGCCTGCAGCATCGGACGTCCGGTCGCCGCCCAGTAGTACCGCAGGTTGTCCACACCGGACAGGTGCGGCAGGAATCCCGGGGACTCCACCAGCGCGCCCACCCGGGACAGCACCGGCGCGCCGGGCACCAGCCGGTGGCCGAAGAGCCGGATCTGCCCGGAGCTGGGCTGCAGCAGCCCGAGCATCATCCGCAGCGTGGTGGTCTTGCCCGCCCCGTTGGGGCCGAGCAGGCCGACGATCTGACCGCGCTCGACCCGGATGGACAGGTCCTGCACGGCGGCGGGCTTGTCCGGGTAGGACTTCGTCAGCCCGGCGATCACCAGGGGCGTGTCGGCCAGCATCGGGTCGAGGTCGTCGCTGCTCTTGCGGCGGATCCGCGAGATCACCCACGCGATCAGCGCCAGCCCGGCGAGGATCCCGGTGCCCACCAGCGGAGCGGTCGGCACGGCGTCGGCGCTGCTGGTCGTCCCGCGCACCGACGGGATCGACACCGTCGCGTCGCCGGCCAGCCCGATCAGGTGCACGGCGGGTTCCTTCGGCACCGAGTAGGCCTGGTCGGTGGTCGTCACCGCCAGCTCCAGGCGGTGACCGGTCTCCAGCGGGTGCACCACGCCGGGCAGCGCCACGTCGACCTCGACCGGGCTGCCGTCGGGCGGCAGGTCCGTCACGTGCAGCGGGGCGACCGCGTTGCCGATCAAGGTGCGCTTCTGCTCGGCGTCGACGTCGTAGAGCTTGGCGAACAGCACCGCGCTGCCGGTGCTGGGCTGGCCCGGCACCGAGGCCACCGACAACCGGGTCCGCGGCGTGCCGGAGATCAGCAGCTGGCTCTCCAGCGGTTCGGTGCGGAACACCGCGGTCTGGCCGGGCAGGTCCCGCGCCAGCGACTGGCCGAGGCTGCCCGCGGCGTCGAGCACCTGTCCGGCGCCGGGCAGCGAGCTGGTCGTCGCCGGGCTGCCGCCGGGCGGGTTGACCACTTCGGTGGGCGATCCGCGCAGCCCCAGCGCGAAGCGCGGAACCCGCTCGTGGCCGCCCACGCCCGGGTAGGCGTCGGCGGTGACGGTGCGGACCGGGATCTCGCCGTTGCGCTGCGGCCGCCCGGCGATGTCGAAGGCGAAGGCCGTGCCGGGATCGAGCCCCGGTTCGACGCCGCCGAGGTGGTGGGCGAACCAGTCGGCGATCTGCTGGCGCAGTTCCGGCCCGGGCTCACCGCCGTCGTGGCCGCCCGCGAACCAGATCGTCTTGACCGGCGTGCCCGCCGCGCTGATCTGCCGGGCGTTGGCATCGGCCTGGTCGAGGCCGAACAGGGTGTCCCGCTCGCCCTGCACCAGCAGCGTCGGCGCCTTGATCCGCGAGGTGACCGACTTCGGCGAGACCCGGTCGAGCAGGTCCAGCGTGGCCTGCCCGGCCCGCCCGGTCTGCGCCACCTCGCTGTAGGCGGCGCACACCTGGTCGGTGAAGTTCCCGCAGGTCAGCGACGGCTCCTGCAGGCTGGTCGAGGTGCTCGGGGCGCCTCCGTTCGGCTGCGCGTCCGGCCGGGGTGTGCTCCCGGCGGCGAACAGCAGCCCGGCCCAGGCCTGCTTGAACACGCCGTGGTCGTTGAACGAGCCGCCCGCCGGGGTGGTGGCGGGGCCCGCCAGCCGGGCGGCGTTGTTGGGCAGCAGCGCCTGGCCGAGGTCGTTGTAGGTCATCACCGGGGCGATGACGTCGACCCGCGGGTCCTGACCGGCGAGCAGCAGGCTCAGCGCACCTCCGTAGGACGTGCCGGTGACGCCGACCTTCGGGTCGCCGTCGCTGCTGCGGGCGACCTCGGGCTGGCGGGCGAGCCAGTCGAGCAGCTGCTGGGCGTCCTTGACCTCGTAGTCGGGGTCGTTGAGCGCGATCTGGCCGGTGCTGCGGCCGAATCCGCGGGAGGAGTAGGTGAGCACCGTGAAGCCGCGCTGCACGAGTTCGTGCGCCTGCGCGGCGGTGTCGTCCTTGCTGCCGCCGAAGCCGTGCGCGAGCAGGATCGTCGGCGCCGGGGTCTCCTCCGGGGCGTAGAGGGTGACGTCGAGCTGGATCCGCTGGTCGTCGTCGGGGCCGTCCAGCACGTCCACCATCGCCTCGCGGGGAGGTTCCGGTGCGGTGCGGCGGGGTTGCTCGCCGGACCACAGGAGTGCGGTGAGCACCACCACGGCTATGCAGGACAGCGCGGCCAGCGCGAGGCGCGTGCGGCGGCGGCGGGATGCGGACACGTTTTCGACAGTAGGGGAAGTCGGAGACACCGGTTCGTATCCAGACGAGTGCGAAGACAAGAAGCTATGAACCAGAGACCAAACAGCAACCGGACACCTCGTCGTGCCCGCCGCCGGGTCGTCGCCGCATCCCCGCGTGCGACCGGGTGCCGGTGATCATAACGTTGATCGGCCGCGGTGCAATGGCCGCTTCGGCCGCCGTCGGGGTGATGTGAGGGCGCTTCGCATTGCTGCCCGTGGACCCGCGCCGTACCGTCCGTGCGTGATGTTCGTTGCTCATGCGCACCCCGCCTGGTGTCGAGGCGCGCGGGTAAGTGACAATCTTGGCAAGTGGAGGGGAGTATTCCTTCGCGGCGGTGTCGTCATCACGGAACTTGCCTGGACAAGCCCGGTGCCGTCGACCGGCCTCAGGCCGGTGGAAGAGACCTCCGGTCCCTTGGCGCGTGCCCTGAACCGGAGGTGATTCATGGGTGCCGACGTGACGTTGCTCGCCCAGCAGACGCAACGAGTGGTCGACAAGCTCGACGTTCCGTGGTGGGTGTGGGCCGCCACGCTCGGCGGGTTGGCCCTGCTGCTGTTGCTCGACCTGGTGATCGTGGACCGCAAACCGCACGAGGTCACCACGGGTGAAGCGGCCAAGTGGGTCGCCTTCTACGTCGCGTGCGCGATCCTGTTCGGCATCGGTGTCTGGATCTTCGGCGATTCGCACTTCGCCATCCAGTACTTCACCGGTTACATCACCGAGTACTCGCTCAGCATCGACAACCTGTTCATCTTCATGGTGATCATGTCGAGCTTCGCGGTGCCGTCCATCCACCAGCACCGCGTGCTGCTGATCGGCATCCTGCTGGCGCTGGTGATGCGCGGCATCTTCATCGCGGTCGGCGCCGCGCTGATCGCGCAGTTCGTCTGGATCTTCTTCATCTTCGGCGCGTTCCTGATCTGGACCGCCATCAGCATGGTGCGCAAGAAGGACGAGGACGAGGAGTACGGCGAGAACGCCGTGGTCCGCTGGGTCCGCAAGGTGTTCCCGGTGACCGACGAGTACCACGGTCACAAGTCGATCGTGAAGATCGACGGCAAGAAGTTCCTGACGCCGATGTTCGTGGTGATCGTCGCGATCGGCAGCGCCGACCTGCTGTTCGCGGTGGACTCGATCCCGGCGATCTTCGGCATCACCCAGGACCCGTTCCTGGTCTTCGCCGCCAACGCCTTCGCCCTGATGGGCCTGCGGCAGCTGTACTTCCTGCTCGGCGGCCTGGTGGACAAGCTGATCTACCTGTCGGTGGGCCTGGCCGTGATCCTCGGGTTCATCGGCATCAAGCTGATCATCCACGCCTTCCACGAGTACCACCTGGTGCCGGAGTGGCTGGAGATCACCAACTGGATGTCGCTGAGCTTCATCGTGGTGGTCCTGGCCATCACGACCTGGGCCAGCCTGGCCAAGGCGAAGAAGAACGGCAGCGAGTCGGAGTCGGCACCGGAACAGGCCGAGAAGGCCTGACCGGTCGAAAACAAGGGTGCCCGGGACTCGGTGGAGTCCCGGGCACTTTCGCATCGTGGACCGGACAGCAGTTCGAAAGCCCGCGCGGTGTTTCAGTCGGTCGTCTCATCCCGGCCTGCGCACCGCCACGCAGAACGAGGTTGGAAAACGCTCTTCAGTCCAGCAGGGTGTAGCTGAGTTCTTTGCACACCCTCCCCAAAGGCACGTCCAGTCCCGGGTGGCTCAGGGGTAGCAGGACGTCGGGGGAGTCCGGCAAGGCCGTGGCCGCCGGTGGGTCCCACAGGCACAGCGACGGGTTGCCCGCGTCCATCGAGGAGCGGTACCAGAGGCCGTCGAGTTCCGGGTAGGCCGCGCGGATCCCGCGGGCCCAGGCCTGGGTGCGGAGCTTGGGGCCGGTGGCGATCGCCTGCGAGGCTCCCGCGCGGGTCGGCCACAGCCCGGTCAGGTCCAGCAGCCGCAGCGTCCGACGTGGACGGAACAGCACCAGCTGCGGGCCGCGGGTGCGGCGGTCCACTGTGGAAGTCGCCTGGAACACCTCTGCGATGCAGGTCTGCACCGACAGCGAGAAGTAGAGGACGCCGTGCTCGCGGGTGACCGTCGGTCCGCCCTGCGCGTTGGGCAGGTGCGGGTCGAAGCGGGCGTGCGGCAGCGGGCCCGCGTAGCGGAAGCTGTTCCACTGCTGGGGGTGGTTGCCCCCGGTGGTGAACACGCGCACCAGGCGAGTGCCGGCCGGCACCGCGATCACGTCTTCGGTGCGCCGGAGCATCGCCTGCAGCACTGCCGGCGCAGGCGGCTGGGGTAGCCGTGCCATGGACGTCCTGGAGTGGGGTCTCGAAGGGAGGGGGGATCGCTCAGGCCGGGGTGCCGATGGTTGCGGCGAGCGCGGCCACCCGCTGCGGGTCGCCGCCTGCCAGCAGCCACTCGCGCGGGCTCGCGGGGCGGTCCCCGAGTTCGAGGTCCTCCTGCGGCGTCGTCATGAAGTTGGCCAGCACCAGCGCCGGCTGGTCCACGGGCATCAGCGCGAGCACGCCGTCCAGCCCGGGGAGCACGTCGGTGTCGGTGAACTGCCACGCGGGCAGCCGCCATCCGCCGCGGTCCTTCCAGCCGATCAGCCGTCGTTCGCTGATCCGGTGCCGGATCCGGCTGGTGTCCACCCCGATGCGCTCGGCGGCCTGGTTGACCGAGAGCGCGGTGTCGCGCAGCACCGCCTGTTCGGCGACGGTGCGCGCACGGGGGTCGGCTTCGGCCTCGCCGAGCGGCGTCAGGTCCAGCCCCGCCTCGCTCAGGGCGACCCGTTCCGCGTCGCTGAAGTGCGCGGCCGGGTCCCCCTGGGGCGAGGTGAGCTTCTTGGCTGCATCCTCGACCAGTGTCAGGAATTCGTTGGCGGTGACCTTTAAACCGGCACGTGCCAACACGGTCTCCAGCGCGGCTGACATGCCTCCAGGGTAGCGCTGTTCGCCGGAAATGTGTGCGCGAACGTGCGCCGGGTGCGAAAACTCACTTTTCGTAGCATGTGAATTGCGCACTGTGACGAGTGGGCGACTCCGGTCGGGTCGTGCGACCGCGTGGTCGTGGGCCGAATGCCCGACCGGAGCCGCCACCGATTACGGCAGTGCGTCCAAATGCGCCCGGACCGGGTTGGAGAATCCGTTGCCGCTGCTGGCATCCCAGTTGATGGACCACGTCATGACGCCGCTGAGCGCGGGGCTCGGCTGGGCCGGTGTGTACTGTCCGCAGCCCTCGGCCGCGGTCAGGCACGTCAGCGCGTTGCCGATCACCGACGGGTCGACGTAGCCGCTACCGGCCGCGGACGGCGCGGCGGGCAGGCCCAGCGAGACCTGGTCCGGCCGCAGCACTTCCAGCAGGTAGCACGCCTGTGCGGTGATGAAGTCGACCGAGCCCTGGCTGTAGACGCCGCCGTCGCAGCCGTTCATCGAACCCGAGTTGTAGTACTGGGTGTGCACGACGGTGATGACGTCCTTGAGGTTGTTGATCAGCTGCATGTAGGAGCCACCGGGCTGCACGTCGAGCGTCTGCGGAGCCATGGTCAGCAGGAATCCGTCGCCCACCTTCGCGCGCAACTGCTGAACGGCACTGGTGGTGTTGGGGACGTTGAGGCCGTGCTCCAGGTCGATGTCCAACCCGTCGATGCCGTAATCGGTGAGGATTTTTCCGACCGAATCGACGAAGTTGGTCACGTTGGCCGGTGAGCTCAGGTCGACGTTGCCCAGTTCGCCGCCGATGGACAGCACGAACGACTTGCCCTCGGCCTTCTTCGCGGCGATGTCGGCCTTGAGCTGGTCGTCGGTGTAGCCGCCGAGCGCGTCGGACAGCTTCGGGTCGACGTTGAAGGTGACCGCGCCGGGGCGGGCCGGGTCGGCGTTGGCGAAGGCCAGTGCGATCAGGTCGTAGTTCGGCGAGATGTCGCTGACCTTGAGCGGCTTGGCGGCGTTGACGAAGTTCTGCCAGTAGCCGGTGAGCTGGTGCTTCGGCAGGGCCTGCGGTGCCTCGGCCGTGGCGGCGGCCGGTGCGAGCGCGAGTGCGGTCAGGGCTGCCGCGGCCAGGGTGGCCAGGCGTCTCATCATCGAGACCTCCGGGGGATCGGTGCCGGATGCGTCTTCGAAAAATGGACTAGACCAGCTGTCCGGTCAACGGTTTGGCGAGCTTGCGAAGCGCCGGAAGGGTTGACGCAGCCGGGCGCGGGTCGTTGACTGGACGTACCGACTGGTCGGTCTCAACGTGGAGCTCCGCGGCGACGAGATCCTGACGAGGGGGCCGAGGGAGAGGAAGGGTGCAGATGAGCAAGCGCTTCGACGGCCGGGTGGCGATCGTGACCGGCGCCAGCCGGGGCATCGGCCTGGCCATCGCCGAGCGGCTGGTGGTCGAGGGCGCGAAGGTGACCGTGACCGCGCGCAAGCCCGAGCCGCTGGCCGAGGCGGTGGCGGGGCTGGGCGGCGCAGAGCACGCGCTCGGGATCGCCGGGAAGGCCGACGACGCCGAGCACCGGGCCGAGGCGGTTGCCCGGACGGTCGAGGCGTTCGGCCGGGTGGACCTGCTGGTCAACAACACCGGGATCAACCCGGCCTACGGCCCGCTGCTCGACGTGGACCCCGCCGTCGCGCGCAAGTCCCTTGAGGTCAACGTGCTCGCCGCGCTGGCGTGGACCCAGCAGGTCCACCGGGCGTGGATGGCCGAGCACGGCGGTTCGGTGCTCAACGTGTCCTCTGTGGCCGGTGTGCGGCCGGCGCCCGGGATCGGCTTCTACGGGGCCACCAAGGCGATGCTGGCCTACATCACCAAGGACCTCGCGGTGGAGCTCGGCCCGAAGGTCCGGGTCAACGCCATCGCGCCGGCGGTGGTCAAGACGCAGTTCGCCACCGCGCTCTACGAGGGACGCGAGGACGAGGTGGCCGCGCAGTACCCGTTGCAGCGCCTGGGAGTTCCCTCCGACATCAGCGGTGCGGCGGCGTTCCTGCTCTCCGACGAGGCGTCCTGGATCACCGGGCAGGTCCTGGTGCTCGACGGCGGCGTGACGCTGAGGGGTGGTGTGTGAGGTGCGGCTCGACGGTTCCGCGGTGGTGATCACCGGAGCGGGCAACGGCATCGGCGCGGCGATGGCCCGCAAGTTCGCCGAGCTCGGCGCGAACGTCGTGCTGGCCGATGTGGACACCGAAGCCGTTCGGCGGGTGGCGGCGGAGGTCGGCGGCCTGGCCGTGCCGGGCGACGCCGCGAGCGAGGACGGGGTGCGCGCGCTGGTCGGCGCGGCGCTCGGCGAGCACGGGCGCATCGACCTGTTCTGCGCCAACGCCGGGATCTCCCGCGGCGGCGGCCCGGAGGCCGACGAGGCGGCGTGGGCCGATTCCTGGGAGGTCAACGTGATGGCGCACGTCCGCGCGGCCCGCGCGGTGCTGCCGCACTGGCTGGAGCGCGGGCAGGGGCACTTCCTGGCCACGGTGTCGGCGGCCGGGCTGCTGACCATGCTGGACGCCGCGCCGTACTCGGTGACCAAGCACGCCGCGCTCGGCTTCGCCGAATGGATGGCGATCACCTACGCGGACAAGGGGATCACCGTGCAGGCGCTGTGCCCGCAGGGCGTGCGCACGAACATGCTCGGCAGCAGCGGGGACGCAGGCAAGACGCTGCTCGACGACGGGGCGCTGGAACCCGAGCAGGTCGCCGACCTGGTCGCCGACTCGCTGGACGGCGGCGAGTTCCTGGTCCTGCCGCACCCGGAGGTCGCTGACTACTACGCGTTGCGCGCCGGTCAGCCGCAGCGGTGGCAGGCGGGCATGCGCAAGCTCCAGCGCAAGCTGGGCTGATCCCGCCGGTCCGCCGCGCGGCGGACCGGCGGCTCGATACGCTGAAAGCCTGTCGGCGAATGCCGTCCGCGTCCTGGGAAGCGGCGGCAGCCGCTTGCATCCACTTACGTAAGGTGACCACCGTCGGGTTCTGAGCGGGACCGACAGGGGAGGTAGACATGGCGCGGGTGGCCAGCGGCCGCACCACTGCCGCGACGGCGGCGGGGGACGAGCCGGTCCCGCAGCGATTGCTCTCGGTGGCGACGCGGCTGTTCGCCGAGCAGGGCTACGAGCTGACCTCGGTGCAGCAGATCGTGGACGCCGCCGGCGTCACCAAGGGGGCGATGTACCACTACTTCGGCTCCAAGGACGACCTGCTCTACGAGATCTACGCGCGCGTCCTGCGCGTCCAGCACGCGCGGATGGAGAGCGCGGCGGCCGCCGACTCCCCGGTGCAGGAGCGGTTGCACGCGGTCGCCGCCGACGTGGTCGCTACCACGGCGGCCAACCTGGACGACACGAAGATCTTCTTCCGCTCCATGCACCTGCTGCACCCGGACAAGCAGGCCGAGGTCCGCGCGGAGCGCCGCCGCTACCACGAGCGGGTGTGCGCGCTGATCGAGGAGGGCCAGCGCGCCGGGGTGTTCCGGGCGGACAAGTCGCCGGACCTGGTGGTGGACTTCTTCTTCGGTGCGGTGCACCACTTGGGCACCTGGTTCCGCCAGGACGGCGAGCTCACCGGGCAGGACGTGGGAGAGCAGTTCGCCGACCTGCTGCTGGCCTCGCTGCGGCCCTGATCCCGGTACCGGTCAACGGTTTTCACCTTGACCGCGCGGTGCCGGGGTGCGAGATTCCCAGCAGTTGCGGAAGAACGCCGACGTTCCCGCTCCGGACTCTGGTGGTCAGATGAGCAGCTACGCGCAACGACCTTGGCTCGCCCACTACGGGAACCTCCCGGCGGACATCGAACCCGAGCACGGCACCGTCCTCGACCTGTTCCGGGCCGCGGTGTCCCGCGCCCCGGAAACCGCGGCGATCCGCTACTTCGACGGCGAGCTCACCGTGGCCGAGGTGGACGCGGCCTCCGACGCGCTCGCGGTGGCGTTGCAGGACAACGGTTTCCAGCAGGGCGACCGGCTCGGCGTCTACGTGCAGAACGACCCCGCGTTCGTGGTCGCGGTGGTGGCCGCGTGGAAGGCCGGGGGCGCCGCGGTGGTCATCAACCCGATGAACAAGGCGCGGGAGCTCTCCTACCTGCTGGCCGATTCGGGCGCCACCGCGCTGCTGTGCCTGGACGAGCTGCACGACTCGGTCGCGCGGGAGGTCCTCGCCTCGGGAGCCACGCAGGTGTCGACCGTCATCACGTGCTCAGCGCAGGACTGGCGCTCCGGCGCAGTACCGCGGGCCGGCGGGGAAACGCTGGACCTGCTCGAAATCGTCGAGCGCAATGCCGGGCGCGAGCCGGTGGCCGACCCGCCGTCACCAGACGACGTCGCGGTGCTCACCTACACCTCGGGCACGACCGGTGAACCCAAGGGCGCGATGAACACCCACGCCGTGATCGCGTTCAACGCGCAGGCCTTCCGCGACTGGATGGGGCTGACCCCGGCCGACAGCGTGCTGGGCGTCGCGCCGCTGTTCCACATCACCGGCCTGGTCGGGCACTTCGCGCTGTCCCTGCTCGTGCCGTGCCCGCTGGTGCTGGCCCACCGGTTCCAGCCCGAGGTGGTCCTGGAGGCGATCCGCAGGCACCGGCCCACCTTCACCATCGGCGCGATCACCGCGTTCATCGCCCTGGCCGCGGTGGAAGGCGTGTCACCGGCGGACTTCCGCTCGTTCCGGCTGATCTACTCCGGCGGCGCGCCGGTGCCGCCCGCGGTCAACCAGCAGTTCCTGGAGCGCACCGGCCACTACATCCACAACGCCTACGGCCTGACCGAGACGACGTCGATCACCCACCTCGTGCCCCCGGGCGCGCGAGCGCCGGTGGATCCCACCTCCGGCGCGCTGTCGATCGGCCTGCCGATCTTCAACACGGTGGTGCGGATCCTCGACGACGAGGGCGCGGAGGCCCCGGTGGGGCAGGTGGGTGAGATCGCGATCGCCGGCCCGCAGGTGGTGCCCGGGTACTGGGGCAAGCCCGAAGCGACGGCGGCGGCCCTGCCGAACGGCGAACTGCGCACCGGCGACGTCGGTTTCATGGACGCCGACGGCTGGTTCTACGTGGTGGACCGCAAGAAGGACCTGATCAACGCGGCCGGTTACAAGGTGTGGCCGCGCGAAGTGGAGGACGTCCTCTACGAGCACCCTGCCGTGCTGGAAGCGGCGGTGGTGGGAGTGCCCGATCCGTACCGCGGCGAGACGGTCAAGGCCTTCGTCGCCCTGAAGCCTGGAGCGTCGGCGACGACGGAGGACCTGCTGGCCCACTGCAAGGACCAGCTGGCGGCCTACAAGTACCCGCGCCGGATCGAACTGCTGCCGGAACTGCCCAAGACCCCGACCGGGAAGATCCTCCGCCGCACCCTGCGCGACCGCTAGCCGCTCAGCCCAGCTTCGCGACCACGGCCTCCGCCACGGCCTTGGCGCTGCCCGGGTTCTGGCCGGTGATCAGGGTGTCGTCCTCGACGACGTGGGTTTCGAACGGCAGGGCGGCGGTGGAGTAGTGCGCACCGCGCTCGATCAGCTCGTCCTGCAGGCTGTAGGGCACGACCTGCTCGCGCTTGGCCAGTTCCTCCTCCGGCCAGGAGAACCCGGTGACGTTCCGCCCGCTGACCAGGTGCTCGCCGCTGCCGAGCTTGGCGCTGAGCAGCCCGCACGCTCCGTGGCAGACCGATGAGACGACCTTGCCGGACTCGTGGAACTCGCGGAGCAGCGCGGCCAGCCGCTCGCTGCGCGGGAAGTCGAACATCACTCCGTGCCCGCCGGTGAGGTAGATGGCGTCGTAGTCGGCGGCGTCCACCTCGGCCACGGAGGGTGTGTCGCGCAGCCGGTCCATGAACTCCCGGTCGGCGTAGCGCCGGTCGGTGCCGAGTTCGGCGAGCACGCCGTGGCTCAGGCTCTCCGGGTCGAGCGGGACGTACCCGCCGTCGATGCCGGCGATGGTGCAGCTGTGGCCTGCGCGTTCGGCGACGTCGTAGAAGTGGGTCAGCTCGCCGAGCCACAGGCCGGTGCGGAAACCGGCCCGCTCGTACTCGCCGACGTTGGTCACGATGATCAGGATTCGCTTCGTCATGATCGGTGCTCCTCGCGGTCGTCCCTGCGCACCACTGTCCCGTGCGGCGAGACTCCGCGCAGCGATGTGAACGATCTTCACTTATAGCTGTGGCTTCAGTGCCGAGCGAAATCAATCCGAGAACAATTCGGGTCCGGCGGTACCAATTCGCTGTGGAGGGTTGCGCCGCACGTGGTCGGGGAGGTTCGCTACCGCTTGCCCTTCACGTCTGTCTCATCGCGGGAGCGAGCATGACACCCCTTGTGCCAACCCCAGCCCTGCTCGACCGCACCTCAGGGGACCGTGATGCAGCCCAGCCACAAGAAACCCCGCAACGCAAGATCGACCCCGCACGCGACCACCACTGAAAAACGCGGAGAGGCGGGACTGCGAGGCGGTACAGCATGAGCGAAACCCGCGCCGGCCGGCCGCCGCGGCTCGACCGGGTGCTGAACCTGGTGGAGCGGGTGGGCAACAAGCTGCCCGAGCCGTTCATCCTGTTCGGACTGCTGTTCCTGGCCGTGGTGGTGATCTCCACTGCGGTGGCGGCTTTCGGCGTCACCGTGCGGATTCCCGGCGATGACGAGGTGACGCCGATCCGCGGCGCGCTCACCGGCGAGGGCCTGGAGTTCCTGTTCACCAAGATGGCGGAGAACTTCATCGGGTTCCCGCCGTTGGAAACGGTGGTCACGATCATGCTCGCGGTCGGCCTGGCCGAGCGCACCGGGCTGCTCACCGCGCTGATCCGCGTCGCCTTCGGCGGGGCGCCGCGCTGGGTGCTGCCCTACGCGGTCGGGCTGGTGGGCATCGCGGCCAGCGTGATGGCGGACTCCTCGATGATCATCATCCCGCCGCTGGCGGCGCTGGTGTTCAAGGCCGCCGGGCGGCACCCGGTGGCCGGGCTGCTGGGCGGGTTCGCCGCGGTGGGCGCGGGCTACTCGACCTCGCCGCTGGTGACCAGCCTGGACGCGCTGTTCGCCGGGATCAGCAACAAGGTCGCCGAGACCCTGCCGGATCCGGGCACGGTGGTCACGCCGGTGTCCAACTACTACTTCAACCTGGCCTCCTCGATCGTGCTCGGCCTGCTCGCCGGGCTGCTGATCGACAAGGTCATCGAGCCGCGGCTGGTGCGCACCGGGGTGCCGCGCGAGGAGTCCGAGGCGGCGCCTTCGGTCAAGGCCGAGCTCGAACCGGCGGAGCGCCGCGGCCTGATCCGCGCCGGGGTGGCGTTCCTGCTCACCGCCGCCGGGGTGCTGCTGCTGGTGGTGTGGCCGGATTCGCCGCTGCGCAACGAGGCGGGCGGTTTCCTGCCGAAGTCGCCGCTGCTGGACTCGGTGACCACGCTGATCTTCCTGGGCTTCGTGGTGCCGGCGATCGTCTACGGCGCGCGGGTGGGCGTGGTGCGGCGGGCCGCCGACGTGCCGAAGCTGATGGCCGAGGCGATCCGGGAGCTGGCTGGTTTCCTGGTGCTGGCGTTCATGCTCGGCCAGTTCATCGCGCTGTTCAACTGGACGAATCTCGGTGCGTGGGTGGCGGTTTCGGGCGCCGAGCTGCTGCGCGCGATCGGACTGGACGGCTACCCGGCGTTCCTCGGGTTCATGGTGCTGGCCTCGGTGCTGAACCTGTTCATCATCTCCGGGTCGAGCCTGTGGACGCTGATGGCGTCGGTGTTCGTGCCGATGTTCGTGCTGCTGGGCTTCGAACCGGGCTTCGCGCAGGCGGCGTTCCGGGTGGGCGACTCGGCGACCCAGATCATGACGCCGCTGAACCCGTACATGATCATCATCCTGGGCTACCTGCGCCGCTACGAACCGGAGGCGGGCATGGGCACCCTGGTGGCCCGCATGACGCCGTTCGTGATCCCGTTCTGGCTGGTCTGGGCCCTGATCCTGACGGTCTTCTACTTCGCCGACCTGCCCCTGGGCCCTGGCACGGGCATCCGCATCACCCCGTGACGCCCCGGGCGGTCGCGGTGAGGAGCTGGCCACCCCCGTCGTTGCCGACGCGCACCGCCAGCAGTACGACTGCCCGATCCGGTGCGCCCGGCCTTTCGCCGGGTGAGGGGCACGGCGCCCCTCACCCGGTGCGTCAGAAGACGACGCGAGTGAGGCCTTCGGCCACGCAGGCCGGTTTGGCGGCGCCTTCGATCTCGATGGTGGACCGGATCGTCAGCTGGACGCCGCCCTGGACCTCGGTGACGTCGGCCAGTTCCGCGACGGAGCGGATGCGGGCGCCGACCGGCACCGGGCTGGGGAAGCGAACCTTGTTCAGGCCGTAGTTGATCCCCATCTTCGCGCCCTCGAACCGGTAGTTCTGGGAGTTCAGCTTCGACAGCAGGCTCAGGGTGAGGAATCCGTGCGCGATGGGCGTGCCGAACGGTCCCTGCTCCGCCCGTGCCACGTCGACGTGGATCCACTGGTGGTCCAGGGTGGCGTCGGCGAACTGGTTCACCTGCTCCTGGGTGATGGTCAGCCACTCGCTGGTGCCGAGCGGTTCGCCCTTGGCGGCGATGATCTCTTCCTTGCTCGTGAACACGCGCACTGCGCGAACCTCCTGTGGGGACGTGGGTCGTGAGTGCGCAACAGTGTTCGAACACTGTTACGCACTCACGACCACTACGGGGTGGGCAGGTCGGCGAGCTCGCCGATGCGACTGCGGTGGGTCTCGGCGATGCCGAAGGCGAGCTGGGAGCTCTTGGCGCGGCCCAGGTAGAGGTGGGCCGGGTGCTCCCAGGTCATGCCGATGCCGCCGTGCAGCTGGAGGTGCTCTTCGGCGGCCAGCACCACCAGGTCCGAGCAGTGCGCCTGGGCGATGGCCACCGCGAGCTCCGGCTCGGTGTCCCGGGCCAGCGCGTCCGCGGCGTTGCGAGCGACCGCGCGCCCCGAGCTGACTCCCACCCACAGGTCGGCGAGCCGGTGCTTGACCGCCTGGAACGAGCCGATCTGCCTGCCGAACTGGTAGCGGGTCTTCGCGTAGTCCACTGTGGAGTCCAGGCAGTGCTGCGCGAGCCCGACCTGCTCGGAGGCCAGCATCCCGGCCGCGGTCAGCAGCGCCTGGCGCAGCGCGCGTTCGGCCTCGGCCCCGGCGGCCAGCCGCCTGCCGGGTGCGCCGTCCAGGTCGAGGGTGCCGAACCGCCTGGTGAGGTCCAGCGGCGTCGTCGGCGTCCGGGTGACCCCGGCGGCCGAGGTGTCCACCAGGTACAGCGCCGGGCCGTCGGCGTCTATCGCCGGGACCACGACGAGGTCGGCGACCTCAAGATCCACCACCGCCGGCACCGCGCCGGTCAGCGCCGATCCGTCCGCCTTCACCGCCTGCGGGAACGGCGCCTGCGGCGGGGTGGTCAAGCCGACCGCGACGGTGCCGATCCGCGATCCGTCCGCGAGCTCCGCCGGCGGCTCCGCGCAGGCCACCAGCGCCGCGGTGGCCAGCACGTTGCCCAGGAACGGCACCGGCGCGACCGCGCGACCGATCTCCTCGGCCACCACCGCGACCTCCCGGGCGCTCGCCCCGGCTCCGCCGAGTTCCTCGGGCACCAGCAGCGCACCCAGGCCGAGCTCGCCGGCCAGGGTGCGCCAGAGCGCCAGGTCGTAGGGCTCGTCGGTCTCGCAGCGGGCCAGCACCGCGGTCCAGTCGCAGCGGTCGCGCAGCAGCCGCCGCACGGTGGCCCGCAGGTCTTCCTCCAGCTCGCTGTAGAGCAGGTCCGGCGAGCTCATCGCGGCAACTCCTTCCACGGCCGGTCCTTGTCGGTGCGGATCTCCTGGGGCAGCCCCAGGATCCGTTCCGCGATGACGTTGCGCAGGATCTCGGTGGTGCCGCCCTCGATGGAGTTGCCCTTCGCCCGCAGGTACCGGAAACCGGCCCCGCGCTTGGTGAGCGAGGCGAAGTCGGGCTGGCGGAAGGTCCAGTCGTCGTAGGACAGCCCGGCCTCGCCCTGGAACTCCAGCTCGAATCCGGTGATCGCCTGGTTCTGCTCGGCGAAGGAGACCTTGACCGCCGAACCCTCCGGGCCCGGCTCGCCGATGGCCAGCTGCTGGCGCAGCCGGATGCTGGTCAGCCGCGTCGCCTCGGCGTCGACCCAGAGCCGCAGCAGCCGGTCGTGCAGGCCGTGGGTGCGCTTGTCCGGGTTGGCGCGCCAGGCCTCGGCGGCTTCGCCGATCATGCCGCCCTCGCGCGGGGGCGTGCGCCCGCCGATGGCCACCCGCTCGTTCATCAGGGTGCTCATCGCGACCTGCCAGCCCTGGCCGACCTCGCCGAGCCGCTGCGAGTCCGGGATCCGCACTCCGGTCAGGAACACCTCGTTGAACTCGGCCTCACCGGTGATCTGCCGCAGCGGGCGCACTTCCACGCCCGGCGCGGTCATGTCGCAGATGAAGTAGCTCAGGCCCTTGTGCTTGGGCTGGTCGGGATCGGAGCGGGCGACCAGGATCGCCCAGCGGGCCCGGTGCGCCAGCGACGTCCACACCTTCTGCCCGTCGACCACCCAGTCCTCGCCGTCGCGCACCGCCCGGGTGGACAGCGCGGCGAGGTCCGATCCGGCGCCGGGCTCGGAGAACAGCTGGCACCAGGTCTCCTCGCCGGTCCACAGCGGACGCAGGTAGCGGCGGCGCTGCTCGTCGGTGCCGAAGCGCAGGATGGTGGGCCCGGCCATGCCCAGGCCGATGACGTTGAGCTGGGGCTGGTTGTCCGGCGCGCCCGCCTCGGCGAACGCGGTGTCGACCACCGCCTGCAGCTCCCGCGCGGCGCCGAGGCCGCCGAGCCCGGCGGGGAAGTGCACCCACGCCAGCCCGGCGTCGAAGCGCGCCCGCAGGAACTCCAGCCGGTCGGTGCTCCGCGGATCGTGCGCGGCGAGGAACTCCGCCACCCGGCCGCGGATCTCAGTGGCGTCGGCGGTCATGCTGTCCCGCCTCCGGGGTTTTCAGCGGTGGTTGCGTTTGGTGTCGTTCTTGCGTTTGGCGGTTTCTTGTGGCTGGGTTGCATCACGGTCCCCTTAGGTGCGGTTGAGCAGGACTCCGGTTGACACGAGGGGTGTCATGCCTTCGGCCCGCCCGCCACGTAGATGACCTGGCCGGAGACGAATCCGGCGCGCTCGTCGAGGAAGAACGACACGGTGTTGGCGATGTCCTCGGGCTGGCCCACCCGGGCCACCGGGATGCTCGCCGCCGCGGCCTTGGTGAACTCCTCGAATTCCATGCCCACCCGCTCGGCGGTGGCCTTGGTCATGTCGGTGGCGATGAACCCGGGCGCGATGGCGTTGGCGGTGACGCCGTACTTGCCCAGCTCGATGGCCAGCGTCTTGGTCAGGCCCTGCAGACCGGCCTTGGCGGTGGAGTAGTTGGCCTGGCCGCGGTTGCCCAGCGCCGAGGTGCTGGAGAGGTTGACGATGCGGCCCCACTTGGCCTCGACCATGTGCTTCTGCACCGCGCGGCTCATCAGGAACGCGCCCCGCAGGTGCACGCCCATCACGGTGTCCCAGTCGTCCTCGGACATCTTGAACAGCATGTTGTCGCGGATGACGCCGGCGTTGTTGACCAGCGCGGTCGGGGCGCCGAGCTCGGCGGCGACGCGGTCCACCGCGGCCTGCACCTGCTCGGCGTCGCTGACGTCGCAGCCGACGGCCAGCGCCTTGCCGCCCGCCGCCTCGATGGCGGAAACCGTCTCGGCGCAGTGCTTCTCGTCGAGGTCGATGACGGCGACGGCGAAGCCGTCCTCGGCCAGCCGCTTGGCGGTCGCCGCGCCGATCCCGCGGGCGGCACCGGTGACGATCGCGACTCGACTGTCTGCCATGGAATCTCCTTGTGCGTTGTGGGTCTGCACCGTGCTCAACGACGGCGTGCGGTCAGCGGTACTTCTTGAGCTCGCGGCGGGCGAGCGAGCGGCGGTGCACCTCGTCTGGGCCGTCGACGATGTGCAGGGTGCGGGCGTGGGCGTAGAGGTTGGCCAGCGGGAAGTCCTGGCTGACGCCACCGCCGCCGTGGGCCTGGATGGCGCGGTCGATGACCCAGGTGGCCATCTCCGGCACCGCCACCTTGATCGCCTGGATCTCGGTGTGCGCGCCGCGGTTGCCCACGGTGTCCATCAGCCACGCGGTCTTGAGCACCAGCAGCCGGGCCTGCTCGATCTTCACCCGCGATTCGGCGATCCAGTGCTGCACGATGCCCTGCTCGGCCAGCGGCTTGCCGAAGGCGACGCGCTCGCTGGTGCGGCGGCACATCAGCTCCAGGGCGCGCTCGGCCATGCCGATGGCCCGCATGCAGTGGTGGATGCGGCCCGGCCCGAGGCGGGCCTGGGCGATCGCGAAGCCTTCGCCCTCGCCCGCGATGACGTTGTCCACCGGCACCCGGACGTCGTCGAACACCACCTCGGCGTGGCCGCCGTGGTCGGCGTCGCTGTAGCCGAAGACGTGCATGCTGCGCTCGATCCGCACGCCCGGGGTGTCCTTGGGGACCAGCACCTGGCTCTGCTGGCGGTGCCGCTCGGCACCCGGATCGGTCTTGCCCATCACGATCAGGATCTCGCAGCGCGGGTTCATCGCGCCGGAGGAGAACCACTTGCGGCCGTTGATGACGTAGTGGTCGCCGTCGCGCTCGATGCGGGTGCCGATGTTGGTGGCGTCCGAGGAGGCCACGTCGGGTTCGGTCATGCAGAACGCGGAGCGGATCTCGCCCTCCAGCAGCGGTTTCAGCCACTGCTGCTTCTGCTGCTCGGTGCCGAACTGCGCGAGCACCTCCATGTTGCCGGTGTCCGGCGCGGAGCAGTTGGTGGCCTCCGGCGCGAGCCGCCCGGCGCGGCCCATGATCTCGGCCAGCGGCGCGTACTGCAGGTTGGTCAGCCCGGCGCCGTGCTCACCGGGCAGGAACAGGTTCCACAGGCCGCGCTTGCGGGCCTCGGCCTTGAGCTCGGCCATGATCGGCGGGTGCGCTGCCCACTCGTCCTCGGCCTCGGCGAGCTGCTGCAGGAACACCGGCTCGGCCGGGTAGACGTGGGAGTCCATGAAGTCCAGGAGCTGCTCGCGCAGTTCCTCGGTGCGTGCGTCGTAGCCGAAGTCCATTCAGTCCTCCTTGAGAGTGGCGAGGCCTTGCGCCACGAGTGGGCTCACCAGGGCGCCGACGTGGTCGAAGCCTTCGCCGACGGTCTGGTCGTGGATGAAGCGGTAGTGGATGCCCTCCAGGATCACCGCGATCTTGAAGAAGCCGAAGGCCACGTACCAGTCCAGTTCGGACAGGTCGGTGCCGCTGCGCTCGGCGTAGCGCGCCAGCAGCTGCTGGGCGGTGGGGAAGCCGTGCTCGGGGCCGATGCCCTTGGCGATCGGGTTGCGCTCGATGCCGCTGAAGCCCTCCCAGTACACCGCGAGCAGCCCGAGGTCGGTGAGCGGATCGCCGAGGGTGGCCATCTCCCAGTCCAGCACGGCGGCGATCCGCTGATCGTCGACGATCACGTTGTCCAGCCGGTAGTCGCCGTGCACGATGCCCGCGCGCGAGGTGGTGGGCAGGTTGCCGGCCAGCCGGGTGGCGAGCTCCTCGATGCCGTCGATGTCGCGGCTGCGGGAGGCGGCCAGCTGCTTGCTCCAGCGCCGCACCTGGCGTTCCAGGAAGCCCTGCGGGCGGCCGAAATCGCCCAGCCCGACCGATTCCGGGTCGATCGAGTGCAGGTCGGCGAGCACGTCGACCAGCTGCCAGGACAGCTCGACGCGCTGCTGCGGCGCCAGCTGCTCGGTCAGCCGCTGCGTGCGGTAGACGGTGCCGGGGACGTACTCCATGACGTAGAACGGGGCGCCGAGCACGCCGTCGTCCTGGCAGAGCAGGTGGGTGCGCGGCACCGGCACGTCCGTCCCGGCCAGCGCGGACATCACCCGGAACTCGCGGCCCATGTCGTGCGCGGTGGCCAGCACGTGGCCCAGCGGCGGGCGGCGCACCACCCAGCGCTGCTGCCCGTCGCCGACCAGGTAGGTCAGGTTGGACCGTCCACCTTGGACGAGTTCGCCGGTCAGCGGCCCGGCCAGCAGCCCGGGCCGCTCGTCGTCGAGGTGGGCGCGCAGCCGGTCCAGGTCGAGGCCGGGCAGCGGTTCGGCGGTCATCGGGACTCCTTGCCTCGCGAGGTGACATCGGTCAGGGCGGAGACCTGCGCGCGGGTCTCCGCGGGATCGGTGTGCAGCACGGTGCGCATGCCCAGGCGCCGGGCGGCGTCGACGTTGGGTGCGCCGTCGTCGACGAACACCACCTGCTCGGCGGACAGCTCCAGCTGGTCCAGGGCCATGCGGTAGATCCTCGGGTCGGGTTTGCGCAGCCGCACCTCCGCCGAGATGACCGCGACGTCGAAGAGCCCGTCGAGCAGGTCCCAGGGGTAGTCGTTGCCCCAGCTGTTGGACAGCAGCGCGGTGCGCACGCCGCCGGCGCGCAGGTCGCGGACCAGGTCGAGCATGGCGGGCTCGCTGCGCATCCGGGCGAACATGCGCTGGAGCAGGCCCTCCGGCGCGACCGGTGATCCGTCGACCGAGCGCAGCCGCTGCGCCAGGGTGCGGTTGAAGTCCTCGGCGCCGAGCTCGCCGGTCTCCAGGCGGTGGATCGGGGTGCCGTGCGGTGCGTCGCGCGACAGCCACTCCTTGATCGCGGCGGAGAACGTCTCCGGGCGGATGCCCTCCTGCTCGATCCAGCCGTGCAGGGCGGCGCGGCCGGAGGTGGTCAGCACTCCGCCGTAGTCGAAGATCACCGCCCGGGCCGGGCGGGTCGCGTCACCGGAACCCATACCAGGACCGTACCGACTAGCCGGTATGTCGCGCTAGAGCCCGCGAGCGGTTCCACCGCGAAGCGGCGGTGCGCCGGGGTCGGTTTCGCGCGGAACCGGCGGCTCGGGTGGGTGAGAGGTGGCGATTTCGCGCTCTTACTTACCAAGTTCACACAGACCAGCGCCGGAGCACCGGGCAGCGTCGGGCATCCCCGACCAATACCCCCAGGACCGACGTCAGCAGGCCAGGCGCGTAAGCGCCCATGACGCCCGATCGGTCGGTGTGAGCATCACATGACCAGACAGTAACGGACGAGTAGCCGTTACCGATCTGATCAGGGCAGGTAAGGGAGCATGAGCAGTGGCGCGGCGGACCACCAACCGTAGGGTTGAGCAGGCAGCAGACCTCCGTGAGGGTCTTCGGGTGCTGGGTCGTATCCGGTTGTCTCGGTTCCAGGGCAAGGAAGACGTCACTACCTCGCCTGAGCGTCAGCGGTTGGCAATCGAGCGTTGGGCGGAAGCCAACGGACACGTGATCATCGGGTGGGCTGAGGATCTGGACCTTGGCCGCAGCGTTGATCCGCTGGAAGCTCCAGAGCTGGGTAAGTGGTTCAAAGAGCCTGAGCGGACCGATGCTTGGGACATTATCGCCGGGTACCGGCTTGACCGTGTGGCCACTGGCTCGATCTACCTGAGCAAGGTAATGGCCTGGTGTCTGGAACACGGTAAGTCGATTGTATCGACGTCCGAGACTTTCGACCTCAATTCGAGCCCTGGCCGTATGGTTGCGTTCATCCTCGCCGAGGTTGCCGCTGGTGAGCTTGAGGCTATCCGGGAGCGAAACACTAACGCGTTCGACTACACGTACTCCAAGGGGATGTACACGGGTCGTATGACCCCGTACGGCTACAAGGCTGACGGTAACGAATACGCCGTTGATCACGACGCTAAAGCCGTCATCCTTGAGATTGTGGAACGGGTTATTAGTCAGGAGTCGATCCGGAAGATCGTTATTGACCTAAACGAGCGGGGTGTTCCTAGTCCGAGTGATCAGCAGCGCCTGAACGTGGGTAAGGCGTCCAGGAGTGCCCGTTGGTCGCATCAGAGTATTAACCGGATTTTGACTTCCGAGACGTTGCTCGGTTACGCGATGCGCCGTGATGCCATCCTCGGAAAGGATGGTCGGCCGATCCGTGACGCCAAGGGCAAAAAGCAATTCGGCGAATCGTACGTGGTGCGGGACGAGACCGGCGCACCGGTTGTGCGCGCTGAGCCGATTCTGAGCCGTACTCGGTTCGATGAGCTGCAAGAGGCTCTTGGTAAGCGGGTGAAGTCCGCACCTCAGCGACGGAAGACCGAGACGGACATGCTGTTGCGGGTGTTCTACTGCCCGTGTGGGGAACCTCGCTACACCGTTTCGAACGGTTCCCGCACCTACTACAGGTGCGCTAGCTCTCAGAAGGGCAAGCCTTGCGGACAAAAAGCCATCCGTAAGGAACTCGCTGAGACGATTTTCGAAGAGGGAATGCTGGACTCTTTCGGTAACTTGCCGATGCAGAAACGGGTGTACGTCCCGGCGACGAACAACGCCGATGAACTCGCCAGCATCGAAGCGGAGATCGAAAATATCGCGGACATGATTACTGCACCTGCATTCAGGGGGAAGACCCGCGATAAGCTCGCTGGTCGTCTTGAGGTGCTGGACAAGCGCCGTAGCGAGCTTGAGGCTCAGCCGGTGCGGCAAGCCGGGTACAGGCTTGAGCCGACCGGAGAGACGTTCGCGGAGCACTGGGGCGGCCTGGACTCCGACCGACGGAACGCGTTCCTGCGCAACGCTGGTGTTCGGTTCGAGATGAAGTCGGATATTGAGTTCCATTTTGACTTCACACATCTGGAATTGCTGCTCGGTCTGATCGATCCATCGATCGATCCGCAAGAGCATCTTGATGCGGAGAAAGCCAAGGCGGCGGCGTATCGCGCTGAGCTTGAGGCGCAATACAGCTGGGGATCGTAAATAGCAAGCCGGAAAGGTTAGGCGGGTTCATCCTGCCCGATTTAGAACAGGAGAGACTCAGTGAACAGGAAACAGCGACGCAAGAATATTAAGCCCATGAAGTGGCTGGACAATCTGAAGGAAAGTAACCCGGAGATGTACCAGGAAGCGATAGACCTGGTCGCCGAGGGCCTGATCACATTCGACAGCAACGGCCGCATGGTCGGCGCCGATGGTCGGACGTTCGATCTTGTGGAACGGGAGAAATAAGCCAACGCTAGGTCATATTTGAATGAATCCGGCGCAGGCGAAGCGGGAGAATCCATCGGATCGGATTCGGTTGTACCGCGCCACGCCGCCGGAATGGTTCCGGCGGACTCCCAACAAGTAAAGGACTGAATTGACCACGATTGACATCGTCACCCGATTCCCTCGAACAACTCTCAAGGAAGCTTGGCTACGATCTCAGCAGTCCGAGAAGTGGGTATTTCCCGACACGGTGTGTTCCTCGGTGACGATGATTTACGGGCGGAGCAACGTCGGTAAGAGCTACTTGGTTTCTTCGATGCTGCTCTCACTCATGCTTGATGGGCGGGAATTCCTCGGGATGCAGCCGACCAATCGCACCAAGGTTTGGCGTCCTGCGATCCTCTGGACGGATCCCGGTTCGGATGAGGAATACGCGGAGCGGATCTATCCGGAGCTTCCCAAGGAAGCGGAACTAGGTATTTTCCACGTTGGCCGGACTACCAGGGTAGACGAATGGGAGGTGCTAGCAGACCACCTGATTACCGAGGGGTTCAATTTCGTGGTGGTCGATAACCTGCAAGGGGTTACCGGCGATACGAACGAATCGGCCACGGTAACCACGGTGTTCGATGGGTTGACCAAGCTCACGAACCGTGGTGTTCCGGTGGTTGTTCTTCACCACGAATCGGAGAAGGGGAAGGTAGTTGCGGGTGCTTCCCCAATGGGCACATCTACCGCAGTCCAGAAGTCGCGAGCGTGGATTCAGGTTCGCCAGTCCAACCGGCGGAATCTGCGAGGAGGGAACACTGTCCTAGTGATTCAGTCCAACGCACTGAGTCAGCCTCAGCAGCTTGTGGCAGAGCCTTTGACAGGCCCGGCCTACCGAGTGCTGGACCGTGGTCCCTGGGTCACTCAAGATACGGAGAAGAAACCCAAGGAGAAGCGCGGCAAACCCACCTACGACGAACGCGCCGACATGGCGCGCTGGGTGGTGAACAACTGCCAGGGAAAGGGACTGAATGCAACTGCATCGGCCTTGGCTGAGAAGTTCGGCAAGTCGCAGGCCACGTGCAAGGAACAGCTCATGCGCGGTGCCTTGGCGAAGCTCGTGAACCGAGCTGGGGATGGTTCGGCGGCAGTCTGGTCGTTGAAGTAGTGGGAACTGGTGGTGGTGGTGTACCCCCCTGTGGGTTCGTACCTCACCCACCACCCCCCACTAGAGATCTCTCAGCGCGCTATGGCGCGCGATACGACGGGAGATAAGAGCAGCCTCTCAGGGCTGCAATCAGAGGTTGATCTAAAGGGTCAGCTTTTAAAGGCTGACCTGATCAGTAGTGAATGAGTGGCAGCCGTTTACGGCGGCTGCCTGAGTTAGACCAGGGCAGACCTTCGGGTCTGCCGATATCGGGCCTAGCACATCACCCGCAGCGAAGCGGAACAGCGGGTGAGGTGTTGAGGCCGCTGAAGTTGACCTCAGCGGCCTAGTCACGACAACGAGTTTTAACGGCTTCGCCTAACCCGTTGATTCTGCTAGAGCAGATGTCAGTAAACCGAGGAAAAGCTAACCTCGGTTAGCTCTGAGGAGTCAACTGTTAGGTACCTCTCCCCGGAGGGGAGAACCGGAGGAGGTATTTGGTAGTTCACTGAAGTCAACCTAGAAGGAGTGAACTGGAATGAACGGTGAAGCGTTCACCCCGGTTCGAGTCTGGACCTGTATCAAGTACTCGAACATGACAACCGATGCTCAGGGAAGGCGTCGTGTAATCCCAGGGACCAAGTACCTATCCCTGGTCCGTTACCGAAGTAAATACCAGACGGAACAGTGCCTAGACTGCCCCGCCTGGATTCCTAAACACGGAAACCGAAAGTACTGCGCTGGTTGCCGTGAGGCTCGTTACCGGGCCGACAACGCGGCCGCCAGGGAACGGATGCAGAAGTCGCGATCGGGAAGGAACAAGCTCAGGGATGAGAATTACCGCAAGCTCGGTAGGCCAGTTCCCGAACCTGGCAAGCGTGGGAGGCCGAAAGGCGCTAGGGACTTCGGGACACGGAGAAACTCGCCGCACTTTCGGCCGGGAATAGATGACCGAAAGGAAGGGGCTACGAGGATGGTGAGCCTTGTCACTGGACAGAGCCAAAGCGTCCTAACAATCTGTTCGGAGCACCTAGTACTTAACGGGGAAGGAAAAAACAGAGAACGAGAAGCTGCCGTGAGGCGTAGGTAGCTCTGTCTTCCTTTCCTCATAGCTGAAGCCCTCGGGAAGCACCCTTACAGGTGTCCCTCGGGGGCTTTTTGTTTGCCCTGATTTCAACTTAAACATTTAGGAGGGTTCTATGCGTGGTCGGCCAGAAGGCCCAGGGGATACCGCCAAGATCCGTGAGGCTCTGGCGGCCACCGGCAAGACCTACACCCAGATTGCGGAACAAATGGGCGTGACCGTTGCGTCTGTGTCCGCGTATGCCGCTGGTGCTCGAAAGCCAGCAGCGGGAAACCTGGGCAAGCTCGCTCAGGCTCTCGGTATCCACGTGTCCAAGCTTCTGCGAGAGGACACCAGCGATGCCGCGTAAGAACTGGAGAAGCACCGATCAGGCCGAGTCCGAATCTGGCCGCAAAAACTGAACGAGCGGTAACGCTCTGACCAGGCACGGAGCAACCGCCGGCTGAAGCCGCGGGGACTGTTTCCGCAGGTAAGAGAGTCGGCGTCTGTCCACTTGGAACGTTCCTGATCGTAAGAGCTCTCAGAGCTGCTGAGAGCGTCCTGACCTCCTCGGGGCAACCCGAGGTATCTCCAACCCATCTACGAGCTTCCGTGAAGCTCTCAGCCCTGAAAGGCATCAACTGTGTCCGATATTGCCAACGCCAGCATTGCCACTGAAGCCCCGATTGCTCGGTTCCGCTCGGTCTACCGCCAGCTGAAGGCCCTGGGGGTTACCGTCCCTGCCTCGATCGCTGAGGCTATCGAGTTCGCAGACCAGCCGATCGAGCTTGCCGACCATCGCGCGGTACACAAGAAGCTTGCGAACGCGGCCCCGAAGGACTTCGGTGATGTGCTGACCGAATTCGCACAGGAATACATGCTTGCTGCTATCGCAGAGAAAGATTCTTTCTTCCGTGGTGAGGTGAACAAGGCCAAGCTCGCCAGGCTTCAGACCGTGTTTATGGAACACGAAAAGGATCTTTTCGCCCAGCTCTGCGAGATGTTCAACAAGGCTGCCCCGGAGTTCACCAAGCACGCTCTAAACCTGCAAGGTGTTCGTGAGGGCAGGTTCTCGCAGACCTCCGCGTACACCGGAGATCAGCTGAAGGCACTTGTTGATGCTCAGGAGGCTGCCAAGCCGCTAGCGCCGATTTACTCGGTGTATCAGTCTCTCGGTTCTGCTCTGAACTTCATTGAGGGTGACCCGGACAAGCTTCACCCCGGCCAGTACGAGGATGAAGTAAAGCGGCTTGCTTTCGAAGCTTCGCCCGTACAGGTCATGTCGGCTGGAGAAATGCTGAAGCTCGCCAGGCTTGGTGATGACTCGCTGATTTCTGTGCGTGATCTGATGCCGTTCCTTGCTCTGCCGTACTTCGGTGTTGAGTTGTGCCTGACTCACCCGCTGGGGAGCTGAGCATGGCCAGCGTTGAACGTAGCCCCGAACAGGTTTGGGCGGAGTTCCTTGGTTCTCAGCTGGACTCCGACCGTGTGCAGTGGGCGGTAGTCGATCGGATGTTCTCTGAGACGTCCGGCCCGCCTGCCGAACCTGCGGACGACTGACCGGGAGTCGCCCAGAGACGCGGTAGGGCTTTGGGCGACTCTCCCGCCTTGGGGTACCCCGAAGTACCCCCAGAGACTTTCGGGCCGCGTATGGCCCCAGCTGACCCCAAAGAGAGGCATTGCAGTGGAGATTACCTGTGGTGGTTGCTCATCCCGTTGGACTGGCGTTAGTCGGTGTCACTGCTCCGGGTGTCACCAGACGTTCAGCGGAGTAACCGCGTTCGACAAACACCGCAACAGGTCAAAGTGCAGAGAACCGAGCAAGCTTGGGTTAGTCATAGTCAATGGAATTTGGACCCATCGCGAGAGCTAAATACGCTGGGTTCCAGCCGGCGATCGGAGAGTGATTTTCCGCGTATCGTCCCTGCTGAAGGAAACATCATGAAACCACCCAAGCGAGAGAGTTGGGAAAATTCCTCCCGCTCTAAACGATTGCCGCCAAACTGGAGAGCCCTCCGGGCTCAAGTGCTCAGGCGAGATAGAAACACCTGCCAGATCAACGGCCCAGAGTGTTCAATCCAGGCCACCGAAGTAGACCATATCCAAGCTGGAGACAACCACAGTGCAGACAATCTCAGGGCTGTCTGTTCTGTGTGCCACGCTCGCAAATCAGCCCTAGAGGGTTCAAAGGCTAGCAGGATCGCACGTGCACGCATGAGCGCGCTACGCAAGCGCAGGCCAGAGCGTCACCCTGGACGTAGGGATAAGCGTTCGCAGTAGGTAAGCGCGAGTCTCGCGCGTGTGTGGTTAGTGGGTTGGCATTGGCTAGGTAGTGCTGAGTGTGTCGCAGCTCGCAGCGATTGACTTTGGTTTTCGGATTGAGTTGTGGAAATCTGTGAGTGGAATTCAGAATAGACTTGCTGGCCCCCAGGGGAGGTATCCCCTGGGGGCTTTCTAGATCGGCCAGGTATAGCGCCAGCCCGTCTCGATGCTTCGCACACGCCTGTATTTTTCATATCGCGGAAGTTTGGCCTCGGTCCTACCTGGTCCGGGGCTTTTTTCATGTCCAAGTGAGGTAAACCAAGTGGCACAACGTGCACCAAAGAACCTGGGTTCGGCCGGTCAACGGCTCTGGAAAGGCATCTGTTCCGACTATGAACTACGTCCAGACGAACTCGCAGTGCTCGAATCAGCCTGCCGGGAGGCTGACCTAATCCAACGGCTAGAAGACGCTTTGAAGGATGTCCCGCTGATCGTTAAAGGATCAATGGGGCAAGAGGTAGCTTCTCCGTTGGTCACCGAGATTCGGCAGCACCGGAGCACTCAGGCGAGCTTGCTGAAGCAGCTCAAGATCCCGGATCTGGAAGAGGAGGAATCCGACGACACCGGAACGGTTCGTAAGCTCACCCGCTCCGAGGTTGGCCGCAAGGCCGCTAATGCACGATGGGGGAAGCGATGAAGCCGTACCGCTCGAATTCGAGAAAGCATGATCCCCGGGAATCCCGGATAAGCGAAGCCCGCGAGGCATGGTGCCGGGTATTCGGCCGGGAGCCTTCGCCCGGTATTGACTGGACGGACTACGTGACAACGGTTGACGGTGAACCAGCCGTAGACGTGGCGAAGATGTATCGGGAGGCACTAGGGGTACCGAACGGGTAAGAGTATCTCCTCCCGGAGGGGCATGTTTCTTGGTTTGGTACCGGGCTGCTCGTCACTGCGATAGAGTCGCCTCCCTGACTGGGAGGTGGGCTGAGGTTGCAGTCTGTCGGCTATTGGGAAGCTTGGTCCTTGTGGTGGTCCGGCCAGAAACTTGATAATTACACGATGTGGTGGATACCGTTACTATGGTGGGCGCGTATCGGAAAATTAATGCAATTCGCTGGCGGCGTCGCCGTGGTGCTTGATCTCGCCGGACCCAATAGGTTACGACGCTTCGCAAGTAAGATGCCTACAGTTGAGAAACGCTCCACTTCCGCAATGAAGCTTTCGCGTCGAACCTTCGACGTCTTTTTTGAGACAGTCATGCCTAATCGATGGAGTGGCTGCTTATTGGCCATTGTCGGCGGATTGCTCCTTAATCTATCTGGCTTGGCTGGTTTCAAAGTGGCCAGCCTATTGCCATACTTTGAGCCGCAGATTCTCTTCATCTTCACGGCAATCTTGGTTGGCTTCGTTGTGTTCTTTTCTGTCTATCTATCCGCTATCCACTTGGTTAAATTTCTGGTCTATCCTCTGAGCTTCATTGTGAGGAATATTGCTGTATTTCTCGAACTGACTCTGAGGGGAAATAATCCTGGTCATCCGCTCCGGTGGATTGCGTTCGCCCTCTTTGTGTATGGATTCCATCTTGATCTTCTAGGTTCGTAAGGGTTCGCCGCAGTGGTGCAAGACGTTGGTTTCTGGGAGGCCGTGGGACTGTGGTGGGACGGCCAGAAGCTAGAGGACTTCACCATGTACGGGTGGCCGATGCTGTATTGGGCCCGCCTCGGGAAGTACCTTCAGTTTCTCGGTGGTGCCGTGGTCGTGCTCGATCTGATAGGCCCCGATCGATTTCGGCGCAGCGCACTTCGGTTGCGAGTATGGAGTAGATGGTTAGCAAAATTTCCACTAGTGCGCATTCTTCTTTTGTGCATTGCATTACTCTCGCTTGTTGCGACCATGGTTCCCGTCGTGATTGTTGAACTGCATGGATATCGGACGCTAAGTGAGACCTTTGGGTCTGCTGGGATGCCGATAATGCTAGGAATGGTACTGGCGGCTGGTTTAACTTACCTTCTGGTCCAGGTGGAGAAGGTCCTCTTATTTGTTTCCAAGGTGATTGAAATCGGTCGACACGGGAGCGGCTGGAAGTGGCTTTCGTTTGTGCTGATCATAATCGGATTCCACCTCGATCTTCTCGGCTCTTAATCTGCTAGTATCGCTGCATGTCTGGGGTGCTGGGAAGCATTTCTTCGTGGATATCTGCTGCTTTGGCAGGAGTCGCGCTGTTCTTCGCGTACAGGTCCTCCGTTGCTTCTAGAAGAAGTGCGGATGCTGCACACGAGCAGATACGTCATCGAGATGAGCGGGATGAACAAGAGCAGGCCGCGAAGGTGGCCGCGTGGTTGGACTATTCATACACCGATGACAGCCTAGAGTCTTTAGCTTTCTGCCTCTGCCTATCAAATCGGGGTGACTTACCGGTCTTCAACTTTCGCGTGAGGTCAACCGTGTACCCGTTGGTCGGAGTCCAGATCCGAACAGTTATTCCCAGTGATAAATTTCAGAGAATTCCACTCGGGGATCTCACCTCGGTGATCAGGCGCCGAGCTAGCGAAGGTTATTCGAATGCATGTGAGAATCAGCCATTCCTGTCTGAAGAGAAGTTTAAGATGCTCTTCTATACGTGCATCGCGCTCGGCATGACCAAGGCGGGAGTTGAGTATGAGTTCATGGACATGCGAAACCGTGTCTGGCATAGAGGTCGTGACATCAAATTGAGGGTTGGGAAGTTGGACTGGGAGGTAGCGGAATCGGATTATCAGGATTTGATTGGTGGCCTAATTTCTGAAGCTATGGCAGAGCTTTCCCAAATGGGCATTCCAAAGCAGTGGGAGCGACCTTGAGGATTTTGCTTCGAAGCTCAATGAGCATGAGGTGTGCGCTGCCTAGTTCAGGAGGGCGGGAGATGGCGCGGATTGTTGCGTTGGGCAAGCATGGTCAAATCGGTTAATGGTCCGCATTTGTTTAGTTGCTATCGGTTTCCACTTGGACCTGCTCGGGTCGTAGGCATGAGCTAGCCCCCGACCCTGCGCCTGGTCGGGGGCTAGCTCAAAGGTTCTGTCGTAGTGGTCTGATGTTCACGGGTTTGGGCAAACCTGGCGGAATCGTGCACTTCGGGTGCGGAGCTTCGATGTTCATCGGTGCCCCTGGCTTCCCTGGTTCTTCTAGTGCCAGAACTTCGCGCAGTGTCCACGACGGTTTCCCGTGGTATTGCCATGCAACCACGGGCGGGCAGAATACGGGTGAGTCACCGATGATCGGGCATCGGTACGCGGTGGCGTCATCCTTGCTGCGGAGGATGAACACATCGGCGCTGGTGGCCCGGTGGTACATCGCTGCCAGTAGCTCAGGAGCTTCCAGTGGTCCCCAGCGAACCAGCGTCCAGCCTCGCTTTCGCAGTTCGGTTAGGAGGTCTTCCAGCGTCAGCGACGACTCGGTTTCAGCAGCTGGTGTGCTCACAGCTGCACCCGCTTCCGGCGCTTCACCATCGATCGGTATTGCTGACGCTTCCGGCGCTGCTCTTGCCAGCGCCACAACCATGTGCGCATGTGGTGCCTCCCGAATTGTCTACCTTGATTATCGGGAGATCTGATCGACAGGTGTAGCTCTAGTCGCGTGCTCGCATAAACTCGTCTGCTGCGGAGTCGAGTAAGCCTCTCGCGTGCTCGCCCGTGAGTGCTCGATCACGGAAGTACTCGAACACATTTAGGTGATACGAGATGTCTCGGTAATCGCGGAGTGCGACGGCGCCTGAGAACATTTCCACCGTGACTAGTCGTTCATCGTAGACCACGAAAATGTTTAGTGGGCTTGCTCCGATCTGGGCGGAGCTGGGCAGGATGGCGAGATCAACGTTTGGTCGCTGTGAGACCGTGGCCATGTTCTGGAGTTGGTCAACCATCACCGGGGCTGCTGCGCGTTTTATCCGTATCGCCTGCTCGGTCAACAGAAAGTGGAATCTCCGGGATTCATCGTTAAGGGCGTCTTGCGCGTCTAGGCGTGCCCGTACGGCACGGTCAATGTCCCGTGCGGGATTGCCTTCAATGACCGGCGTCAGGGTCGCACGAGCGTACTCAGCTGTTTGGAGGAGACCGGACGGGATGATCGGCAGGAAGTGCCGTACCGTCTTGGATGATTCGCACAGAGCTTTAATCTCTGCCTGTCGCCTCCAGATTCCTGTACGGGCTGACGAACGGACAGAAACATATTCGACGTTCGCCGCCCGTGTAGCGGCGAGAATATCGCTCTGTGCGTCTGATGGCACGTCTAGTGCCGTCATGATGCGTTCAACATCGGCGACGGTCGGTAGAACCTTTCCGGATTCAATCCGGCTGATTTTGGATTGGGACATAGCAGCACGAGCGGCCAGCCTCTCACCAGAGAGCCCAGCCGCTTTACGTAGCCGCCTCAGCGTGTCCGCTAGGTCTTTGCGGTCCCGCTTCTCGCTGTCAGGTTCGAGCATTGAACTCGCTGAACGACACAGCGTGTGTTAGCGCCGTGTCACGCCACTTCCGGTACATGAGGAGGTCAGGGTTCTCTCGCTGGTCCAGGTTGATCAGAGTCCCGTCAGGGTTGAAGTTGAGATCAACCACGATTTCGTCATCGAACAACCAGAAGTCATGTGACGGTAGGTCAAGGTCGAGGTTCGTCAGGTCCAAGATCCTGATGTCTTCCCCGGCCTCGATGTTGCCGGGGATGCCCCACGTGAGCTGATACCGCTGGTATTGGGTCAGCGGTTGCCGGACCACGCGGACACGGCCGAGGGTCTTGCCGTCTGCGAGGTATCCACGTACCCGGTCATGCCAGGCGGAGTTATGTCCCTCGGGTTTCGGTTCCCCTGCACGCCAACGGCTCAGGTTCTCTTGCTCGTTGGGCATGGTGTAGGTGGGTTGGCACTCGAACCGCCAGGCGGACCGTTGGCACTCCGCGAACCGTTGCCGTAGATCAGTCAGGATCACTTTCTTGCCCCCTGTAGAGCCTGCACAGCGGCCAGAACGATCTCAGGGGGAAGTTCTACGGCTGTCTCTCCCTCGCCGAGCGTCAGGCCCTCAGCGTTAGGCACATGAGCGCCTTGGACTACGGCCGTGCCTCGATCTGAGATGTAGACGGCCGGACAGTTGTCGTTGTCGCACCCGGATACCTTGCGCAGTCTCATGGTCACAGCCTCAGCGATCAGGCTGGGAGGATCAAGGCTGCTCAGGGGCTAGTCGCGATGTTGCATAACTTGCCCTCAGTCGTACCAGCCGCTCAGATCAGGGCTGCACGCCCGCAGGCAGCGGAACGGCGAGGGTGAACCGCGCCGCTGACCTGCGGGAATACGCCAAGTGGGTACCCCTGACTTGTGTGTAAAACCAGTAACCGTGTACGCGAAATCGCCACCTCTCCATCAGGGGCGGAAGGCGTGCCGGATGCGGGCGGCGTGGTCCAGGAACTCGGCCGGTGTGCTGGTGCTGAACTGGAGGTCGACGAACGCGTCCGCGACGTCCAGCCCCGCCAGCTCGTGCAGGTAGTCCACGAGCTGCTCGTCCGGACCGGTGGTTTGGGCGTTGATGCGCACTGCGGTGGCGATCGGTCCGCGCCCGGCTCGCCGGGCTTCGTCGTCGATGTCGGCCATCGTCTTGCGCAGCGCTTCCACCGGTAGTGCCACGCCGAGCCAGCCGTCGGCGCGACGGCCGATCCGGCGGAACGCCGCTGGGGACAACCCGCCCAGGTAGATCGGCACGTGTCGCTGCGCCGGTTTGGGCTGGAAGTGGCCGGGGCTGATGGTCCAGAACTCGCCGCTGTGCTGCACCGGGTCCGCTGCCCAGAGCGCCGCGAGCACGTCCAGCGTCTCGTCCAGCCGCGCGCCGCGCTCCCGCCACGGCACCCCGACCGCGTCGTACTCATCGCGCGACCAGCTCAGCCCGAACCCGGCGATGAGCCGTCCGCCGCTGAGCCGGTCGATCCCGGCGAGGCTGCGGGCCAGGTGGATCGGCGGGTGCAGCGGTGCGTTGAGCGTGCTGGTGCCCAGCAGCGGGCTCGTGGTGGCGTTGGCCGCCAGCGTCAGCACCAGCAGCGGGTCGAGCCCGCTGCGGAACTGCTCGGGCATGGCACCGCCCGGGTAGGGCGTGATCGGGTCGGTGGCGGCGTGCACGCGTTCGCCCACCCAGAGGCTTTCGAAGCCGAGCGCTTCGGCTTCGGCCGCCAGCTGCGGCACCAGGAGCGGGTCGGAGAACGGGCCGAACTGGGGGAGTGTCAGTCCAAGACGCATGGGAGTCATGGTGTCGATCCGGGATCTCCGCTGCCAGCCCTGGTCGGAACGGGTGCACCGCGACCGGCGTTCGGACGAACGAGCGCGCCATTGCCCCGGGTGAGCGTGCAACTACCACCAATGGCAGGCCGGTGATCACAGTGGGTCGCGGACGTGCGCATCCCGGCAGCTGCGGAAACCCGTTCGTCGCAACGTCATCCATCAGTACGGCGGTTGTGCGCACAATGGCGGCCCACCGGGTGTGGCGCCCCGGTGCGCACTGTTAATTGTGGGAACGAGCGGCGCGTTGACGCGGAGTTTACTCGGCAGTAAGTATTCGGGTCGCCGCGCGGCCCGCACCTTTTCGTTGCCGATTCTGCGAGGTGAGGCCAATGACGTCCCAATCCCGTGGCAGACGTGTCGCCACTGCTGCCGCCCTGACCGCAGCCGCTGCGCTTGCGTTCACACCGCAAGCCCTGGCTGCCGCGTTCGACGTCAACTTCGACTGCTCCGGTTCGTCCCCGGTGGGCGAGCAGCAGTTCAGCCTGCAGCAGGGCGCCGACGTCACGGCGCCGGCGTCCGTCGCCCCCGGCGGCACGCTGGACATCGTGATCGACCCGGCGGTGAACACCGTTCCCTCCGAGGTCAACGGCTACACGGTCAAGCGGATCGAGGGCATGGACCTGAAGATCCCGATCCCGGCGAACTCCACGTTCGTCTCGGCCGACCTGGAAGGCGGTTCCGGTCTCGGCCCGAACCCGCCGACGATCAGCGTGGAGGGCAACGTCGCCACGCTGCACCTGGACGGCCCGATCGCGGGCGGCTCGCAGTTCGAGCTGCCCACCGTGATCGCGCACCTCACCGCCGGGGACTCCGGCACCATCGAGACGAAGCTGCACGGCACCAGCCACGACGACCCGGGGCTGACCTTCACCGCGGTGGTCTCCTCGATCATCGGTGACACCAACGTGCCCTCGCGCTGCTTCCCCAACCCCAACCCGGTCCTGACGACAACGACGATCGGCTGATCCCGACGGCGGCGGGGCTCCGCGCCCCGCCGCCGTTTCCACCGTTCTCGCTGCGGCCGAGGGCTTTCCGCGTCGGGAAGCTCTGGACGAGCCGATCATCGCTGCGACAAGGCTGCTTTCCGCTCGGCCCGCGCCGGTCCGATCCTCTGCCCGGAACGTCGCCGTCGCACCGAATCCGGCCGAACGGCCGAAAAGCGCTCGGCCGCTGTGGGAACCTCGACGCCTGGAACTTCGTCACAGTTGCTGTTTCGCGGCGAACTGGAGGAGAGATGGCGGAGAAGTTTCGGGTCGAACCCGAGCACCTGCGGGGCTATGCGGGCATGTTGGAGCGCAACGCCCAGCACTTCCTGGCGATCCGCCAACACGCCGAGACCAAGGGCTCCGACACCAGCGGATTCACCGGGGTGCTCGCGCTGCTGCAGCCCGTGGTGATCGCGGTCGGCAAGCTGTACGGCGAAACCCTCGAGTTCGCCAACGAGCGGCTCACCGGAGTGTCGAACGCCGTCAAGGAATCCGCCGAGGTCTACGAGAAGGACGACCAGGCCAACTCCGAGCGGATCAAGCAGGTCGAGTCGATCATGGGTGAGGCCACCAGCCTCGGGGGGCGCGAGTGAGCGGATACGCCGACACCCAGGATCCCGCCGCGGTGCTCAACGCCGCTGCCGAGAACCGGCCCGGACTGCAGTCCACCAAGGAGCTCATCGAGGCCGCGGGCTGGAAGCTGCAGAGCGTCAACTGGGTCTACGAGAAGGTCACCGGCGAGAACCTCGTCGACTCGTTGATCAAGCCGCTGCTGGGAGACTTCGAGAAGATCGACGAGAACGCGGCTGCCTGGAACAACATCGCCAAGGCGCTCGACGCGGTGCGCAACAACCTCAACGCCGGGCTCCAGGAGCTGGAGCCGCACTGGGAGGGCGAGGCCGCGCAGAACTTCGAGAAGCACATCAGCGTGGTGTGGACGGTCGGCATCGAGGCGGATTCGCAGGTCGCCAAGCTGATCGGCGACCGGTTCCAGAACACCGCCGACACCTGCCGGATGATGTGCAACACCGCGATGTCCCTGCTGGACATCCTGATCGGCCTGCTGATGGACGCCGCGATCAAGGCCGCTTTCCCGCCCGCCTGGGCCACCGTCGTGCTGATGGTCAAGAATGCCATCGACATCGTCGACGCGATCCGGCGGATCATCATCCAGGTCCAGCAGATCATCGAGGGCGTCAAGTCGATGATCGACGGCATCGTGGGCATGGGAACGGCGTTGATGAAGATCAAGGACGTCAACAACGTCAACGACGCCATGAACGTCCTCGACGAGACCCAGGACGCCAAGCAGAAGTTGGACGACGGCAAGAAGGCGGTCAAGACCGGTGCCGTCGGCGCGGTGATGGCCGGTGCCGGTGGCGCGTGGGCCGCACGGGGCCTCAGCAAGGGCGCCGGCTCGATGCGGTCCGGCGGAACCACTGGAACCGGGGGAACCGGTGAAGGTGCCTGACGGCGTCGCGATGAGGGTGGGAAAGGACGCAACGAGTGTCGAGTCCGATTGACAATCCGCAGCTGCGCGCACTGACCGAGCAGCTCGATGCTGCGCTGGCCGAGGGGCGGCGGGTCGCCGAGGAGGCGGCCCAGGTCGGCAGGTACGCCCCGGCGTTCACCGACGAGGACCTCGCCGAGATCGAGCAGTTCGCGCGCAGCGACCAGGCCCCGCCCGAGCTCCGGGACCTGCAGCGCCGCATCGACGCCGGTGAGCTGTCCTGGCAGGACGTCCGGGCTGGGCGGGTCGCGGACGACCCCGGCGTGCTGCGCGGGCTTTCCGCGGGCATGCCCGCGTTCGAGGAAGCGCACACGCTGCTGCGCGAAGGCCACGACGTGGACGAGGTCATCGCCTCCAGGGAACCGGCGCCGGAGCAGCCCGGCACTTCGAGCACGCCACCGCGGCCTGCCGAGGCGAACTGGGACGATCCCGACGACTTCGGCAACGATAGCTGGATGCACCGGCCGGACCGGTGGTGACGAAACCTCGTCGGCGGCTGCTGCTGCCGGGATGTCTGCTGGTGGTGCTCAGCGCGTTGTTCGGCATCGCCGGGATCGGCGTGATCGTGGCCGGTTCGGTGTCCGGCGCCGCGGTCGACCGCGCTGAGCCGCACAGCTGGACGGCCGGCGACGTGGTGCTGCAGTTCAACCGCTTCGGCACCTGCGAGGTGGTGCCCGAGTCGGGGGCGCCCCGGGTGGTCGAACCGAAGCGGCAGGTCGAGGAGCTCCAGGTGCAGCGCTGGTTCTCCGGCACCGCTTCGATCACCTGCGATCAGCCGGTGACCGCGTGGCAGGGCAGCGCGGCCGGGCTGCGGTCGTTCGTCTCCTCGTCGGCGTTCGAGTACGGCCTGGCGACGCTGGTGGTGCTGCCGCTGCTGGCACTGGTGGTGCTGCTCGTCCGGCGCAGCGGCGCGCCGCGCTGATCAGCTCCGCCGCCGCGTGATCAGGTGCGCGGCCACACCGGCGACAAGGCCCCAGAACACCGAAGCGATGCCGAACACCGTCAATCCCGATGCCGTCACCAGGAACGCGATCAGCGCCGCGGTGCGGCTGTCGGCGTCCTCGGTGGCCTTGGCCAGCGAACCGCCGATGGTGTCGAGCAGCCCGATCCCGGCCAGCGCGGTGATCAGCGCCAGCGGGAAGGCCGCGATGAGACTGCCCAGCGTCGCGCCGAAGATCCCCAGCAGGACGTAGCAGACACCGGAGGCGATGCTCGCCTTGTAGCGCTGCGCCGGATCTTCGTGGGCGTCGCGGCCCATGCACAGCGCGGCGGTGATCGCGGCCAGGTTGATGCCGAAGCAGCCCAGCGGCGCGAGCACCACGTTCACCGCGCCGGTCCAGGACAGCAGCGGTGACACCGGAGTCGAGTAGCCGTGCGTCCGCAGCGTGACGACGCCGGGCAGGTTCTGCGAGGTCATGGTGATGACGAACAGCGGGATCGCGATGCTGATCGTGGTGTGCAGCGACCAGCTCGGCCACACCCACACCGGAGCGGCCAGCGCGATCTCGACGCCGCCCAGCCGCAACGAACCCTGCGCGCCGGCGAGCGCGACGCCCACCACCAGCGCGATGAGCACCGCGTAGCGCGGCTGCAGGCGCTTGCCGAGCAGGTAGCCCGCCAGCATCGCCGCGACCAGCCAGAACTGGTCCTGCATGGTGGTGAACACGCCGATGCCGAACTGCAGCAGCACCCCGCCGAGCAGGGCAGCGGCGATCGAGGCGGGGATCAGGTCCACCGCGCGCTCGAACCAACCGGTCAGCCCGACCACGACGGTCAGCGCGGCGGCCAGCAGGAACGCGCCCACGGCCTCGGACATCGAAACGCCGTGACCACTCGTGGCCAGCAGGGCGGCGCCGGGCGTCGACCAGGCGAGCACGACGGGAGCCCGGTAGCGCAGCGACAGCGCGATCGAGGTGACGCCGATGCCCACGCCCAGCGCGAGGATCCAGGAGGCGATCTCGGCGGGCCCGGCGCCGAGCGCACGAGCGGCCTGGAAGACGAGGGCCGCTGAACTGACCACCCCGACCAGCGTCGTGATTCCACCGGCGACCAGAGTGGATGCCGAGGCGGTGGGGAGCCGTTGACGCAACTGCACTGGAACCCGTCCGTTCTGTATATGGAACGACGCGATGCTAGGAGGAACGGTGGAGCTGGTCAAGGTGGTGGGGGCGAACCTGCGCGCGACCCGCACCGAGCGCGAGCTGTCGTTGTCGGAGACCGCGCGGCGAGCGGGGATCGGCAAGGCGACGCTCTCGGAGCTGGAGGCCGGACGTCGCAATCCGACGCTGGAAACCCTCTACGCGCTGGCCACGGTCCTCGGCGTTCCACTGGGACGGCTGCTGGTCGCGGAGCCGGAGCCCGGCGCGGAGCCCGCCGTGGTGGTCAACCGCGCCGGCGGCGCGGAGCTGTCCGGGCAGGTGGTGGAGGTGCAGCTGATGGACCGGGTGGTCACCGGCGGCCAGCGGCAGGAGATCTACCGGCTGCGCGTGCGCGCGGGTTCCAAGTACGTCTCCGCCGCGCACCGGCCCCGCGTGGTCGAGCAGCTGCTGGTGCACTCCGGAACTCTGGTCACCGGCCCGGAATCGGCCCCCGAAACGCTCGGTCCCGGTGACTACATCCGCTTCGACGGCGGAGTGGACCACGTCTACCAGGCCCCGGCCGACGACGTCCTCGCGACGCTGGTGATGCGCTACCCCGACCCGGCCTGACACCGCTGGGGGAGTGTTTCCGCTGGTCAGGTGCCGTGAGTGTTTTGTGATGCTATAGCACCACAAAACACTCACGGCCCATCACCTGCCAAAACCCTTGTGTGGCCCAGACATCAGCGGTGAGTCGTCCCTGGGTGCGCTTCGGAGTGAGTACTCACTTCGCCCTTGACGGAGTGAGTACTCACTCCGTACGGTTGTGGGCATGGGTGAGACGACGCGGCGCAGGGCGCCGGGAATGAGTCCCGAAGAGCGACGGGCGATGATCATCACGGTCGCGATTCCGCTGGTGGCCGAGTACGGCGCGGCGGTCACCACCAAGCAGGTGGCGCGGGCCGCCGGAATCGGGGAGGCGACCATCTTCCGGGTTTTCGAGGACAAGGACGAGCTGATCTCGGCGTGCATGGAGGAGGCGCTCCGCCCGGATCAGGTGACGCGGGAGATCGCCTCGATCTCGCTCGACGACCCGCTGGTCGACCGGCTGAACGCCGCGGCGGATGCGTTGGCCGCGCACCTGGAGCGGATCGGCGCGTTGGCCGGTGCGCTGCACGCCACCGGACATCCGGGCGGTGCGCGCAACGCCATGGCGGGCAAGCTCCGGACGAAGCGCGCGAAGCAGCGGCCCGAGCCCGCGGAGCGGGACGGCGGGCACCAGGTTCGCGATGCGGTGGCCGAGCTCTTCGAGCCGGAACGGGATTCGCTGCGGCTGCCGCCGGAAAAGCTCACCGCGATGTTCTTGGGATTCCTGTACACGCGCGGGCGCATGGGCGGCGAATCCGCCGGGGTGGAACCCGCCGAGCTCGTCGACCTGTTCCTACACGGTGCGCTGGTGGAAGCGGCATAACACCCCTGTGCGCCAACCTGAGTCCTGCTCAACCGCACCTCAGGGGACCGTGGTGCAACCCAGCCGCGAGAAACCGCACAACGCAAGATCAATTCGGACGCAACCACCGCTGAAAAACGCGGAGAGGCGGGACTGCATGACCATCACCTTGAACCACACGATCGTCCCCGCCCGGGACAACGCGGCGGCGGCCGACTTCCTGGCCGGGGTCCTCGGCCTGCGCCGCCTGCCGCCGGACGGCTTCGACGGGAAGTTCGCCCCGGTCGAGGTCAACGACTCGCTGACCCTGCAGTTCATGACGGTGCCGGACGCCGAACCGCACCACCTCGCCTTCGACGTGACGCCCGAGGACTTCGACGAGATCCTCGCCCGCCTCCGCGACGGCGGTGTCCCCTTCGGCAGCAGTCCGTTGGAACCGGACAACGGGCGGGTGGACCACCCGCTGTGCCCCCGAGGCCTGTTCTTCTGCGACGAAACCGGAAACCTCTACGAGGTCATGTCCCCGGCCTGACCCGGGGCAGCAGCCGAACTGCGGGCGCCGCCGCGATTTCAATGGAAATCGCACGTCTGATTTCCATTGAAATCGCACGACCACGCGGAGCGGAACCGGAAATACCGTACAAAGGCGAAGGCCCCTCCAGGGCGGGGGACCGGAGGGGCCTTCGCAGCTACCGAACACCAAGCTGCTTTCGGGGAACAGCACCGGCTTCGGCATCGATCGGGTGAGATCGTTCGGAGGTGCGGGGCGCGGTGGCCCCGCACCGGATCAGCTGTTGTCCTCCTTCAGCATGTCCGAGCACTTCTCACCGATGGCCATGGTGGTGATGTTCGGGTTCACCGCCACCAGGAACGGCATCGCCGAGGCGTCCGCGACGCGCAGGCCCTGCACGCCCTTGACCCGCAGCCGCGCGTCCAGCGGCTTGGTCGGGTCGTCGTCGGCACCCATCGGCACCGAGGCCGCCGGGTGGTAGACGGTGTTGTGGGTGCGCTTGAGGTAGTCGGCGATCTCGTCGTCGGTGCGCACGTCCGGGCCGGGGAACAGCTCCGCGCCCGCCCACTCCTGCATCGCGGGCCGGGCCACGATCTCGCGGGCCAGCTTGATGCCCTCGGTCATCACCCGCATGTCGTGCGGGTCGGTGAAGTACCGCGGGTCGACCTTCGGCTTGTCCCGGAAGTCGCGGCTGCGCAGCCGCACCGTGCCGGTGGAGCGGGCGCGGGTGACGTTCGGGGTCAGGCAGAAGCTGTTCTCCGAGGTCGGGTAGCCCTGCCGCACGGTGTGCATGTCGAAGGGCACCGAACCGTAGTGGAACATCAGGTCCGGCCGGTCCAGCCCTGGCTCGGTGGTGGTGAAGATGCCGATCTCCCACCACTGCGTCGAGTCGGTGACCATCGGCTGCTTGGCGTCCCAGCTGATCACGCCCTCCGGGTGGTCCTGGAGGCTGGAGCCGACGCCGGGGGAGTCCACCAGCACCTCGATGCCGAACTCGCGCAGGTGCTCGCCCGGGCCGATGCCCGAGAGCATCAGCAGCTTCGGGGTGTCGATGGCGCCGGCGGAGAGCACCACCTCGCGGCTGGCGGTGACCGTGCGGGTGTGGATCAGGTCGGCGTCCAGGTACTGCACGCCGGTGGCGCGGGTGCCGCTGAAGGTCACCTTCTTGGCCCACGCCTGGGTGCGGATCTCCAGGTTCGGCCGGTCCAGGTTCGGGTGCAGGTAGGACACCGAGGACGAGGAGCGGGTGCCGTCCTCGCGGGCGTTGATCTGGAACCAGTTGGCCCCGTGCACCACGGTCTTGCCGGAGTTGAACTCCGTGGTCGGGATGCCCTGCTGCTCGCAGGCGCGCAGCAGGGCGGCGCCGCACGGGTCCTCCGGCGGGACGCTGCGGATGGTCACCGGGCCGCTGCGGCCGTGGTGGTCGCCCGGCCCGTCGTTGGTCTCCAGCCGCTTGTACAGCGGGAAGACGTCCTTGGCGCTCCACCCGGTGGCGCCCATCGACTCCCACTCGTCGAGGTCCTCGGCCGGGGCCCAGAACGCGATGCAGGAGTTGTGCGAGGAACAGCCGCCGAGCACTCGCGCCCGCGCGTGCCGCATGAAGGAGTTGCCGTTCTCCTGCGGCTCGATCAGGTAGTCCCAGTCGTAGCCGGACTCCAGCAGCGCCATCCAGCGCTTGAGCTCCAGGATCGCCTTGTCGCCCACGTCCGACGGCCCGGCCTCCAGCAGGCACACGGTGACGTTCGGGTCCTCCGAGAGCCGCGCCGCGACCGCCGCGCCCGCGCTACCGCCACCGACCACCACGTAGTCGAACTGGTCTGTCATTGTCCGAATCTCCGTTTCTTCTCCGCAGGTTCCGGTCATCTCGCCCACCCGTGCGAGGTGCCGGACCTCAGGCGACCGGGCTGGTCTCGTCGTTGTCCGATGTGGACGCGTGGTCGGCGAGAACGCCGACCTTGTGGCGCTGGACGAACCAGTAGTACGCGAATCCGCCCACCGCCGCGACTCCGACGAACAGCACCGAGCTGTACTGCAGGTACCAGTGGTAGGGCGGTTCGGCGTTGTAGACCTCGCGGCGCGGCCAGGCCAGGTTGACCGTCATGCCCACGCCCCACAGCACCGCCAGCACGTTGACCGGCAGCCCGAGCTTGCCCAGGCTGAACCGGCCCTCCTCCTTGGTCGGCTGCCACTTGCCGCGCAGCCGCGCGATCAGCATCGGCACCGTGACAAGCAGGTAGGAGATGTAGATCAGGATGATCGCCAGGCTGGTGATGGCGGTGAAGATCTGCGGCTGGCCGATGTTGACCACCAGCAGCGCCACCGCGAGCACGCCGATGACCACCGCGGGGATCACGGGGGTCTGGAACCGCGGGCTGACGCGCGCCAGCAGCTTGCCTGCGGGCAGCGCGTTGTCGCGGGCCATGGCGAAGGCGATGCGGATCGCCGCGGTGTGCACCGCCAGCACGCAGACCGTGATCGCCACGAAGATGGCCAGCAGGAACAACCGGCCGACGAACGGCCCCAGCGCGTCGTTGAGCACGAACTGCAGGCCGCTGGAGGCCAGCTCCGGCGCGGAGAAGTCGCGCGTGGCCATCATGCCGAACAGCAGGATCAGGCCGCCGAGGACGAACGAGGCGATCAGCGCCCGCAGGATCGCCTTGGGCGCGTTGCGGTGCGGGTTGATGGACTCCTCGCCCAGCGAGGCGGCGGTGTCGAAGCCGTACATCACGTACGACGAGGCGATCCCGGCGATCAGGAACGCGCTGAGGTAGCTGCCGCCGAAGGCCGATTCGGTGCCGTTGGTGTCGAACACGACCGTCGGCGGGTTCACCGCCACCAGCGCCAGCGCGACGACCAGCAGCACGGCGGCGACCAGCTCGATGAACACGCCACCGCTGTTGATCCGGGCCATCAGCTTGACGCCGAAGGCGTTGACCATCGTGGTGAACAGGATCAGCACCAGCGCCAGCAGGATGCCGTTGACCGCGGCGTCGGTGCTGTTGGAGCCGTCGCCGATCACCTGGAAACCGGACCAGATCTGCGGGAGCGTGTTCTGGTAGGCCAGCGCGGTGGCCGAGATCGACACGATCGAGGCCAGCAGCATCATCCACCCGGCCAGCCAGCCGACGTGCTGACCGCCCAGCTTCTTAGCCCAGTTGTAGACGGAGCCGGCGATCGGGTACCGGGATGCCAGCTCGGCGAAACTCAACGCCACGAGCAACTGCCCCAGGAACACGATCGGCCAGGACCACCAGTAGGCGGGGCCCCCGAAGGACAGGCCGAAGTAGGACAGTTGGAAGGTGCCGGTGAGCACCGAGATGTAGCTGATCCCGGCCGCGAAGGTGTGGAAACCTCCGAGACTTCTCTTCAGTTTGTTGGTGTAACCGAACTCGTTGAGCCCGGCATCGTAATTGGGCGCGCTCATGCTGTACCGCCTCTCCGAGATTCACAGTGGTGGTTGCGTTCCGGAGTGATCTCGCGTTTCGGGGCGTCTTGTGGCTGAGTTGCGTCACGGTCCCCTGAGGTGCGGTTGAGCGGGACTGTAGTTGATGTAGGGCTGCTCATGCCCTGAACTCCTCTCCCGGTCGATTCCGCCCGCCGGGTGCGGGGGACGATGGACCGGGTGGTTGTTTGCTTTGCGTGATCGATCGCGGCCTGCTCGGCCGCGCAGGTGCGCTGCGGCGGTGGATCGGACACCGCCGCAGCGCGTCGAACTGCTTATTCGCCGGCGAACCAGTTCTGCGGCCCGGGCCGCAGGTTCTGGAAGACGTGCTTGGCCTCCTGGTATTCACCGAGACCGGCGCGGCCGAGTTCGCGGCCGATGCCGGACTGCTTGTACCCGCCCCATTCCGCCTGCGGCAGGTAGGGGTGGAAGTCGTTGATCCACACGGTGCCGTGCCGCAGCCGGTTGGCCACCCGCTGCGCCTTGGCCGGGTCACCGGTGAACACCCCGCCTGCCAGGCCGTAGTGGGTGTCGTTGGCGATGCGCACCGCGTCGTCCTCGTCGGTGAAGCGCTCCACCGTCAGCACCGGGCCGAAGGACTCCTCGACCACGGCGTAGGAGCCCTGCTGCACGTTGTCGAGCACGGTCGGCAGGTAGTAGTGGCCGTTCGCGTAGCGCTCGCCTTCGGGGCGGCGGCCACCGGTGCGCAGCACAGCGCCCTCGGCGACGGACTTGGCCACGTAGTCGTCGACCTTCTGCAGGTGCGCGGCCGAGATCAGCGGCCCGGTCTCGGCGTCGGCGTCGAACGGCCCGCCGAGGCGGATCAGCTCGGCGCGGCGGACGATCTCGTCCACCAGCGCGTCGTGCAGCTCGTCCTGCACGATCAGCCGCGCCCCGGCCGAGCACACCTGGCCGGAGTGCAGGAACACCGCGGTCAGCGCGTAGTCCACGGCGGTCTCGAAGTCGGCGTCGGCGAAGACCACGTTGGGGTTCTTGCCGCCCAGCTCCAGGGCGACCTTCTTGACCGTGGCGGCGGCCGCGGCGGAGACCTTGCGGCCGGTGTGCAGGCCACCGGTGAAGGAGACCAGGTCGATGTCGGGGTGCTCGGAGAGCACCGAGCCGACCTCGGCGCCGGTGCCCAGCACCAGGTTGCCGACACCGGCGGGCAGCCCGGCCTCGGTCAGCGCGCGCATCAGCAGGATCGCGGTGCTCGGCGTCAGCTCGCTGGGCTTGAGCACGAAGGTGTCGCCCGCCGCGATGGCCGGGGCGACCTTCCAGGCCACCTGCAGCAGCGGGTAGTTCCAGGGCGTGATCATGCCGCACACGCCCACCGGCTCGTACTGCACGCGGCTGATCGAGTCGCGCGACCCGGTGTCGACCAGGTGCCCCGCGTCGGTGCCCGCGATCTTGCCGAAGTAGCGGAAGCAGGCGGCGATGTCGTCCATGTCGAATTCGCTCTCGACCAGCCGCTTGCCGGTGTCCAGCGATTCGGCGCGGGCGAACTCGGCCTTGTCGCGCACCAGGATGTCGCTGACCCGCAGCAGCAGGTCACCGCGCTCCCACGGCGAGCTGGTCGCCCAGGAGCCCTCGTCGAAGGCGCGGCGGGCCGCGGCGATGGCGCGCTCGGTGTCGGCCCGCCCGCCCTCGGCCACGGTGGCGACCAGTTGCCCGTCGGCGGGGCAGCGGATCTCGCGGGTGCGGCCGTCCGCGGCAGGCGCCCATTCGCCGTCGATGAACAGCGTGGCCGCCGAATTCTCAGCTTTCGACATGCTCGTATCCCCGTGATGTCGGTTGTGCTTAATGTGCTGGAACCGCACGTCCGTGCACTTCTGGTGGCGGTGTGGTCACACAATGCCGCGAGAGCCGGCACTTCGCCACGCGAATCGTCGTCGTCGCAACGGGGCGAAATTCGACGAATGGTGCCGTCGGCACGCCGTGGTGCGATTTCACCTCCTGGCGGTGCATTCGGTGGCGGCCGTGCGCGGTCTTCGTTCAATTCCAGCGTCAGGTCGATTCCACGACCTGGTGCGATTGCTCTCAGTGCCGCCGAAGACCCTAACACCGGTGGTGTACATCTGTACATCACCGGGCTAGGAGGATGTCGTTCTCCGTTGAAAATATGCGCTCCGAACAGCATGAACGCCAATTCGGTGACCTGGGCCGCATCGCGCGGGCACCGCGGCATGGCAGGCTGGGCGAGGTCATCCGGCCCGCTACCGGAGGTGGCCGGCAACACGGGAGGGACGCCGAAGCGAATGTCGACCACGCAGCCCGCGCCCGCCGCGCGCCGCAAGGACCCGGCCCGGCCCGAGCGCATCGCGCGCGCCGCGATCGCCGTCGTCGCCGAGCGCGGTGTGGACAAGCTCACCCACCGCGCGGTCGCGGCGCAGGCCGGAGTGCCGCTGGGGTCGACCACCTACTACTTCGCCACCCTCGACGATCTGCTGGCCAGCGCCCTGCGGCAGGCGGCCGCCGACGACGTCGCGCACCTGCGGGAGTGGGCCCAGGGGCTCAACGGCGACCTTGCCGTCGCGCTGACCGATCTGGTGCTGCACTACCTCGGCCCGGCTCGCGCGCAGACCGCGGTGGAGCACCAGCTCTACATCGCCGCGCTGCACAAGCCCGCGCTGCACGGCGCGAGCCAGGAGTGGGACAGCGCGCTGGCGGAGCTGTTCGCCTCGCTCGTCGACCCGGCCACCGGCCGCGCGCTGTCGGTGGTGTTCTGCGGATTGCTGCTGCAAGGCATCGTCCGGGAATCGGTGCCGAGCCGAGATGAAATCGAGATGATATTCCGGCGGGTGCTGCCGCGACCCGCGGAAAGCTGATTCCAGCAGGCATTTCTCGCCGGGTGTCCGATCGGTCAACATCGGATGTCCGTTGCATTGCACCGAATCCGGGGCTGTTGATCTAGCTGCCCGGGCCGGGAAGAATGGTGCCAGCGATCCGTGGCACCCTGCGCGCCGGGCGTGCGCCGCCGCCGGTTTTCAGCCCGGTGGAGCACATCGCCGGGCGTTTTTCCGGTGTACAACGGACTTGCCGCGTCGGGGCGTGGCTCGCTCCCAGCACATTTGATCAACTCAGGTGGGGTGAGACCGTGGGGCACAGCGAAGACCGCGAATTGGTGCCGCTTAAGTCGGATTTCGACACAGTGTGGTACGGGTTCCGCCGATCTCAGGTGAAGTTCTACATTCAGCAGACCGAGGCCGAGGTGCGGATGCTCGCCGAGGATCGCGACTCGGCGCTCAGCCAGGTCGGCGATCTGACCGCGCAGCTGGAGCAGGCGCGGGCCGAAGTTGACTCGCTCAAGCAGCAGCTCGACGAGCAGGCCCGCACGCCGGTCGATGCCGCTGCGCTGACGGACCGCTTACGCCGGATGGTCCGGCTCGCCAACGATGAGGCGAACGAGGTGGTCGCCGCCGCGCAGGCCGCGGCCGAGCACGAGTGGGCGCGTAGCGAGCAGGCCGCGGCCGAGCTGCGCGAGCGCTACGAGAAGCTGGTCGCCGAGGCCGACGAGTGGCGGCGGCAGTCCGAGCAGCAGCGCAACGAGATGCTCGCCCGCACTCGCGAGGAAGTCCAGGCCATGAAGCGCGAGGCCGAGGACTGCCGCCGCAAGCTCGACAACGACGCCGAGAGCCGGCGCACCCAGGTCGAGCACGACTTCGAGGTGTCCATGGCGGCGCGCCGCGAAGAGGCGATGCGCATCATGGCCGAGCGCGAGCAGGCCAGCCGGGAGGCCGCGCAGCGGCGGGTCCGCGAGGCCACCGCGGAAGCGGAGCGGCGGATCCGGCGGGCCGACGAGTACGCCGAGACGATGCTGCGCATGCGGCAGGACCTCGCGCAGCGGGTCCGCGCCGCGCAGCAGGTGCTGGCCACCGCGGAGCCGTTCCTGGCCGCGACGGAAGCGGGCGCGGCCACCGAGGGCTCGGACGGCTACGTCGCCGAAGTGGTCCACAATGGACACGCGTCGGCCGACGAGGTCGACGTCCCGGAGCAGCGCCACGAGGAGCCGGTGCCCGAAGGAGCGGCCGCCGGCGCCTGAGGACGCCGAGGTCTCGCGAGGGCTCGCGGGTTCTCGCGAGACCCGCGCTGCCCGCACCCCCGCCGTCACCCGGCCGCCCGCTCGGCGGGCGGAGTCGATCACGAACCGCGAAGATCCTCACCAGCGGAGCCGCCCGGCGAGAACTCGCCGGGATCTTCCGGGCTCCGCGCGTGATCACTAGGTTCGACTGGGATTCGGCGCAGTGGGAGGCGGAATGAACTGGCGCGGTCTGGTCACCACCGTCGCGGTGTGCGGCATGCTGCTGGTCGGCGCACCGGTGGGTGCGGCACCACCGGCGGACGACGTGCGCGACCGCTTGGAGGCGGTGCCCGATCTGACGGTGGTGGGCGAGCGGCCCACCGAACCGGGATTCCGGCTTTTCGACCTGACCTTCACCCAGCCCGCCGACCACCGGAACCCGGCGGCCGGGCAGTTCCAGCAGCGCCTGACCCTGCTGCACCGCGACCTGTCGCGGCCGACCGTGCTCTACGCCTCGGGCTACGACCTGCCGGAGAAGACCACCCGCACCGAGCCGACCCGGCTGGTCGACGGCAACCAGGTGAGCCTGGAGCACCGCTTCTTCACCCCGTCCCGCCCGGACCCGGCGGACTGGGGCGACCTGGACATCTGGCAGGCCGCCACCGACCAGCACCGGGTGATCAGCGCGCTGCGCGCGGTCTACGACGACCGGTGGATCACCACCGGGGCCAGCAAGGGCGGCATGACGGCGGTCTACCACCGGCGGTTCTACCCCGACGACGTCGACGGCACGGTCGCCTACGTGGCGCCCAACGACGTCGACAACGACCGGGACCGCTACGACGAGTTCCTGGCCGGGGTCGGCACCGACCCGGCCTGCCGCGCGGCGCTGACCGCGGTGCAGCGCGAGGCGCTGGTGCGGCGCGGCGAGCTGGTGGCGAAGTTCCAGGCCTACGCCGACGCCGAGGGCCTGACCTTCGACCGGATCATCGGCGACATCGACCGCGGCTTCGAGATGACAGTGATCGACACGCCCTTCGCGTTCTGGCAGTACCGCGGCCAGGACGACTGCGCCCAGGTGCCCGCCACCACGGCGAGCACCGACGAGATCTACGCGTTCTTCGACCAGACCACGGAGTTCCGCTTCTACACCGACCAGGGCATCGAGCCGTACGCGCCGTACTACTACCAGGCGGGCACCCAGCTGGGCTGGCCGCACGTCTCCGACGAGCCGCTGGCCGACCTGCTGCACAACCGCGAGCTGAGCCAGCCCCGCAACCTGGTCTCGCGCGACATCCCGATGCGCTTCGAGCCGGGCGTGATGCACCGGGTCGACGCGTGGGTGCGCAGCCGGGGTTCGGAGCTGATGTTCGTCAACGGCGAGCGCGATCCCTGGAGCGCCGAACCCTTCGAGCTGGGCCCCGGCACCCGCGACTCGTACAGCTACCTGGTCCCGGGCGCCAACCACGGAGCCAAGATCGAGGGCCTGCCCGCCGACCAGCAGGCCGAAGCCGAGCAGACGCTCCGCCGCTGGGCCGAGGTCGAAGCACCGGCCATGCGCTCCGCGGTCCTGGACGCCGAACCGCTCCAGCGGCACCCACGCTGAGCAACGACGAAGGGCACCTCGCTCGCGCGGGGTGCCCTTCGTGGTGTCCGGATCAGCCGGTCTTCGTCCGCGCCGCGCGGCGGGCGGCGAGGTTGTCGTAGGTGTTCATCAGGAACTTGTGCGACGGGCGCTCCACCACGCGGGTCAGAGCCCAGCCGAGGACGGTGCCGGCGATCAGCATCGCGGCGGTCTGCAGCAGCGGGTCGACGCCGACGTCGTCCAGCTTGCGCATCACGATGTAGCCGATCGTCTGGTGCACCAGGAACACGCCGTAGGAGATGCCCGCGAACCAGCTGATCCGGCCGGCCAGCCAGTTCGGCACCACCCGGTTCCAGTCCGGTCCGTAGGCGGTCACCGCCACCACGAGTATGCCCAGGCACACCGCGATCGTGGATCCCCAGTCGGCCACCAGGCCCTCGGGGGTCTCGGCGTAGTTGTGCAGCGCCTGACCGGCCATGCAGGCCAGCAGCATGCCGAGGAAGTGCGGCAGCGAGATCCGCCGCGTCGACCACAGCCAGATCGCTACGCCGACCACGAACAGGTGCCAGCGGTGCACGCCGATGCCGTCGACGACGGTCCGGTAGATCTCCGAGGAATCGCTGACCCGCAGCGGCCACTGGACGATCGGCAGCAGCACCGCCAGCCACAGCACGAGGATGATCCGCCGCCCGTGGCCCCACTTGGTGGCGAACAGCGCCGCGGCGGCGGTGAATCCCATCAGCTGCAGCGGGACCGTCCAGTGCGAACCGTCGATGAACCAGTAGTCGGCGGGTTTCCAGTTCCACAGCATCAGCAGGTTGGCCACCAGATCGCTGCGGGTGGGGTAGAACCAGCCCTCCACGGCCGCCCAGCGCATCACCAGGAAGACCACCACGACGGCGCCGACGAACGGCGGAACGAGCCGGGCCATCCGCCCCCACCAGTAGCGCAGCAGCGTGCCGCGGCCGATGGTCACGCACGCGAAGTACGCCGAGATCACCAGCAGCAGGCTCGCCCCGACCTGGAACGGGAAGACGACCGAGCGCGGCGTCATCTCCGGATGCAGGTAGGTGCTCAGGAAAGTGGAGTGGTAGAGCATCACCAGCACGACGCAGGCGGTTCGCACCACGTCCCAGCTGATCTTGCGCTTGCTCCGGCCCGAGCTCCGCTTGGTGGCAGTGGGTGTCATCTCGGGCACGCGGGTCACCGTACCAGGGGTGTTTGTCTGAATCTCGAAGGATCATCGCGTTCTGCGCTGGGCAGATGGCGCAGCGGTCCGCACCGGTCGGACCATGTCGGATTGGTCACGGTTTTCGGGCCAGCGCGGCGTAGCTCAGCGGCGTGCCGGTGCTCAGGTCCGCATCGCCGGGATCCGGTCGCCAGTCCGCGGTCGGCACCACGCCGGGATCCAGCACCTCCAGGCCCGCCAGCAGCGACTCCAGTTCGGCGCGGCTGCGCGCGGTTGCGGACAGCAGGTCGGCCACCGCACGCATGGTCTCCGGTGCGTGATCGGCGGTGAAGTGGGTCAGCCCGAGCGGCGAACCCGGGGGGAAGGCGTCGAGGTAGCGGCTGATCATCTCGGCCGGGTGCTCGGGAACGAAGTGCAGCACGGAGAACATCAGCACCGCCACCGGTTCGGCCGGGTCCAACAGCCCGCGGGCGCGGTCGGAGGCGAGCACCGCGTCGACGTCGCGCAGGTCGGCCTGCACGATTGCGGCGTTGGGAACGCCCTCCAGCAGCAGCTCGCCCTGGGTGACGGCGAGCGGCTCGCTGTCGATGTAGACCACCCGCGCGTCCGGGGCCTGCTGCTGCGCGATCTGGTGCGCGGTGCCGATGGTCGGGATGCCGCAGCCGACGTCCAGGAACTGCCGGATGCCCAGGTCCAGGCAGGTGCGCACCACGCGGTGCAGGCAGGCGCGGTTGACCAGCGCGTCCAGCCGCGCGTCCGGGGCCACCGCGAGCACCCGGCGGGCGAGCTCGCGGTCCGAGGAGAAGTTGCTGCCGCCGCCCAGGAGGAAGTCGTGCACCCGCGCGCCGCTGGGGCGGTCCAGGTCCAGGTCGTGCGGGAGCGGGGAGTTCTCGGACATGGTTCCTCCGGGTGACCGTGCTGGAGCGCAGAGTAGTTGCCCGGTCGTGTCCCGAACAGGGTGAAAAGTGATCGAGCACACTAACGCTGCGTCATTGACCTTGAGTGCGCTGGAGGTTCGAGACTGCTGGAGAACCGCGAGATTCGGTGAAGGGATGAGTTCGATGGCGCAGTACGTGTTGCCGGAGTTGGATTACGACTACGCGGCGTTGGAGCCGGCGATCGCCGGTGAGATCAACGAGTTGCACCACAGCAAGCACCACGCGACCTACGTCAAGGGCGCCAACGACACGATCGAGAAGATCGCCGAGGCGCGGGACAAGGGTGACTTCTCGTCGATCGTGGGGCTGGAGACCACGCTGGCGTTCCACCTGGCGGGGCACTCGCTGCACCTGGTGTGGTGGAAGATCCTCTCGCCCAACGGCGGGGACAAGCCGACCGGTGAGCTGGCGGCGGCGATCGATGAGGACTTCGGTTCCTTCGACGCGTTCCGGGCTCAGATGGAGGCGGTGTCGGGCACGATCCAGGGCAACGGCTGGGGTGTGCTGGCGTGGGATCCGGTGGGTCGTCGGCTGGTGACGCAGCAGTTGCGTGATCACCACTCGAACCTGTCGATCGCCACGACGCCGCTGCTGGTGTTCGACATCTGGGAGCACGCGTACTACCTGCAGTACCGCAACGTGAAGGCGGACTACATCAAGCAGTTGTGGAACGTGGTGAACTGGGACGAGGTCGGCAAGCGCTTCGCCGACGCCCGCGCCGGCTACAACGGCCTGCGCCTGCCCACCGCCTGAGAATCGGTTTTCCAGGCGTTCTGCGCCTCCGGCGCATGCGGCTGCTCACCAACCCGGTTCCGCGGGGTTGTCGCCGCCGCGGGAACCAAATGACGCAATTTCAATTGAAATCGGATCTTCGATTTCAATTGAACTTGCGGTCACCGTCGGTGTGTCGGGCGTCCGACACGCCGACGGTGGGTCGGGGTCGACGCGATTTCAATGGAAATCGGACGTCTGATTTCCATTGAAATCGCGCGTCGGGTTCAGCCGGACCAGCGGTAGCGGCGTTCGGGGCGGCCGGTTCCGCCGTAGCGGAGGCGGACTTCGGCGCGGCCGGTGTCGGCGAAGTGCTCCAGGTACTTGCGGGCGCTGACCCGGGAGATCTCGCTGGCCTCAGCGCACTCCGTGGCCGACAGGTCGCCGCCCGCCGCCGTCGCCTCGCGCAGGATCCGCTCGACGATGTCCGAGGTCTCGTTGGTCAGCCCCTTCGGCGGCGTCGTGCGGCGGGTGCGGTTGCCGAAGAGGCGGTCGACGTCGTGCTGCGCGGCGGGGGCGTTGGCGGGCAGTTCGCCGAGCTTGTTGTGCAGCGAACGGAAGTTCTCCAGCTGGTCGCGCAGCGCCTCGAAGCTGAACGGCTTGATCAGGTAGTGCAGCGCGCCGCCGCGGATGGCGCCGCGCACCGCCTCCAGGTCGCGGGCCGCGGTGATCATGATGACGTCGGGGTCGGCGGTCGGGTGCGCGCGGACCTGCCGCAGCACCGAGAGCCCGTCGATGTCGGGCAGGTAGATGTCGAGCAGCACCAGGTCGGGCCGCAGCTCGTCCACCGCGTGGATCGCGTCGGTCCCGGTGTGCGCGGCCGCGACGACCTCGAAACCGGGCACCTTCGCCACGTACCCGCTGTGGACCTTGGCGACCATGAAGTCGTCGTCCACCACCAACACCTTGATCATGCCTGTGGTCCTTCCAGCGGCAGCCGCGCGGTGAACACCGCGCCGTGTGCGTTGTGCACCTGCACCGAGCCGCCGCGACGATGACAGATCTGCCTGGTCATGGCCAGCCCCAGCCCGCGATCGCCGCCGCGTGCGGCCTTGGTGGTGAAGCCGTGCCGGAAGACCTCCTCGACGATCTCGGCGGCCACCCCCGGGCCCGTATCGCGCACCACGGCGACGACTTCGTCGGTGGCGCGCAGGTCGACCTCGATCCAGCGGTCGGCCACCGCTGAGCCCTCCAGCGCGTCCAGCGCGTTGTCGACGAGGTTGCCCAGCACCGTGACCAGGTCGGCGGAGAGCTCTTCGCCGACCTCGGGCAGGTAGCTGCCCTCGTTCAGGCGCAGCCCGACGCCGCGCTCGGCGGCCAGGCTCGCCTTGGCGATCAGCAGCGCGGCGGTCGCCGGGTCGTGGATGCGCGCGGTGACCTCGGCGTGCCACTGCTCGTGGCGGTGGCTGATGCGCAGCACGTAGCGCTGCACCTCGTCGTACTCGCCCAGTTCGATGAGCCCGGAGATGGTGTGCAGCCGGTTGCTGAACTCGTGCGCCTGGGCGCGCAGCGTGTCGGTGGTGTCGCGGTGCACGGCCAGCTCCCGCTGCAGGTCGACGAGTTCGGTGCGGTCGCGCATGGTGACCACCGCGCCGACCGAGGAGATCGGCATCCGGTTGAGCACCACGACCTTGCCGCGCCGCAGCACGATCTGGTCGACGCCGTCGGTGCGGCCGGTGAGCACGTCGCGGGCGCGGTCGTTGAGGTCCAGCGAGTCGATGTCGCGGCCGACGCAGTCGTCGGGCAGCGACAGCAGCTGCCGCGCCTGGTCGTTGACCAGCGTGATCCGGTTCTGCTCGTCGACGCCCAGCACGCCTTCGCGCACGCCGTGCAGCAGCGCCTCGCGGTGCTCGACCAGCCGCGTGATCTCGCGCGGCTCCAGACCGAGCGTCTGCCGCTTGACCCGTCGCGCCAGCAGCACCGACCCGGCCACGCCGAGGACGGTGGCGAAGGCCAGCAGCGCCAACGGGTTCTCGGGAGCTTCGCGCAGTCCCTGCAGCACGTCCGGGGTGTCGCTGCCCGCCGCGACCACCCCGATGATCTTCGCGTCCTGGGAGATCACCGGCACGTGAGCCACCAGCGAGTCCACGTCGGTGCTGATCTCGCCGACCCAGGACCGGCCGTGCAGCACGGTGCTCTCGCCGAGCGGCAGCGGCTTGCCGCGCTGGGCGGGATCGGGCGAGGTGAGCACGATGCCGCGGTGGTCGGCGATGATCACGGCGTCCGCGCCGGAGAGGCTGCGGGCGGACTCGGCGAAGATCGGCAGCGCGTCGCGGCGGAAGGGGTTCAGCAGGCTGACCCGCACGCCGTCGGTGGCGGCCAGGTCTTCGGCCACCGAGAGCATCCGCCTGCCCTCGGTGGCCCGGAACGCGACGTCGGTCTGCGCCACGGAGAACACCGCGACCGACGCGAGCAGCACGAAGATGATCAGCAGCTGCCAGCTCAGCAGCTGCCGGGACAGCGACGCCTGCACCCGCAGCACGATGTTCACCTCCGCCACGACCGGGTCCGGGAACGTTAACCCGTCCCGCTGTCGGAGAACCCACCAGCTCAGCCCGGTTACACAAGTGACAGAAGTGTCGATAGCTGCAAAAGGGCGACACCGCCGGTGCGCGGGTGCAGCATGGCGTGCATCACGTTCCGGCTGCCCGCGCGGTGGCCCGGCACCGGTGGATCCCGCTGGTGCCCGCGTGATTCCGCGGCGCTACGGCGCAGGCCGCGGAACCGCGCGAGTCGACGGTGCCCGCTCACCCCCGGGCATCCGCACGTGACGCGCGGCCCGGTCGCACATCCCCCGGCGACCGGGCCGCCGACGTCGGCGGTCACCGGACCGCAGCAGCGCTGCGGACGAGCTCCTCGAAGGCGGCGACGTCGCCGATGACCTCCTCCGCCCGGTCGGGCCGCTCGGCCAGTTCGGCGTAGCGCTCGCCGATCTCGTCTGCGTTGTCCGCGGTGATCCCGGTGGCGATCACGACGGCTGCCGCGTGGACGCCCTTCGGGGCCAGTTCGAGGTGCAGCGCTCGCGCCCAGTTCCGCAGGCCGGCCATCGCGAGCCCGACGTTGCCCAGGAACGGCGCAGGCACCTTCGACGACACTCCGGTGGTCAGCAGCAGCGTTCCGCTGCCGCGGCGGAGCATCGCGGGCAGGACGTGGCCGACCGCGGCGACGCCGCCGAGCGTGCTCAGCGCGAACTGCGCGGCAGCGGACTCCGGCGTGGTCTCGGCAGCCGAGGTGATCGGCGCGCCTTGCGGCCCCGGGCTGTACTCCAGCACGTCGATCTCGCCGAGTTCGCCGCGCAGTCCGTCGAGTGCGCCCGCCAGCGCGGAGTGGTCGGCGACGTCGGCCGGGCGGGCGGCGGCGGTGATGCCGAGCCCGCCCAGTTCGCCGACCGAGGCCGCCAGGCGCTCGGCGTCGCGGGCGATCAGCCCGACCCGGTACCCGCGCTTGCCGAATGCGCGCGCCACTCCCATGCCGAGCCCCGGCCCGGCTCCCACGATCACCAGCGTTCGGTGCACCTGTTCCTCCAGGGGCATCGTCGAGCCCCGGCCGAAGTCGTTGCAAGACGGCACATTTCGGTGCGCTGCGCACAAGGAGGTAACCGTTGCAGGACGAGGACGAGGTCTGCCGGGACGTGTTGCAGATCGTGTCGCTGGTGGGCGACAAGTGGAGCCTGCCGGTCCTCGGGCAGCTCCGCGGCGGTCGGCGCCGGTTCGGCGAGCTGCAGCGCGCGGTGCCCGGCATCTCGCAGCGGATGCTCACCGTGACGGTGCGGAAGCTGGAGCGCGACGGGCTGGTCAGCCGCCACGTGCACGCGAGCGTGCCGCCGCAGGTGGCCTACGAGCTCACCGGGATCGGCCGGTCCTTGCTGGTGGCGACGCTGGGTCTCGGGGAGTGGGCCGTCGAGAACCGGGTGGCGATCGCCGCCCACCGGCACCGCTTCGCCGCGAACTGACCCGTGGTGACCGGGCGGTAACCGTGGCCTTTTCCCGGCGGGCTTTGTAGCGTGCTCGGCATCGACCAATGGAGGTCTGGATGTCGGCCGTTGCCGCGGTGCAGGCGAACCACTTCGAAGCCTGGCAGCAGGTCATCTCGGGCGCGTTCGTGCCGTTGCAGGCGAGCGCCACGCGGCAGGGCCGGTTCCGCGCGCGGATCCGGTCCAACCACATCGGCGCGATGCACCTCTCGGAGATCTCCGCCGCGCCGCACCGGGTTTCGCGCACCTCGAAGCTGATCCGCAGCGGTGACGCCGGGCAGCTCAAGGTCAGCCTGCAGGTGCGCGGCAACGCCGTGGTCTGCCAGGACGGGCGCGAAACCGTGCTCGCGCCGGGCGATTTCGCGCTCTACGACACCGGCCGGCCGTACACGCTGAGCTTCGACGAGTCGTTCCGCTCCGTGGTGCTGATGTTCCCCCGCGAGCTGCTGCGGCTGCGCCCGAGCGACCTCGCCGACCTGCGCGCGCGGCGGTTCGACGGCCAGCGCGGCACCGGGCGGCTGGTGCGCTCGCTGGTGCAGGAGCTGTGCGTGCGGGAGGACGCGGCCGGATCGCGGTCCGGGCTGCTGATCTGCGATGCGGTGCTGGACGTGCTGTCCGCGGCGGTGGAGAGGCGTCGAACCCGCGGCGCTGCGCGGTGATCTGCTCGGCCGGTTGCGGTCGTTCGTCGAGCAGCACCTCGCCGATCCCGAGCTGGGGCCGGAGACGATCGCGGCGGAGAACCACATCTCGGTGCGCTACCTGCACAAGCTGTTCTCCGCCGACGGTGTCCCGGTCAGCGGCTGGATCCGGGCCCGCAGGCTGGAGCGCTGCCGCCGCGACCTGGCGGACCCGGAGCTGGCGGAGCTGCCGGTCAGCGCCATCGCGGGCCGCTGGGGCCTGCCCAACGCGGCCCACTTCTCCAAGCTGTTCAAGGCCACCTTCGGCGTCTCCCCGCGCGAGTACCGCTCGGCGCACCTCGGCGGCTGAGCCCCGCGGCACATCATCGGCTCCGTTTCCCCTGTTCAGCTGCCGTGAGTACTTTGTGCGGCTATAGCACCACAAAGTACTCACGGGCCTCTACCTGCGGAAACGGTGCCGCTCGGTGATCCGTGCGCGGGTGGACAACAGGAGTTCGCGCGTGGGCAAGAAGCCTGGGCCGGGCGGCAGCAGAGTGGTCGGCGTCGCCAGCAACCAGGAGGACAACGTGCGCCGACAACTGCTCATCGGCGGCAGCTGGGTGCCCGCCGCCGACGGGGCCGAGCTGCTCACCCACGACCCGGCCACCGGCGAACTGCTGGGGCGCTGCGCCGACGCGGGCGCGGCCGACGTCGACAGCGCGGTCGACGCCGCGCGCGAGGCGTTCGCCGATCCCGGCTGGCGCGAGATGCCGCCCGCCGAGCGGGCGCGGCTGCTGTGGCGGATCGCCGATCTCATCGAGGCTTCGGCCGACGAGCTCGCCCGGCTGGAGACCCGCGACCAGGGCCAGCCGATCGGCGTGGCGCGCGGCGTCAGCGTGTCGATGGCCGCCGAGGTGTTCCGCTACTACGCGGGCTGGTGCACCAAGATCGAAGGCGCGACCTCGCCGGTGTCGGTGCCCAACGCGCTGCACTACACCCGCCGCGAGCCGGTCGGGGTGTGCGCGCTGATCACACCGTGGAACTTCCCGCTGATGATCGCGGCCTGGAAGCTGGCTCCCGCCTTGGCCTGCGGGAACACCGTGATCCTCAAGCCCGCCGAGCAGACGCCGCTGTCCACTGTGGAGCTGGCGCGGTTGTGCGCGGAGGCCGGGGTGCCCGCGGGTGCGGTGAACTGCCTGACCGGCGGCCCGGACGCGGGCCGGGCGCTGGCCGAGCACCCGGCGGTGGACAAGGTGTCGTTCACCGGCTCCACCGAGGTCGGCAAGAAGATCGTGGTGGCCGCCGCGGGCAACCTCAAGCGGGTCAGCCTCGAACTCGGCGGCAAGGCGCCCAGCATCATCGCCCGCGACGCCGACATCGACGCCGCCGTCGCCGGCAACCTGCAGGGCGCGCTGCTCAACTCCGGCCAGGTCTGCGCCGCCTACACCCGCTTCTACGTCGACAGCGAGCGCGTCGACGAGTTCGCCACCAAGATCGCCGCGGCCGCCGAGGGTCTGCGGCTGGGCGCCGGGCTCGACCCGGACACCCAGCTCGGCCCGCTGGTCTCGGCCGAACACCTCGACAACGTCGCCGGATACGTCGAAACCGGGCTGGCCGAGGGCGCGCAGCTGGTCACCGGTGGCCGACGCGGCGACGGGCCGGGCCACTTCTTCCACCCGACGGTGTTCTCCGGTGTCACCGATGGGATGACGATCGCGCGCGAGGAGATATTCGGGCCGGTGCTGTCGGTGCTGCCCTACGACGATCCGGAGGAGCTGCCCGCGCGGGCCAACGACACCGAGTACGGCCTGGCCGCGTGCGTGTGGACCAGGGATCTGGCCACCGCGCACCGCACCGCGGCGGCGATCCGGGCGGGCAACGTGTTCGTCAACATGCTCCCGCTGCTGGACCCGGCCGCACCGTGGGGCGGGTTCGGGGCCAGCGGGTGGGGGCGGGAGATGGGCGCTCACGCACTGGACGAGTTCACCGAGACCAAGGGAGTCTGGGTGCGCCTGGGTTGAGCTGTTCGCCAACGTTCGAGAGGTTGGACGCGATGACGATGCACCCGCTGGAACCGCTGAGCGAGGCGGAGTTCCTGCGCAACCGCGAGATCCTGCAGCAGGCGGGCCTGCTGCACGAGTCGACCCGTTTTCCCCTGGTGCAGCTGGCAGAACCGGACAAGGCGAGCGTGCTCGCGCACCGCGACGGCGATCCGGTGGACCGCCGCGCGCGTTCGGTGCTGCTCGACGTCGGCACCGGGGAGCTGACCACCACCGTGGTGTCGCTGACCAGCGGTGAAGTGGTGGACAAGGCCGTGGTGGACCCTGCCGAGCAGGGCCAGCCGCCGGTGATGCTCGACGAGTACGAGCTCGTCGAGCGCATCGTGCGCGCCGACGAGACCTGGCAGCGCGCCATCCGCGAGCGCGGTTTCGACGACATCTCCAAGGTGCGGGTGTGCCCGCTGTCGGCGGGGTGGTTCGGCACCGCGGAGGAGCGCGGCCGCCGGATGCTGCGCGCGCTGGCTTTCGCCCAGGACAGCCCGGAGGAGCTGCCGTGGGCGCACCCGATCGACGGGCTGGTGGCCTACGTCGACGTGATCGAGCGGCGGGTGCTGGAGGTCGTCGACGACCGGAAGTTCCCGGTGCCGCAGGAGAGCGGCGACTACTCCGCAGGCCCGCACCGGGACAGCCTGCGGCCGATCGAGATCACCCAGCCCGACGGGCCGAGCTTCCAGGTCGACGGCCACGAGGTGCGGTGGGAGAACTGGCGGTTCCGCATCGGCTTCGACCCGCGTGAGGGCCTGGTGCTGCACCAGCTCTCCTTCCGCGACGGCGACCGCGAGCGGCCGGTGATCTACCGGGCGTCGATCGCCGAGATGGTGGTCAACTACGGCGACCCGTCGCCGGTCCGGTTCTGGCAGAACTACTTCGACGCCGGCGAGTACGCGATGGGCAAGCTGGCCAACGAACTCGTGCTCGGCTGCGACTGCCTCGGCGAGATCCGCTACTTCGACGCGGTGGTGGCGCAGGAGGACGGCACGCCGCGCACGCTGCGCAACGCGGTGTGCATGCACGAGGAGGACGCCGGGGTGCTGTGGAAGCACACCGACGTGTTCACCGGGTCGGCCGAGACGCGGCGGCAGCGGCGTCTGGTGGTGTCGTTCTTCGTCTCCGTCGGCAACTACGACTACGGCTTCTACTGGTACCTCTACCTGGACGGCACCATCCAGCTGGAGACCAAGGCGACCGGCATCGTGTTCACCTCCGCCTACTCGGAGGAGGGCTCGCGCTGGGCCGGTGAGCTCGCCCCCGGCGTCGGCGGTCCGTACCACCAGCACTTGTTCAGCGCGCGCCTGGACATGATGGTGGACGGAACCCGCAACGCGGTGGACGAGATCGAGGCGCAGCGGGTGCCGATCGGCCCGGACAACCCGCACGGCAACGCCTTCACCCGCAGCGTCACGCGGCTGGCGCGGGAGAGCGACGCGGGCCGCGAGGCGAACCCGACCGCGGGCCGGACCTGGCACGTGGTCAACACCGAGCGCACCAACCGGCTCGGCCAACCGGTCGGCTACGCGCTGCACCCGCAGGGATATCCGGCCCTGCTGGCCGATCCGGAGTCCTCGATCGCCAAGCGCGCCGCGTTCGCGACCAAGCACCTGTGGGTCACCCAGTACGACCAGGACGAGCGCTACCCGGCGGGCGAGTGGGTGAACCAGAGCCACGGCGGCGCGGGCATCCTGGCGTTCACCGCGGCCGACCGCGGCATCGACGGCGAGGACATCGTGCTCTGGCACACCTTCGGCCTGACCCACTTCCCGCGCAGCGAGGACTGGCCGATCATGCCGGTGGACCTCTGCGGCTTCACCCTGAAACCGGTGGGCTTCTTCGACCGCAACCCGACCCTCGACGTCCCGCCCAGCACCGGCACCGGCTCCCACTGCTGCGAGAGCTGAGCAGTCGTGAGTGCGTAGCAGTGTTCGAACACTGCTACGCACTCACGACCTCGGCCCGGTGGGTGAGAAGCTGGTGCGGTGAGCACTGCCGAACGATGCCCCTGCGGGCTCGGTGAACCTTTCGCCGAGTGCTGCGCTCCGCTGCACTCCGGTGAACGTCGCGCGAGCACCGCCGAGCAGTTGATGCGTTCCAGGTTCAGCGCTTTCGCGGTCGGGGATGCCGCCTACCTGCGGGCGTCCTGGCACCCCTCGACGCGGCCGGACGAGGTGGAGCTCGATCCCGAGCAGCGCTGGGTGCACCTGGAGATCCTGGAGCGCACCGGTGGCGGGCCGTTCGACTCGGCGGGCACCGTGCGGTTCCGGGCGCACTACCGGCTGCCGGGGGAGAAGGGCACGTTGACCGAGAACAGCCGCTTCGCCAAGGAAGGCGGGGCCTGGTACTACGTGGACGGCGACCACGAGTGATCGCCGCACTGCGGGCCTCGGCGCGGTTCGAACAGGGTCACTAGACTTCACCGGGTGGCGGAATACCGGATCGACGATCTTGCTCGGGCAGCGGGGACGACGGTGCGCAACGTGCGCGTCTACCAGGACCGGGAACTGCTGCCGCCGCCCCGGCGGCAGGGCCGCACCGCGATCTACTCCGACGCGCACCTGGTCCGGCTGCGCCTGATCATCAACATGCTGGAGCGCGGTTACGCGTTCGCGCAGATCAAGGAGATGATCTCCGCCTGGGAGTCCGGCCGCAGCCTCGGCGACGTGCTCGGCCTGGAGGAGGTCGTCGGCGAGTCCTGGGCCGAGGAAGCGCCCCGCGCGGTCACCGCCACCGAGCTGCGCCGGATGTTCGGCAAGCAGTTCAGCCCCGGCAACGTCAAGCGCGCGATGGAGCTCGGCCTGCTGGAGCGGCGCGGGCGCGGATTCGTCTCCCAGAGCCCGCAGCTGCTGGACGCCGGCGCCGAGCTGGTCAGCCTCGGCGTGCCGCTCGGCGAGGTGCTCGACCTCGCCGAACAGCTCCAGCAGGACATCGACCACGTGGCGGGCCACCTGGTCGAGATGGTCCGCAGGCACGTCCTGACCCGCCCGGTGCCGACCGAGGAGGAGGTCCCGTACTACAGCGACGTCCTCCAGCGCCTCCGCCCGCTGGTGATGTCGGCCCTCAACGCGGCGGCGGCCCGTTCGGCGGCCCGGGTGATCCCGGAGGTCCTCGGCGACCGCCTGATCGAGATGGTCGCCGGCTCCGAAGAGCACGCCAAGCGCGCCTGACCCGGCTCAGCCGCGTTCTGAAACCGGGCGTTCGCGGAGCAGCAGGAGCGCCGCGACGACCACCACGACACCGGTGGCCGCGTGGATCCCGAAGGCAGCTGCGCTTCGTCATCGACGGGGCCGGAGCGGCGGCGGGCTTCGGCATCCCCGACTGGCCGCAGGGCAACGCGGCCTGGCTGTCCTCGCCCGCGCCGACCGCCTCCGCGCCAGCCACCGCGAAGCGCGCCTGAACCTGCTGATCGACAGCGTGGGCTAGAAGCGTTCAGCGCGAGAAGAACCGGTTGCGGCGGATGCTCTCTCGGTTCATCTCTTCCGCGATCGCGCACCGAAGTGCCGGGCGTCACAGGGACGGATCGCCGGCCCGGCAATCCGGTGGTTCGCCGAGGTCCGTGCCGGTGGTGCCGGGAAGGTCGGGAATCCTGCTGTGTGACAATCGGTTTGACCGATCCGAGCGGCAGAGGACCTCATGACCGACGCAGCATCCGAGACGAAGACTTCCACGGACCGCTTGGCACGCGTGCTCACCGAGATCTTCGCGCCGTGGGTGATCGTGGTGGTGCTGCCGATCGCGGTCGCCTGGCGGGCCACCGCGAGCATCGGTCCGGCGCTGGGCTGGGGACTGCTGGTGTCGGTGACCAGCAGCATCCTGCCGATGGGCGTCATCGTGTGGGGCGCGCGCACCGGGCGCTGGGACAGCCACCACGTGCGCGACCGGGCGGGCCGGTTCGTGCCGTTCGTGGCGCTGATCGTGATGAGCCTGGTGGGGCTGGGGCTGCTGGTGCTGCTGAACGCGCCGTGGCTGCTGATCGCCCTGGACATCGCGATGATCGTGTCGCTGCTGGTCACCGGCGGCATCACGGTCTGGTGGAAGATCTCGATGCACTCGGCGGTGGCGGCGGGCGCGGTGGTGATCCTCGCGGTGCTCTTCCACCCGGTGTGCTGGGCCCTGCTGCTGGTGGTCGCGGCGATCTCGTGGTCCCGAGTGCACGTCCGCGACCACACGGCGGCCCAGGTCACCATCGGCGCGATCGTCGGCGCGATCATCGGCGGCGGCCTCTTCACCGCCCTCGTCTGACCGCACGGCCCGGCACCTGGGCGCGGTGGGCCGGGTTGCGATTCCGCGCGAAATCGCCGGACCCGCTCTCCGGCGGAACCCGGTCGCGACCGCGTTCGGCCGATTCCGCGCAGGCGCCGGTCACGCCGCAGGATCGGGGAGGTCGGCTCGGGCCCGGTCGCGCACCTGCGCGACGATCGGGGAGCGCTCCGCCGCTCGGCTCACCTTGATCAGCCAGTTCGCCTCGGTGCGGGTGTCGGAGGCGACTCCGCGGTACGGCGCGCTCGTCTCGTCCGGTTCCGGTTGGTGGCGGTGGCCCGCCGCGTGCGCGTCCAGCGCCGTCACCAGGCAGGCCGCTTCCGCGGTCTGGTGGGCGGCGCGCTCGTCGAGGCCCGCTTCCTCGGCCGCGCGGCGGGCCCACGCGCTGACCTCGGGGTGGACGTAGGGGCGCAGGACGAGCTGGGCGTCGCGGATCTCCACCACCCGGCGGTACAGGGCGAACTGCGCGTTCGTCGCGACCATCCCGGCGGGCAGGGTGATCTGCGGGAGCTCACCGGCCAGCCGGTTCCACAGTGGACCGAGCAGGCGGGACTGGCGCTTGGCGCGCCACCAGTCGAACGGCAGCGACAGCCACGGCCCCCACACGGGCATGGTCGCGCCGAGTGCGACCAGCGCCACGCACGCCGCGGCGCAGGCCCCGCCGATCGGGTCCAGGATGCCGGGCTGGTGCCCGGCCACCGAGACGGCCGCGGCGGCGATCTTGCTCGCCGCCCAGGCCGCCGAGGCCACGCAGCCGGCCTGGATCGTGCGGAGCCCGGCCCGCAGCCAGCGGCGGCTGGTCTGGGAGATGTAGCTGCGCAGGAACCAGCCGAACGCCAGCGTGGCCGAGCCGATGTGCAGCGAGAACACCACGAGGTAGGCAGCCACGGCCGGGTGGTCGGCGAACGCGGCCAGGAAGTCCGGGTCGAACGGGATGCCCGCGGACATCAGCAGCACCGTCATCGCGGCCGCCGCGATCCCGGCCACCAGGAACTGGACGCGCATCACGCGCCGCGCCTCGGCGGGCTCGTTGAGCAGGTGGGCCAGCAGCCCGTGCACGCACACCGCCGCCAGGATGGCCAGCAGGTTCGCCACCAGCCGCCCGGAGTTCGGGATCGGCTCCCAGGTCGCCACCCAGGTCAGCGAGGTGGTGGCGACCAGCGCCGCGGACAGGCCCACCGAACCGATCGCGCCGCACAGGTAGCGCACGCTCGGCGTCGGCGAACGCCGCGACTGGACGAGCTTGACCAGCGCCGCCAGCACCGCGATGAGGCCGGCGGTCTGCAGGACGATGCTGGTCATCGGCGCTTCTCGGGGCCGCGGCGGGCGTTGTCGAAAGTCGCCTGGATCTCGCGCAGCGTGCGGCCGGTCTTCGCGTCGAGCTTGCGCACCCGGCGGATCGGCGCCGGTGCGCGGCCCGCGCGGTACAGGTAGAGGCTGGCCACCAGCTCGGCTTCCTGCTCGGTGGTGGCGTCGAAGGCGGAGCGGCCGAGCACGCTCTGCACCAGCTCCCGCGGCAGGTCCGGCACCAGCGCCGCCACCAGCGGCGAGTCGGCGAGCTTGGTGTCGGAATGCCCGCACACCAGGTGGCCGACCTCGTGCAGGATGATGTGCTCCTCGTGCAGCGGGGTGCTCGGCAGGTAGCCGATCACGTCCCGGTCGGCCAGCGAGATCAGCGCGCCGCACGGGCTGTCGGACTCCACAGCGGACACCCGGCGCAGCTCGATCGGCCGCCCGCGCAGCTCGGCCAGCTCGGCGATGAACGCTTCCAGGTCCCACGGCGAGGGCAGGGGCAGGGCGGTCGCCAGCTCCTGGCACCGGGCCGCGAGATCGCGCTGCTGGGACGGCTTCACACCGCGATCCTGGCTCATGACCAGCACCAGGCGCACGCAGCGGAACGACTCGTGATCAGGCTCATGCTTCATCGTGATCCGAGCTGGTGTTGGAGCGGCGCAGGTCCTCGACCACGCCGCGAATGCGGTCGGCTTGGGCCGGGGTCAGCCCGCGCAGGCTCACCGCCTCCACGCCGCTTTCCTTCAGGCTGCGCAGCTCCACCAGCGCGGCCAGCTGGGTGCGGATCTTCTCGCCGTGCTCTCCGTCGTCGAAGGTGTCCAGCGGGACGCCGAAGAAGCCGGCCAGCGCCTTGAGGTGCTGCCAGCCGGGGTTCGGCGACTCGCCGGAGAGGATCTTGTACAGCTGCGAGAGCGAGATCCCGGTGGCCGCGGCGATCGCCTTCACCTCGTACGGCCTTCCCGTCTCGGGGTTGGGGAAGGACTCCCGCAGCCACGCCAGCCGCTCGGCCAGGGCGGCACCAGGGTCGTTCATCACACTCTCCGGGATTCACGGGTCTTGGACCGTTTCGGCGATTGACGGATTCTCGCATCTAAGATTACCGTCTGTCGAGATTCCACGATCGTGGAATCGGGGTGCTGGGGGTGTGCCAGACAGGGCGCGGCGTGGCGTGCGAACCGCGTCCTGCCTGGCACCCAAGCCTCCCGCGGCCGCTGTGATCGCCATCGCAGGCGTTCCGGAGATCATCACGCGGCGTGACCGGGGCCACGTGCCGGAAAACCAGCTGCTGTCCAATGCGGACGTTTGCGACACTGCTGGGCATGAACCCGCGAGACGTCGCCGAGCTGATCGACCTGACCCGCGAGGGGCGCCGGGTCAAGTTCCTGCACTTCTGGGGCCACCAGCCGGAGCGCGACGGCCGCGCGGGCAAGGGCTGCCTGAGCCAGTGGTGGCCGGCGCCGTTCGTCATCGACGGACGCACCTTCGCCACCGCGGAGCACTACATGATGTGGCGCAAGGCGACCCTCTTCGACGACTGGGACAGCGCGGAGCGGATCCTGGAATCCGGCCACCCGCAGCGCGCCAAGGCGCTCGGCCGCGGCGTGCGCGGCTTCGACCAGCAGCGCTGGGAGGAGGCGCGCTGCGAGATCGTCCGCACCGGCAACGCCGCGAAGTTCGCGCAGCACCCGGAGCTGGCGGAGTTCCTCCGCAGCACGGGCGAGCGAGTCCTGGTGGAGGCCAGCCCGGTGGACGCGGTCTGGGGCATCGGACTGGCCGCCGACGACCCGCGAGCCGATTCCCCGCAGTAGTGGCCCGGCCTCAACCTGCTCGGCTTCGCGCTCGGTGAGGTCCGCGAGCAGCTGGCGGGCTGCCGAGCCCCGAACGCCGAGGCCTGATCGGGTGCGGGCCCGCAGCGCATCGCGCTCGAGACCTAGCGATCTGGCCGTCACCGAGACCGGCGTCATTACCCGGGGCGGGCTGGCGATCGGCTGGGACGAGATCGCCGAGGTCTTGGTCGTCCGCGATGCGCGGATCACCTCGTGGGCCGGACCGCGGGAGGGCCGGGCTCCGGGACACCAGCGATCCGTTCTCAAGCGGCGCTGACTCCTGGACGTGCCGCCTCCACGTCGGCGGGACCTCTTAGTGCGAAAGGACCATTCGGTTGCGGGCCGGTCAGCGGTGTCCGCTGTCCGGCACCTGGACGGTGAGCCCGGTTCGGCCGTTTGCGGTGGGTACGTGGAGAATTCCCGCATGACAACGGGACTTCAGGCGGCGGCCCGGCGGCTGGCGCTGGGCGTGCGCACCGGGGGCGGGCGTACCGGGCCCGCGGTCGTGTGGCTGCGTGTGGAAGCCGGGGCCACCCGGATCACGCACCCGGTCGGCGTCGAGGTCGACCTCGATCCCGACTTCTTCGACGCGAAGTCGGCGCTCGTGGAGCTGCTCCCGGTGCCGCGTCGCGGCCGCCCGCTGATCGTGGAGCTGGTGGTCCGCGAGTGCGGCCGGTTCGAGCTGGCGTTCAGCGCGAAGCTGGAGTCGGAGTCCCGCGTGGTGCTCGACGAGGAATTCCGGCTGCCCGGGCACCCGTTGCCCGGGATGCCGCTGCCGGAAGCGGCGAAGCACACCGCAGCGCCCACCGATCCGGCGGTGCTGGCCGAGATCTCCGCCCTGTTCCACGAGTTCGTCGAGCGCTACGAGCAGATCAAGGGACGCCCGCCCGCGCTGCGCCCCGGCTACTCCGAGCAGGAGATCGCCGCGGCCGAAGCCGAACTGGGCGCGCGGCTGCCCGAAGACCTGCGCGCGCTCTACCGGATGACCCGCGACGACGCGGCGGAGACCGGCCTGCTCGGCAAGTTCTCGCCCTACCCGCTGGACCACGTCGTCGAGTACCACCAGCCGGGCTCCCTGGGCTGGAACGACGGGCCGTTCGACGACGCCGTGGTCTTCGAATCGGACCCGCCGGACACCATCAAGCGCCTCTCGCGCAACGACTGGTGGATCACCTTCGCCACCGACTTCGCGATGAACAACCTCGCGGTCGACCTCGACCCGGCCGAGCGGGGCAGGCCCGGCCAGGTCTTCGAGTACGGCCGCGACATCCACGGCCCGCCGGACTACTACGCGGAATCGGTGGCCGACGTGCTGGCCGGCGTCGTCGAGGCCTTGCGCGACGGCGACTACGAGGACGACGAGTCGGACTACCTGCAGACCTACGCCGGTTTCGGCGGCGTGGGCCTGGACGAGCTGGTCTACCACGACTTCGGCAACCGCGACCTGGCCGAGATCGTCGACCGGGCAGAAGAAACCCAGCTGATCCACATCAACGACGCGGTGGACCTGGATCTTGCCGCGCTGGCGCCGCTGCGGAACCTCCGCGAGCTGCGGATCAACCGCGCGAAGCTGGTCACGCCGACGTCGAGCGGCCTGCACGCGCTGGAATCCCTGGCGATCGAAGCCGAACGCATCGACGTCGAAGCACTGGCGGGCCAGCCGACGCTCTGGGACCTGAAGCTCGCCGGAGCGGCCGAACGCCTCGACATCGCAGTGCTGCGCACGCTACCGGCCCTGACCAGGCTGGACCTGTCGGCGGTCGAGCTCGCGGACATCACGCCGATCGCGGAGCTGCCCCAGCTGCGCGTGCTGATCCTCAACGCGGCCCAGTGGGCGGCCCTGCGCCGCGCGGACCTCCGCCCGCCGAACCTGGCGGCGGTGGAGCGAACGGCGACCTGCTCGCTGCGCGAAACGGCGGACTGGTGCGAATGGCTCACCGGCACCCCGATCCAGCTCGGCACGACCTCCGGCACTACGAGTTGAACCCGGCGCGCTGAAAGGCGCCTTCGAGCAGCTCGCTCGAAGGCGCCTTCCGGGGTGCGGCCGGGCGGTGTCGGGGAGGGGGCGAACCCGCCCGGCCGCGCGGCTCGATGCTCGGGGGTCGGGGGCGCATCGAGCCGGGTCTTCAGAGGCGTCGCAGGGATTCCAGGACGCGGTAGTGGAGTTCCAGCGGTGGAGTTTCGGGTGGAGTTGTGGGCCACTGCGGTGGTGGCTCGGGGACGTCCGGCTCGCGGAGGTGGTGTCTGCCGGTGGGTTCCGCCCGGCGGGCTTCGGCCTCGACGTGCTCGATCAGCTGCCAGACGTTCGTCGCGCCTTCGCCCGCGCCCGCGTGCTGGGGGCGCCGGTGGCAGGCGTACATCAGCGTCATGCCGGTGAACATCGAGAGCAGGCACGCCGTCACGGTCCAGAGCGGGGACATCGGGTGGTTCCTCCTGGTCGGTCGAGCGGAAAGCGGTCAGGGCAGCGGTTTTCGCGCTCAGGGGTCGACACCGGCTATCCGCCGCGCCTTCTGGTTGCACTCGGCGCAGGTGCCCCACAACCACGCCAGCTCGCTGCTGTCCGCGGAAACCTCCTGCTGGCACAGCGTTTCCACGACGGTCCCGGTCGGATAAGCGCACCCGACGGGCTTGTCGGCCAAGCTCGCATGCCGCTGCCCCGCAGCAGGCACCCAGTGAAACGGATACATCAGCGGCTCCTGTCTCGGAAGGACTTACCGCGCTTACCGGTAAAAGTCTGCCGCTGGTGAATCGATCGATCAACTACCCGATAGGGGGTTGTTTGCGCAGGTCAAAGGCACAATGATGTTTTCATGGTCGGAAAATCCGAACACACGCCCAAGGCTCGCGCACTCGGCGCCGAACTTCGCGAGTGTCGTCGTGACGCCGGGTTGACGCAGCAGGAACTCGCTGATCAGATCGGCGTCAGCCACGTGTCGGTGTCGCGCTACGAATCAGGTACGCGTTTACCGAAGCCGGAAGATGTGGCGCAGATTCTGGCGACGCTGGGCGTGAACGGTCAGCGGTATGCCGAGCTGGTGGACATGGCGCGGGGAGCGGAACATCCGAACTGGTTGGTGGCGTCAGGCGTTACCGGCATTCGGCGCGAGCTCACTACGTTGATCGAACTGGAAAGACATCCCAGGAGCTGACATGTCAAGCTGCGATGTTCTCGGCGTGGTGCGACCAGGCGGTCGTCTCGTCGTAGGGGGTGCTGGTTTTGAGGCAGCCGTGGAGGATGCCGACGAGTCGGTTGGCGAGTTGGCGCAGGGCGGCGTTGTGACCGGTGCCGCGGGCTTTCTGCCGGTCGTAGTAGGCGCGGGCGCCTGGCGAGTGCAGCAACGCGCTTTGCGCCTGAGCCATCAGGGCGTCGATGAGCCGGTCGTTGTGCACGAACCGGGCCAGGGCGACCTTCTTTCTGCCGGAGGCGCGGGTGATCGGGGAGGTGCCCGCGTAATTTTTGCGGGCTTTGGCGGTGGCGTAGCGGTCGGGGTCGTCGCCGAACTCTGCGAGCACCCGGGCGCCGAGCACCGGTCCCAGACCGGGCTGGGAGGCGATGATCTCAGCGGCCGGGTGCTGCCCAAAATGGGCCTCGACCTGCCCTTGCAGGGTCTTGACCTGAGTGTTCAACACGGTCAGGACCGCGATCAGCGCCTGGATGGAGGAGGCGTAGGCGGCGGCGACGACCTCGGGCTGACCGAGCTGGTCGGAGCGCAACGTGGCCTGGATCGCCGCCGCTTTCTCCGCGATATTGCGGCGGCGCGCTCGTTTCAGCGCGCCGTTGATCTGGGCGACCGTCAGCCGGGCGGCTTGTTCCGGGGTGGGGGCTTTGGCCAGCAGTTCCAGGGTGTCGGCGGCGTCCAGGTCGTCGAACGCTTCCAGCGCGGCGGGGAAGTAGTCACGCAGCGCGTGCCGCAGCCGCTGAGTGTGGCGGGTCCGTTCCCAGATCAGCGTTTTGTGGGTGCGGGCCACTACCTTGACCGCCTCGGCCTGGTCGGAGTCACCGGCGACCGGCCGCAGCTCGTGGGCATGCGTGCGAACCATGTCCGCGAGCACGTGGGCGTCGCCGGCGTCGCTTTTCGCGCCCGACACCCCCAGCCGGTCACGGAACCTCGCGGCCTGCAACGGGTTGACCGCCATCACCGTGTACCCGGCGGCGACCAGCGCCGCCACCCACGGCCCCCGGTCAGTCTCGATCCCGACCAGCACCTCCGCATCCTCAGCGTCCTCACCGAATTGAGCACCGATCATCGTGTGCAAACGGGCCATGCCCGCCACACCCTCGGGCAGGCGGGCCTTGGCCAACCGGCGACCGGCGTTGTCCATCAGCTCGACGTCGTGATGCTCCTCAGCCCAGTCATCCCCTACGAACAGTCGCAACGATCCTCCCGCTCTCGATCACCATGCGCAGCCGGCGGGAGAACCATCAGCGACCTAATCAAGCAGTGCTCACACCACGGGTGGGCACGACATCCCAGCAGCGATCAACTCTCCCGACCCACCGGCAGGGGCACGGTCTTTCAGCAGGACTCACACGTCCAGGACCTACGAGTGCTCACCTACCGGTCGGCTACCAACCAGGAGTGTGCCCGACGGCTCACTCCCAGAACTGATTAGGACCGCCACGAAGATCACCGACATCGCTACGGGTGTGATTCCCGGTTTGCTGCAAACGTCGGACTACGCGCGGGCGATCATGGGCACGGCCCCTGGGGATGACTTGGAAGCCCGGGTGGCCATGCGGATTGGTCGTCGAGACGTGCTCACCGGCGGCGACTCGCCGGAGTTCACTGCGGTCATCACGGAAGCGGTGTTGCGGGAACCGATCGGTGGCAGCGTGATCATGGCCGATCAGCTGCGTTTCGTTCGCAAGATGAGCGAGTTACCCAACGTCACCATCCAAGTGCTACCGGCTTCCTCGGGGAGGTGGCATCCCGCTCACGCGGGCTCCTTCATCCTCTTCGAGTTCACCAAGACAGAGTCGATCGTTCATCTTGAGCACTTGACGACTGGCGCGTTTCTCTACAGCAAGAATGAAGTGGCGATCCATGCCGTAGCGGTTTCTGAGCTGCAGGAGCTGGCCATGACGCCAGATCGTTCTGCACACTGCATCACAGAGATTATCGAAGAGCTGGAAGGTGGTTGCAGATGAACGAATCTCCTACGGGCTGGCGGAAGTCCAGCTATTCTGCGCAGCAGGTCACGTGCGTAGAGGTCGGCCGGATCGAGGGTGACTGGCGGAAGTCTTCCCGCTCTCACCAGATCAGCGCCTGCGTCGAGGTCGCGCCCACCTCCTACGGTGCGGCGGTGCGGGACTCGAAGGACCGGGATGCCGGGTACTTCACGACGACCGCTGACCAGTGGCGGTTATTCGTCACCGCCGTCAAGGCGGGCCGCTTCGAAGTTTGACCGAACCTGCCGGTTGTGACGGCAAGATCGCCTACGCTGCTCCGAATGAGCGACTCGGACGATCGGGGCAGGGTGCGGCGGTTCCGCAAGTGGTTCGTCATCGCGGCGGTTGTGCTGCTGGTGGGAGCCGGCGGGTACGGGTTCTGGCAGCAGTACCCGGCCGCGATGGTGGGGCGGGCTTGTGGCGGGATGCTTTCGGTTGATCCGTTCCTCGAGCTGTCCGGGGCGAGCAGGCTCAGCTTGATCGGCTCCGACTTCGTGGTCAGGAAACGCACGCTGGGGGTGCCTCCGGGAGTCCTGGGGCAGGATTGCGAGGTCGGCGTCGCGGAAGTCCAGATCAGCAGGGCAGACGATCGGTATACGGGGCTCCGCTACTACGCATACGCATCCGATGACTTCCCCGTTCCGCTGGAGGCCGGGTGGTCCGGGTTCGTCTCGGACGCCAACAGATTCGCGTCCGTGATGGTGGACTGCCGCAACTGGGGGAGCGACGAAGGCACCGGGTTCGTGGTGACGACCAGGCTCCTCTCATCGGCGAGCGTTCCCGATCCGCGCCCCAAGCTGGTTCGCGCCGTCATCGAGACAGCGCGATCCACCGCCGAGCAGACCGGGTGCGATGCGCAGCTCGGTGAGGATGCCGAGCTCGCGGTTCCGGAAGGAGGCACCCGGGCCACGCCCGCCGCGGAGGCGTCCGGGACGTGTGCTGGGATGTCATCGGTCGAGACGGTTCAGGAAACCGATGCGGGGACCGCGTTGTTCGAGGTGTGCAAGCTGTACAACTCCGGCCTGGAGTTCACCGCGAGGTACGGGCACTACGAGAAGTACGAGACGAGTTCGCTCGACTCCTTCAGCAAGCCGTCGAGTGCGGACAGGTCGCTCCCCTGGACCTCGGCGACCTGCGCGAGTCCGTTCGACCGCGGCCTCTACATCGTCGACAAATCCGGCACCGAACCCCTGACCGACGCGGAACTGGCCGACCTGCAGCGCTTCGCGCAGCAGTCCGCGGCCCGCCACGGCTGCAACCCGCCCGAGCCGATCGACCGGGCACGCTGATCGACTGGTGCGATCGGCGGTAACCGTGCCGCCGATCGTGCCATTTGATCGCTTTCCCTCCCACGCGTGCGCCGGGCTGATTACCCTGCCGCTTCGAGGCTTCGTGTCCGCACGTGATTCTGGGGGGAGCGCATGGACGGGAACATCCTCGATCCGGACGGTGCCCGCGAACGGTTGGCGGCGTGGAAGGACCGGATCGAGAAGCTCGCCGCCGACACCAAGACGATGAGCGACCGGCTGCAGGAGGTCCGGGTCACCACGACCGACCCGAAGGGCCTGGTCGAGCTCACCATCGATTCCACGGGCGCGCTGGTGGACATCAAGCTGACCAGCAAGATGGAGCGCACCGCGCCCGACGTGGTCTCCCGGACCATCATGGAAACCCTGGCCCAGGCGAAGAACCAGCTGGCCGACCGCTCCCAGGAGATCATCGCCGACACGGTCGGCACCGAATCCGCTGCAGCTCGCGCGATCTCGGAATCGGTCGGCAACCACCTGCGCACCGACGAGCCCGCCGATCCCGCGCCGGAACCCGACGTCGACGACGGCACCGAGCCGCAGTCGTTCATGGAGAAGTGGTGACCATGGGCGACGGCTACGTTGTCAGCGCCGAGCAGATCCGCGCGCACGCGGGCAAGATCGAGGAGATCCAGGCCCGCTTCGACGCGGTGAAGTCGGCCAGCTCGCACATCCAGCAGGACGACCAGGCGTACGGGCTGCTCTGCGGCTGGATCGCCGGAGTGCTCGAAGGCCGGCACACCCGCCAGGACGAGCTGATCGACTTCGTCGCGGAGAACCTCTCGCTCGCGGCCGAATCGCTGCGCGCCACGGCCGACGACTACGAGAGCATCGACCAGGAGCACGCGGACGCGATCCAGTCCTCGGGCGGTGGGATGCCGTGAGCGACGATTCGCTGGTCGCACCGGTCGAGTCGTCCCGCAAGGCGTGGACCGGCTCCGGCCTCGCCGAAGGCGTCGAAGGCCTGGTCACCGCGATCCAGAGCGAGGACTGGGTCTCCGGCGCGCTGGCCGGCGTCGGCCTGGGCCTCGAAGTCGCGGCGAGCGTGCTCGACCCGTTCAGCGCCCTGCTGTCCAACGGCATCGGCTGGGCGATGGAGTACTTCGAGCCGCTGCGCGAGATCCTCGACGAGCTGACCGGCATGCCGGACGTGGTCAAATCCCACGCCGCGACCTGGAACAACATGGCCACCGAACTCGGTTCCATGGCCGAAGACCTCAAGTCGAGCCTGGAGAGCGACCTGCCCGACTGGCAGGGCGCGGCGGCCGACGCCTACCAGTCGATGATGGCCAGCAACGTCGAAGCGGTCGGCGGCCTGGCCGCGATCTCGGCGGCGATGGCCTCGGCCACCGAAGGCGCGGGCGGCCTGGTGGAGATGACCCGCGAGATCGTCCGAGACCTGATCGCCGACCTGGTGGCCCGAGTGATCGTGTGGGCGGTCGAAGCGATCTTCGTGGTGACGATCCCGGTGATCGCGGCCCAGATCGTGGCGGCGGTGGTCAAGTGGGTCGGCCGAATCTTCACCTACGTCACGAGCCTGATCGACAGCCTGACGAACCTGAGCAAGCTCATGAACGGATGAGGGGGAGTCCGTGGCACCGAAACCCAAGGGAGGCGACGGAAAGAACACCAAAACGGATTCCGACTCGCCCCCGTCACAGAAGACCAGCAAGGTAGACGCCAGCTCAAGCGTCTCCAAAGCCCAAGACGCAACCCAGGACCTGGCCAAACAGGGCCGAGCAGGCTCCAACGGCGACAGCTCCACCAACCCGGCGGGCAACACGCCCCCGAAGAGCGACCCACCGGCGGATCCGCCTTCGCGGAAGACGAATGACGGCGGCGACCAGAACACTCATGACCAGGACGGCCCGGGACAGAAGTCCGAGGGCAACGAGAAGACCGAGAAGGGCGATACCGACCCCGTCGACGTCGTCTCCGGGCAGGTACTCGATTCAGCTGAAGACCTAGCACTTCCCGGACTGCTGCCGTTGGTCCTGCGGCGCGCCTACGCGTCTCGCTACGACGGTGGGCAGCTCTTCGGTCCTGGTTGGTCGTCGACGCTGGACCAGCGGGTGGAGGTGTCCGACGACGGAATCCGGTACTTCGGGGACGACGCGCAAGTTCTCCGCTATCCGAAGCCCACCTGGCCCGGGCAGCAGTTGTACCCGGCAAACGGCGCACGATGGCCCTTGACCTGGGACGCCGACGGTGCGATCCGGATCGAGGATCCCCAGGCAGGTTGGACTCGGCACTTCACCGCCACCAGCGGGCAACCCGGTCGGGTCAGGCCGATTTCGGCGATGACGAACCGAAACGGTCACCGGATCACCTACCTGCACGACGAGTCCGGTGTCCCGGTGGAAGTTCGGCACGCTGGTGGGTATCGCGTCGCTGTCGACACCGTCGAAACCGAATCCGGCATCCGGGTTGAAGGACTTCGGCTGCTCACGCGTGATCCCGACAGTCCCGGGATCAGCGTGCTGCGGTACGGCTACGACCCGGGTGGTCGGCTGACCGAGATCGTCGATTCCTCGGGCGTGCCCCATCGCTACGAGTACGACGTCGCCTCGCGGATCACCGCGTGGGTCGACCGCTCGGGCGGGCGGTACTGCTATGAGTACGACGATGCCGGCCGCGCCATCCGGGGAACCGGGCCTGACGGATTTCTGTCCACCAGCCTGCACTACGACACCGAGCGTCGGGTCACGACGGTCACCAACAGCCTGGGCCACGCCACCGAGTACCACTACGACGCGCACCAGCACGTGGTCAAGACCGTCGACCCGCTGGGACACACCACGAGCACGGAGCAGGATCGCTTCGGCAGGGTGCACGTCAGAACAGACGCACTGGGCAACACGACTCGCTACGAGTTCGACGAGCACGACAACGTCGTACGCATCGTGCTGTCCGATGGTGCTGTCGCCACTACCGACTACAACGATCGGCGCCAACCAGTCCGAGTCGTAGGCCCGGATGGTGCCGAGTGGCGCTATGCCTACGACGAGCGTGGCAACATCACCAGCACCACCGATCCCACCGGTGCAACAACGACCTATGCCTACGACCGGCGAGGCATGCTCGCAGGGTTCACCGATGCGCTGGGGAATGCCACGCGAGTGCAGTCCGACGCGCTCGGACTGGTTGAGCGCATGGACGACCCCGCAGGCGGATTCCTGCGATACGAACGAGATGTGTTCGGCCGCATCACCGAAGCAGTCGATGCCACAGGCAGCGTGACGCGGTACGGCTGGACCATCGAGGGACTGCCTACTTGGAGGGAAGCGCCGGACGGCGCGCGCGAGCGCTGGAGTTACGACGCGGCGGGCAACGCCATCGCATACCAATCCCTTGCCGGGTACTGGACCACCTTCACCTACACGCACTTCCACCTTCCCACCTCGCGCACGGGGCGTGATGGCAGGCGCTATGAGTTCGCCTATGACGGCGAACTGCGCCTGGTCTCGGTCACCAATCCGCAAGGCCTCCAATGGCGCTACGAATACGATGCCGCAGACCGTTTGACCGCTGAAACCGACTTCAACGGGCGCCGCGTCTCCTACCGTCCTGACGCCACTGGCAACCTCGTCGAACGCGTCAATGGTGCAGGTCAACGCGTGCAGTACCAGCGGGACGTGTTCGGTCGGGTGATCGAGCGTTCGGTGGATGGCCAGATCACCACCTTGGCCTACGACCGGGCAGGACGGCTCGTGCACGCCGCGGGACCAGAAGCACAAGTCGATCTCGTTCGAGACCCGGTCGGTCGGACGATCACCGACAGCATCGACGGGCATGCGGTTATCAGCGAGTTCGACGCTGCCGGACGACGGACCGCACGCACCACACCGAGTGGGCTGGTCTCACGCTGGGACTACGACGGCGCGGGGCAGCCCGTCTCCCTCTCCAACCACGCTGGTTCGCTGCGCTTCGCCTACGACGCCGCCGGTCGGGAGATCACACGGTTCCTCGGACAGGCTGCGGTGCTGAGCCAGTCTTGGGACGTGGCTGGGCGACTCGCCAGCCAGACGATCACGGCTGCCGCGCGTCCTCCGTCGCCGATGGCCACGACCCGCGAGGGAAGCCGTGTCATCCAGCGGCGTGCTTACGAGTACCGCTCCGACGGCAACCCGTTGCGTATCGCCGACCAACTCCGGGGTGAGCGGACCTACAGCCTCGACCGGGCTGGCCATGTCACTGTCGTGCAGGCCGCGGATTGGCGTGAGCAATACGCTTATGACGCCGCAGGAAACCCGACTTCGTCGAACATCACCGGATCGCTTTCGAACGACGAGATCGATGGAGAACGCGAGTTCACCGGCACCCTCGTACGGCGAGCCGGGCGAACTTTGTACGAGCACGACGGTCAAGGTCGTGTGGTTCGCCAGACTCGTCGCACTCTGTCCGGTCAGGAAAAGACCTGGCGCTACGTATGGAACGCCGATGATCGGTTAACCGACGTCACCACGCCCGACGGCACGAAGTGGCACTACTGCTACGACCCGCTCGGACGTCGAATCGCCAAGCAGCGCCTCGGTGAAGATGGAATGCCGGTCGAGGAAACGCGCTTCTTCTGGGACGGCACCAGCCTGGCCGAGCAGTCCACGCAGAGTCCGGATGCGCCGGGCGCGACGAAGACGCGCACCTGGGACTACGAACCCGGGACGTTCCGCCCAGCAGCCCAGACCGATCAGTTCCGACCGAATGATCAGGCGGCTTTCGACGCCGCCTTCTACGCCATCGTCACTGATCTGGTCGGGACTCCTTCCGAGGTGATCGACCAGGATGGTCAGATCGCCGCGAACCCCACAACGGATCTGTGGGGACGAAGTGTTCAGGCCGATAGTGCGTCGGTTGACTGCCCGTTGCGGTTCCCCGGCCAGTACTACGACGCCGAGACCGGCTGGCACTACAACTTCACCAGGTACTACGACTCGTCCACGGCGACCTACGCGAGTCCGGACCCGCTCGGCTTGGACGCCGGCCCCAACCAGCACGGTTACGTCGAGAACCCGCTGTCGTGGGCGGACCCGCTCGGTCTGAGCAAGTCCGATGCGGAAATGCTCGCCGATGCCAGGGCGATCCACGAAGCGGTCAAGGTCGGGCAAACCGAAGTTGGCGGAAGAATTGCCTACAACGGAATGACGGTGGCCACTGGGGAGTTCGACGGGCGTTATGTCTACACGGTCAATCGAAACGGAACATCCCCGGCTGTGCGGGAGACCGCGGAAAACCTCGGCTATGAGCGGGTGAACGGAAAGAAGTACACCGGGCCGAATCAAACCGACGCCGAACAGATCATGCTCAACGCCCACGACAAGGGCGACTTGACGCTGAACAACGGCACGTCCGGACGTATCGCTTCCTCACGTCCTGCGTGCGGTCCTGCCCGGCAGGACTGCCGCGGAAGGATCGCCGGGTATCCGAATATCACGCTGATAGACTGATGACCATGGAACTTTGGGACAGGGAAATGGCATCGGCGCGGTCTCAGATCGGCCAACTGGCGCCTGCGCAACGTTACGCGGTCGCGGTGCAAGCCATCGATAACACGATGACCTCCTTCGACCCGCCCGTCCCCGACAGCCAGGCAGGCCAGCTGCTTCGGCGATGCCTCGGGATCGCTCGCTCCGCGGTCGGAGGGAATTACATCGGTCAGGCACTGCCTGACGGTGCTGAGGAAGAGATGACGGCCATCGTGTCCGACGGAGTGGAATCCGGAGTCGCTCCACTCGTTCTCGCAGTCGCCAACTGCTTCGGCATCCCGGAGAGCGGCATGGAGGCCGAGCACCTGTACACCGTGTTGAACTACTGTTACGCAGCTGTTGTCGACCACGAAGAACTCGAAGAAGGAACGCTCGACGAAGAGCTAAACAACCAGCAATGTCTGTCTTCAATCGCCATGCAGAAGGAACTGATCGCCGGCTGAAGCACGGCCGATCAACGCCCTGGCTCGGGGTGACTGCATCTTCTGGTTGGTACGGGTAGGAGATGTCGTGTGCTGCGGGAACGCCTGATCAACCGAGACGCTGGTGACAGGGTCAGCGAGGAGCTGAAGCTCGTCGAGCTCAGGCGGACCCTGGAGAACGTCAGGTCGCTGGCGGGGAAACCGGAGAGAGAGGAATCCCGCTGGTTGGACGGGCAGCGTTGCACCGCGTTGTTCTACCGATTTCCGGAGTGGCCGGAATTCGACTTCGAGATCGTGGGGGAGAGCTCTTTCGGGCTCTGGGTTGATGCTGGATTTGTGCGACGCGCGGACTCCGAGCTTCCACGCGTTGAGTCGCCGGGGGAGCTACGGGTGTGGAAGCACTTAGTTGGCGAAGTTCGGGACCGCTTCGGTCCGTTGCAGGAGGCTGACTTGTGGCCTCCGTACGAGCAGTATGTGACGGAACACCGAGGTGTGGACGGCGTGCCGCGTCAGTACAGCGTTCAATTCAGCTGGCGACTGCTCCAGAGAACCTCGGAGCTCGAAGGGGAATGAGCGAAACCGTCGTGACCGGCGGGATAGAAACGAGGGGCGCCTTGACCGGTTGTGCTGGTCAAGGCGCCCCTCGTTTACCTCACTTCCCGAAGCCTGCCTTGCGGAGGGCGTCGGCCATTGCTCCGGTCGGGGCGTTGTCGCGCTGACGCTGAGCGCCGCGGCCTTGGCCTCCGTTGCGGTTCTGGCCGCCCTTGCCGCCTCGGCCGCCGCCGTTGCGGTTGCCGCCGCCCTGGCCTCGGCCGCCGCCGCGGTTGGCGTCTCGCTCCGGCTTGCCGCCCGCTCCGGGCTCATCGTCGAGGCGCAGGGTCAGGGAGATTCGCTTGCGGGGGATGTCGACGTCGAGGACCTTGACTCGGACGATGTCCCCGGACTTCACCACGTCGTGGGGGTCGTTGACGAAGTTCTTCGACATCGCCGAGACGTGGACCAGGCCGTCCTGGTGGACGCCCACGTCCACGAAGGCTCCGAAGGCCGCCACGTTGGTGACCACGCCTTCCAGGGTCATGCCCGGCTTGAGGTCGGCGATCTTCTCCACGCCGTCGGCGAAGGTCGCCGTCTTGAACTCCGGACGCGGGTCGCGGCCCGGCTTGTCGAGCTCGGCGAGGATGTCGGTCACCGTCGGCAGGCCGAAGTTGTCGTCCACGAAGTCCTTGGGCTGCAACGACTTCAGCACCCGGGTGTTGCCGATCAGCTCGCGGATCTCGGTGCTGGTGCTGCCCATGATCCGCTGCACCACCGGGTAGGCCTCCGGGTGCACCGCCGAGGAGTCCAGCGGGTCGTCGCCGTCCGGGATGCGGAGGAAGCCCGCGCACTGCTCGAAGGCCTTCGGGCCCAGGCGGGCCACGTCCTTGAGGGTCTGGCGGGTGCGGAACGGGCCGTTGGTGTCGCGGTGCGCGACGATGTTGGCCGCCAGCGACTCGCTGATGCCCGACACACGGGTCAGCAGCGGGGCCGACGCCGTGTTGACGTCCACGCCGACCGCGTTCACGCAGTCCTCGACCACCGCGTCCAGCGAGCGCGACAGCTTCGTCTCCGACACGTCGTGCTGGTACTGGCCGACGCCGATCGACTTCGGGTCGATCTTCACCAGCTCCGCCAGCGGGTCCTGCAGGCGGCGGGCGATGGACACCGCGCCGCGCAGCGAGACGTCCAGGTCCGGCAGCTCGCGCGAGGCGTAGGCCGAGGCCGAGTACACCGACGCGCCCGCCTCGGAGACCGAGATCTTGGTGAGCTTCAGGTCCGGGTTCTGGCTGATCAGCTCGCCGGCCAGCTTGTCGGTCTCGCGGGAGGCCGTGCCGTTGCCGATCGCGATCAGGTCCACGCTGTGCGCCTTGGCCAGCGCCGCCAGCTTGGCCAGCGACTGGTCCCACTGCCGCTGCGGCTGGTGCGGGTAGATCGTGTCGGTGGCCACCACCTTGCCGGTGCCGTCCACGACCGCGACCTTCACCCCGGTCCGGTAACCCGGGTCCAGGCCCATCGTGGCGCGCGAGCCCGCGGGCGCGGCCAGCAGCAGGTCGCGGAGGTTGGCGGCGAACACCCGGACCGCCTCATCCTCGGCGTGCTGGCGCATCCGCATCCGCACGTCCACGCTCAGCCGGGTCAGGATGCGGGTCCGCCACGCCCAGCGGACCACGTCCGACAGCCACTTGTCCGCCGGGCGGCCCTGGTCGGCGATGCCGAACTGCTGGGCGATGCGCAGCTCGTAGTCCGTCGGGCCGACCTGCTCGGAACCGTCGTCGGGCTCCAGGGACAGCTCCAGCGCCTCCTCGTTCTCACCGCGGAACAGCGCCAGGATGCGGTGCGAGGGCAGGTCGGTGAAGGACTCGGAGAACTCGAAGTAGTCGGCGAACTTCGCGCCGTCCTCCTCCTTGCCCTCGCGGACCTTGGAGGTCACGCGGCCGCGCGTCCAGACCTTCTCGCGCAGCTCGCCGATCAGGTCGGCGTCCTCGGAGAAGCGCTCCACCAGGATCGACCGCGCGCCGTCCAGCGCGGCCTGCGCGTCGGCGACGCCCTTGTCGGCGTCGACGAAACCGGCCGCGGTCTGCTGCGGGTCGTTGCTCGGGTCGCTCAGCAGCTGGTCGGCCAGCGGCTCCAGGCCCGCCTCGATGGCGATCTGGGCCTTGGTGCGGCGCTTGGGCTTGTAGGGGAGGTAGATGTCCTCCAGCCGGGCCTTGGAGTCGGCCGCGTTGATCTGCGCCGCCAGCTCGTCGGTCAGCTTGCCCTGGGAGCTGATCGACTCCAACACCGTGCTGCGCCGCTCTTCGAGTTCGCGCAGGTAGCGCAGCCGCTCTTCGAGCGTGCGCAGCTGGGCGTCGTCGAGGGCGCCGGTCGCTTCCTTCCGGTAGCGGGCGATGAACGGCACAGTCGACCCGCCGTCGAGCAGCTCGACGGCCGACTGCACTTGGCGCTCGCGGACGCCGAGCTCCTCGGCGATCTTCTGATGAACAGTCGTCACGATGTTGATTCCGCCTTCTCTGCGATCTTCGCCAGATCCGACCGGACATTCTGCCGGACCGCGCCCGCAGGCTACGTGGCCGCTCGCGTCGGCGTGTCGGGATGCGGCCCGCCCGCGGTATCGCTCCAGGTCTCGGCCACCGCGATTTCAACCGGAACCGTGATGGGTCACGGCTGGGGCGTCCAGGGGCTCTTGTGGCGGCGGAAGACCGGTGAGCCGGAGCAGCGCTCCTCGTAGCGCTCCTGCAGGCGGCTGTAGTCGTGGTCGGGGAACAGGATGGGAAGCGCTTCGAGCGTCCGGTCGAGCTGGGCGACCCTGGTCGTGAACTCGTTGTCGCAGAGGTCGACGTCGGCGAAGAGGTACTGCCAGTTCGGTGCTCCCTTCAGCAGGAGCAGGTTGTCGACGTACGACCGGAAGTCGAGGTCCAGCCGCTCCAACCGGGCCTTGGTCATGTCGTAGAACCACAACTCCCGGCTCTGGGCGCCGTTGGCCACGCGCAACGCGGTGAGCTTGCCCGAGCCGGGCGTCTCCTCCAGCCCCTTCAGCTCCCACAGCAGCTCCTGCTTGTCCGGGGAGAGCCGCTCGTCCTCGACTTCCACGATCCAGCCGGTCATGCAGCTGCGGAGGTCCTTGAGCGCGAACTCGCCGTGGACGTAGTGGTCGACGGAGTGCCACGAGAGGTGGACGCGATCGGTGTTGAGCAGGTGGTCGCGGGTGCCCTCCACGGCGTCGGCTCCCCAGCGGTCGCTGATCACGTCGATGTCGTCGGCCGAGAGCTCCCGGGGCGGGCCGGACCCGATCTCGCAGGTGGTCACGACGATGTCGGGTGCGGAGCGGAGCTCCTCGACGTGCGCGCGGATCCGGTCGGGTAGGTTCATGCGGTCGATCATCTCCTCGGTGCGGAGCCTGTGACGTGGGCCGCTCTGACTTCGGGTAGCGACCCGCTGGTGTCACTAATCGTGACGGATCATGCGGGTGCTGTAGCTCGATAGGGTTAATCTAGGTACCCGGGCACGTACAAACCGCGATGCACGTACACGCTCCGTGCTGGAGTGTGGTGTCTCGTGAACCCCGAAACCCCCGACCAACCGAGAACCCCCGAAAACCACGACAACGCTTCCACCCCGAAGCAGGCGTCCACCTCCGCGGCCCACCGGGCCGACCAGGCACTTCGCACCGCCGCGGACCGCGTCCGCGCGTGGCTCGCGCCGCTGGTCGAGCGCGTGCTGCGGTGGCTGGCCCCGCTGCTGCGGCGGGTCCAGGACGCACCGGTGGTGCGGCGCTTCCGGGAGAGGGTTGCGCCGCACGTGGCCGCGGTTCAGGAGAAGCTTCCCGAGCCCGTAGTGCGGGCCTCGCGGACCCGTTCGATGCAGGCCGGTGCCGCGGTCGCGGCCGTCGGCGTGGTGGGCCTGGTGATCGGCACCGCCGTCGCCGGCCCGAGCCAGCCCGAGGTCGAGGAGGCCGCGATGGCCGCCCCGATCCCCGAGCAGCAGGCCGCTCCGGCCCCCGAGCAGCAGGCCGCCCTGGAGCAGCACGCCACGCTGCAGCAGCAGCCGGCCCCGCAGCCGGTGGAGCCGCAGGTCGCGGCACCCGAGCCGGAGGCCCCGATCGGCCCGCCGGTCGAAGGCATCGACGTGTCCAACCACAACGGGTCCATCGACTGGGGCAAGGTCGCCGCGGACGGCAAGAAGTTCACCTTCGTGCTGGCCACCGACGGCACCAGCTTCACCAACCCGCGGTACGGCGAGCAGTACCACGGCGCCAAGGGCGCCGGGCTGATCGCGGGCGCCTACCACTTCGCGCGGCCGAGCTCCTCCTCGGCCGAGGAGCAGGCCAACCGGTTCCTGGACGTGGCCGACTACCAGTCCGATGGCAAGACCCTGCCGCCGGTGCTGGACCTGGAGGTCGACCCGAACTCGGGCGGCTGCTACGGGATGTCGGTCGACCAGATGCACCAGTGGACCAAGACCTTCAACGACAAGGTCAAGGAGCGCACCGGCAAGGAGCCGATCATCTACGCGAACCCGTCCTTCTGGCGGCAGTGCATGGGTGGCACCAACTCCTTCGACGGACACCCGCTGTGGCTGGCGTCCTACGGTGTGGACAGCCCGTCGGTGCCCAACGGCTTCAGCAACTGGCACTTCTGGCAGTACACCGACGAGGGCAGCGTTGCCGGGATCAACGGCAACACCGACCTGAACCAGTTCAAGGAGGGCATGGCCCGCCTGGAGAAGCTGGCTCGCTGACCCCGGCGTTCGCGCCGCGGAATTTCGACGGGAGCAGGCCGTCCGCGAAAGCGGGCGGCCTGCTTCTTTGCGCTGGTCAGATGCCGTGAGTGCTTGGGGTGCCATAGCGCCCCAAAACACTCACGGGCGATCACCAGCGCAAAGCGCCGTCCCGAGGTGATTCATGTCCTTTGTGGACTTCCGTGGTCTCCGGCGAGGATCCGTCGTCCGCTGTCCGGGTGTTGTTCGCCCGGGGTTTCGATTCAGGGGAGCGGCCCGTTCCTGACGTGGCGGACCGATATCCTCGCCGCGATCGATGATCACCTGATCGGAGGCACGGCGTGTCACTGTGGGAACAGCGGGTCACCATGGCTCGGCGGCTGTGGAGCAACGGTGACCTCGCCGCCGCGGAGCAGGAGTTGCGCACCGTCCTCGACGACGGCGACTTCGACGCCGCAGCGCACGCCGCCTGCCTGCTCGGCGGGCTGCTCGACGAGCGCGGTGACCACGAGCAGGCCCGCGCGATGCACCAGCGGACCATCGATTCCGGGCACCCGATCTACGCGCAGCTCGCCGCGATCTCCCTCGGCCTGCTGCTGTTCGACGCCGACGACCTGATCGCCGCCCAGGCCGTGCTGCGCTTCGCCGCCGAGGGCGCCGACCCGGACGCCGCCGGGCGCGCCGACGCGCTGCTGGCCCAGGTGCTGCACATGCTCGGCGATGTCGAGGGCGCCAGGGAAGCGCGCGAGCGGGCGATGACCAGCAGCGATCCCGGCGTGGTCGAGATCGCCGGCGAGCTGGAGCTGCCGGCGCCGGGCGAGCGTTCCACCGACCAGTACCTCCAGGTGGCCTACGAGCAGGCGTGCTCGCTGCTGGAGCAGGGACGCGAACACGACGCCGAACCGATCCTGCGGCGGCTGCTGGACAGCGGGCACCCGAACTACGGATCGCTGGGCGCCGCGAAGCTCTACGCGCTGCACGCCGATGATCAGTCGATCGCCCGGCAGATGGCCGAGCGGATCATCTCCTACCGCCACCCCGAACACCTCGGCTGGGGCCACGTGCTGCTGGGCGGCGTGCTGGAGGACTCCGGCGACGCGGCGGCAGCGGCCGAGGCGTTCCGGTCGGCGGCCGACGATCCGCGCCCCAACATCCGGCTGCACGCGCTGATCCACCTCGGCATGCAGCTGCGCGCCCTGGGCCGGCCGGACCAGGCGCGCGAGATCTACCAGCGGGTGATCAACACCCGGCACCCGCACTTCTCGGTCGAGGCGCTGGGCGTGCTGGCCGAGCTGCAGCGCGACGAGGGCGACATCGCCGGGGCGATCGAGACCTTCGGTCGCGTCGAGGCCTCCGGGCATTCCGGCAAGGCACCGCTGGCCGCCTACAACCTGGGTGCGTTGCAGTACGAGCACGGTGACGCGGAGGCCGCCATCGCGGCGTTCCGCCGGGCCGCCCAGGCCGAGGACCCGCGCGTCGCGCACCAGGCCGAACTCGCACTGTCCATGGTGGACGTCATGGACGCGCAGCAGGACCCGGCGGGCGAGGACGCCAAGCAGCTCGCGATGCGGGCGCACCAGGCCGCGGGTGCGGGCGACATGGACGCCGCCCGCCTGGCCTACCAGCAGGTCATCGACATGGACGCGCGGATGTGGTCGGTGATGGCGGCCAACTCGCTCGGCCTGCTGGAGGCCGTCTCCGGCGAGACCGAGCAGGCCCGCCGCACCCTGCAGCGCGCTTCGACGGCCGAGGACGCCTCGCTCGTGCAGGACGCGATCTTCCGCCGTGCACTCGTCGAGGAGCCGGCCGCCGGCCCGGTGCTGGAGGCGCTCTTCCGGTTGGAGCACAACGAGGACGGCGGGCTCGACCGGCTCGTGGAGGGTGGGGAACCGCAGGTGCGCGACCTGGCGCTGCTGGTGCAGGCCGAGTTGCTGCTGACCTCGGACGTCACCGCCGCGGTGGAACTGCTGGGCCCGCTGACCGACTCGCCGAACCGGCTGGTGCGGACCAAGTCCGGTCAGCTGCTGGCCGCTTGGCTGGTCCGCGAGCAGCGGACCGACGACGCGGTGCGGCTGCTGGAGCGGATCGTCGCCGACGGGCACCCGATGCTGCTCCCGTGGTCGGCCGCGCAGCTCGGCCACCTGCTGGTGGAGCACGGCGAGCCGGAGGACGTGATCGCGGCGTTCGCCACGGCCGCGGCGGCGGGATATCCGTCGCTGCTGGGCGAGGTCTTCGGCAAGCTCGCGATGCTCTACCGCGTCGCCGGGCACGACGAGGACCTCAAGGCGCTCTACCGGACCACCATGGCCAGCGGTCACCCGGAGCTCGCGCCGCGCGCGGCCTACCTGCTGGGCGAGGAGCTGGTGCACGCCTACGACCTGGACGGGGCGCTGAAGTGCTTCGACCGCGCCGCGGGCACGGATTCGGAAGTCGCCGCGCTGGCGGCCTTCGGCGCGCACGCCATCCGGCGCGATCTCGACAGCTCGCGGGCCGTTCTCGCCGAGCTGGACGATGTGCGGCTGCACAACGCCACGGAGCTGTGCATGGACCTGGCGCGCCAGAGCCAGGCGAACGGCGACGCCGAGTTCACCGAGTGGGCGTTATCGCTGCTGGCCGAAGCCGGGGCTCCCGACCGGCAGCCGGAGGCGCTGCTCTACCTCGGCGCGCTGCGCAACGAGACCGGCGATGTTGCCGGCGCCCGCGAGGCCTGGGAGGAGGCGGCGCGCGAGGGCGTTCCCGACGAAGTGGCGATCGCCCGGTGCAGCATCGCGGAACTGCTGGAGAAGGACGGTGACCTGGACGGCGCTGAGGCGCAGCTCGCCGAAGTCGCCGCGGACGACGACACCGCGAGCGCCGCCGACGCCGCGTTGCGGTTGGGTGTGCTGCGCGATGAGCACGAGGACTTCGACGGTGCGCTGGAGGCCTTCGACCGGGCCGCGTCGGTGGGGAACGAGACCGAGGCGGCGCTGGCGACCGCTTACACCGCAGCCCTGCTCGCCAAGCGCGGTGAAACCGACCTCGCCAAGCAGGCCTACGAGCGCGCGATCGTTTCCGGTGTCGCGGAGGTGCAGGCGCGCGCCGCGCTGGAGCTCGGCAACCTGCTGCGCGACACCGGGGACGAGGCCGGGGCGAAAGCCGCTTACGAGCAGGCGTTGGCGTTCGACGACCCGGACATCAGCCCCCGCGTCTACCAGGAGATGGGCGCCGAAACCGCGGAGCTGCGCGCCTACCGGCTGATGGCGGCCAACGACGTCGAGGGCGCGCGCGAGGCGATCACCGAGCACTTCGGCTCGCAACGGGTGGCCGACTTCTGGTGCGCGGCGTGGGCCGACCTGACCGCCGCGGCGCAGGTGCTGACCGAGGTCACCGGCGACGATCTGTGGACCTGCACGAAGCTGGCGCTGGACTTCGGCACCTCGGTGGAGGACCCGGCCGAAGCCCGGGCGTACTTCCGCATGGCCGCCGACCACGGTCACCCCGAACTCGCGCCGACGGGCCTGCTGCGGCTCGGCCACCTCGCCGAAGAGCAGCGGGAGAACGCGATCGCGCTGACCTGGTACCGCCGCGCCGTCGCCGACTCGGAGCCCGGCGCGCAGGCCGGCGTGCTGCTGGCGCAGCTGCTCTCCCGGCTCAACGACGTCGAGGGCGCGAAAGCCGCGTCCCGGCGCGCATTCGCCACGGGCACGAGCATTCCCGCGCTGGACGCCGGAGTGCTGCTCGGGCAGCTCCACCACGAGTCCGGCGATCCCGTCGAGGCCCGGCGGGTCTGGGAGCAGGCGGAAGCGGCCGCCGAATCGCCGGAGCAGTTCGGCGACGCGCTGCACCGCCGCATCGCGCAGATCGGCGAAACCGCTGATGAGTCGGACGAGCTGCTGCACCGCGCATCCCGCTCGGACCACCCGAGCACGGCGATCAACGCGATGCTCTGGCTCGGCGAGCGCGCGGTGCAGGCCGACGACCTCGACGCCGCCGTCCGCTGGTTCGGCGAGGCGGCGGCGCTGGACGTGCCGGAGCAGTCCGAGGCGGCGCGCAGCCGGCTGGCGAACATGCTGCTGGCACAAGGAGATCGCGACGCCGCCCGGATCGAGTACGAGCGGGTCAGCCGCTCCGCCACCCCGGACATCGCGGCGCGCGGAGAGCTGGGCATCGGCATGATCCGCCACGAGGAGGGCGACCTGCCCGGCGCGGTCGCGGCCTACGTCAAGGCAGCGGGCCGCGCCGTCCACGAAGGACTGGCCGAGGACGCCGTGCACGGTGCCCGGGTCGTGCTGGAGCAGCAGCACTCGGGCGGGGATCACCGCGCGGCGGCGGACACGTTGCGCAGGCTCGCCGAGGTGGTTCCGGAGCGCGATGTCGCGGAATGGGCCTACGAGGCGGGAACCGAGTTCCTGGGCGCCGAGGACACCGATTCGGCGCTGGTCTACCTGCGCTGCGCGGTGGAGATCGGTGCGCCGGAACCGGATCCGGCGGCGGTGCTGGCGCTGGGCGAGACCCTGCAGCGCCGCGACGACCTGGCGGGAGCGCGGCAGGCCTACGAGCGGGTCCTGGCCTCCGGCGACGAGCGCGCGGCCGCGCTGGCGAAGTACCGGCTGGTGGCGCTGCTGGGGGAGGACGACCCGGCGGCGGCCGAAGAACTCATGCAGCGCCCGGACGAAGTGCTGAACCCGGCGATGAAGCTGATGCTCGGGTTGAAGCGCCAGGACGAGGGCGACGCGACCGGGGCGATCGAGATGTTCCGCGAAGCTGCCGACAGCGCCGACGAGCAGTTCTCCCCGATGGCGGTCTACGCGCTGGCCCAGTCGCTGCGCCGCGAGGGCGAGGTGGAGCAGGCCCGGGAGACCTACCGGCAGCTCGTCGAAGCCGCGCCGCACGACCACTACGCGGGCCAGGCGCTGCTGGAACTGGCCGCGATCGCCTACCACGCCGAGGACGACGAAGAGGCGCGCGCGTGGAACGTGCGCGCGTGGGAGTCCGATGACCCGGACTTATCGGCGAAAGCGGCGATGAACCTGGGCCTGATCGCCAAGCGGCGGCGCGACGTCGAGGCGGCGACACCGTGGTTCCAGGCCCTGATCGACCTCGGCCACCCGTCGGCCGCGCTGGCCGCGGCGCACCTGGCGGAACTGCACTACTGGCGGGAGGAGCACGCCGAAGCGGCCCGCCACTACGGGTACACCCTCGCCAACACCGAGGACAGCGAGCTCATCGCCGAAGCGGCCTACCGGGTCGGCGAATTCCACTACCAGCGCGGTGATCTCAACGCCGCCCGCGAATTCCTCGACCGGGCGGTGCGCACCGAGGACGAAGCCTTCGCCGCGCAGGCGAACACGTTGCTGGCCCGTCTCGGCTGAGCTCAGGCGCGGGCGACGATCAAGCGGTCCGGCAGCGCCAGGACCTGGTCCAGGACGTCGCAGGCCGCGCCCGCCACGTGCCACTCCGCGGTGGCCGGGTTCGCCGTCAGGCCGCCCTTGTCCTGCGAGACGCGGGCGGCGCGCACGTCGTCCTCGCCGCGCAGCTCGACTACGTCGACGATGTCGCCGTGGGGGCGCACGTAGATCAGCGCCATGAGCTCGCCGGTGGCATCGCGGACCGGCGGCATCAGGCGGAAGCCCCGCGCGACCAGCTTGCGCAACCGGATGCTGGACTGGTCGTCAGCTGACGAGGTCATCGAACTCACCGTCCTTGGCGCCGCTGAGGAAAGCGGCCAGCTCGGCTCTGGTGTAGATCAGCGCGGTGCCGTCCGGCTCGCGCGATTGGCGCAACGCGATGGTTCCATCGGCCAGCGCCGCGAGCTCGAGGCAGTTGCCCCACTTGCCGCTGTGCCGGGACTTTCGCCAGGTCACGCCCTGCAGGGCGGTGACGGGGGCTTCGAACCTACCGTTCATCAGGTCTCCCTGGATCGGCTGCACATGCAATTGCATTCGCCATTGCGCGAGACGGTACCACAGCGTTCCGCAACAAGACGATCACCCTGCGTGTCCGAAGAACGGGTGATTCAGTGCGCGTCGCGGACTTTTCGCAGCATCTGCCGGGTCCGGTCCGGAGTGCGCGCATCGACCATCAGCCGATCGAGTGTACGGCTGTAGCGCTCGATCTCGTCCCGCTTGTCCAGGTACAGCGCGCCGCTGAGGTGCTCCAGGTAGACGACGTCCGGCAGCTCGGGTTCGGCGAAGCGCAGCAGCGTGAACGAACCCTCCGCCGCGTACCCGCTCAGCGCGAAGGGCACCACCTGCAGCGCGATGTTGGGCCGCTTGGACATCTCCAGCAGGTGGTCGATCTGCGCGCGCATGACCGCGTTGCCGCCGATGGGGCGGTGCAGCACGGATTCGTCGATGACCGCCCACAGGCGCGGGGCGTCCGGGCGGGCGAGCAGCTTCTGGCGCTTCATCCGCAGCGACACCCGCCGCCGCGCGTCCTCATCGGCCAGCGAGGGGTGCCCGGAGGAGGCCAGCGCCATCGCGTAGGCCTCGGTCTGCAGCAGGCCCGGGATGAACTGCAGCTCGTAGGTCTGGATCCGGGCGGCGACGCCTTCCAGGCCGACGTAGTCCTGGAACCACGACGGCATCGAATCCGCGTACCGGTTCCACCAGCCCGGCTGCCGGGACTCGGTGACCAGCGCCAGGAAGTGCGCGCGCTCGGCGAGGTCGTGCACCTGGTAGAGGGTGAGCAGGTCCTCGATGTCGCGTTCCTTCAGCGAAACCCGGCCCAGCTCCATGCGGCTGATCTTGGACTCCGAGCCGCGGATCGCCCGCGCCGCCTCCGAGGGCAGGATCTCGGCGGCCTCGCGCAGCCGGCGCAGCTGGGCGCCCAGGATGATGCGACGTGCCGTCGGGCTCCCGTCGCGGGCCGCACCGTCCCGCGCCATGGCCGAACCTCCTCGTTGCCTGCTCATCGAAGTGATAGCACATCGGACGTTTACGCGGTGCGATGAAGCTCGTACGCTATGCAACCCTCAGCGGCAAGCCCCGACGACGAACGCCCCCTGCGAGGACCCCGATGACTGCCGACTCCGACGGCGAGACCCCGATCCACATCGACACGAGCAAAGCCAGCATCGCCCGCGTCTACGACGCCTTCCTCGGCGGCAAGGACAACTACGAGGTGGACCGCGAGGTCTTCCACCGGGTCCGCGAGGTCACCCCGGAAGCGGCCCAACTCGCCTGGGACAACAGGCAGTTCCTGATACGGGCCACCCGGTTCATCGCCGCCGAGGCCGGTGTCACCCAGTTCCTGGACTGCGGATCCGGGCTGCCGACCGCGGAGAACACCCACCAGGTCGCTCAGCGGATCGCCCCCGAGGCGCGAGTCGTCTACGTCGACAACGACCCGGTGGTGCTCGCGCACGGGCGCGCGCTGCTGGAGGAGAACCCGCAGACCCACTTCAGCCCGGCCGACATCTTCGAACCGGCGCAGATCCTGCAGGACGACGTGGTGCGCAGCCGCCTGGACTTCACCGAGCCGATCGCGCTGTTCCAGATGGGTACCCTGCACCACTACGACGGCGAGCGCCCGCCGCAGGACATCATGCGCGAGTACGTCGAAGCGCTGCCGTCGGGTTCCTACGTCGGCATCAGCCACTTCCTGGACCCGGAGACCGAGGAGTTCAGCGACCTGGCCCGGCGCATGGAGCAGACGTTCCTGCACAGCCCGATGGGCACCGGAGTCTTCCGCACCCGGGCCGAGATCGAGGGCATGTTCCCGGGCCTGGAGTTCGTGGATCCGGGCCTGGTGCTCTGCGCCGACTGGTGGCCGACCGGCCCGCGCCTGAAGCCGCTCTACCCGGTCCAGCACTGCATCGCCGGAGCGGTGGCCCGCAAGCCCTGACCCCGGCCGACCGGCGCGGCTCAATCCTCGCGCCGGATCCTGGCGGCGTGGTCGGTCTGGAACTTCGCGCCTTCGCGGAGGAATTCGCGGATGGCCTTGAGCTCGGCCTGGCTCCGCCGCCGCAGGAGCTCGTGGGACTCCTCCTCGATCGGCCCCCACAGCTCCTCGATGAGCGCCGTCGCCGCAGGCGTGATCGTGATCGTGATCCGGCGGCGGTCCTGATCGGCGCGCACCCGCTCGACGTAGCCCTGGCGGGCGAGGCGGTCGACGGCGATCGTCGTGGCGCCGGTGCTGAGGCCGACCTCGGTGGCCAGCGCACCGGCCGTCAGCGCTCCGTGCCTGTTGAGCACGTTGAGGCACCGCAGATCGGTGCGGTTCACGCCCAGCCGCGCCGCGCCCGCTTCGTCGACCTCGTCGGTGGCGTCCTGGAACTCGCTGACCGCACGGCCGATGTCGGCGATCAGCTGCTCTCGGGTGTCCGGCATGCGGTCGATCATAACCCGGTACCTCGCCCATCGAACTTCTCGACGCCGATGAGTCACGGCCAAAAAGAATCTTGACGATCAAATAGTTTTGCCATAAAGATAGTTACCGCGGGCATCACGGCTCGCGGTAGCTCACGACGGGAGTCACGATCGACATGGCAGAACCGATAGCGGTCCAGGACCTGCTGCTGAACCTGCGGGCCAGGCGGGTGGCCTTCTCGCGCGCCGGTGCGGTGTGCGCGCTGGTGGGGACGCTCGGCTACCTAGTCGCCTTCTTGCTGCACGGCGACCTGCCCGACCAGACCACCGAGTCGCTGCTGACCTTCATCGCGGACCGCCCGTGGGCGATGCACCACCTGGCGATCGTCTTCTGCTTGCTGCTGTGGGTCGTCGCCCTCGCCGGGCTGGCGCGTTCGCTCAGCGGCGGCATCGCGTGGGTGCTCGGCCGGATGGGACAGGGCGTGGCGATGCTGGGGATGGCGGTGCTGCTCTGGCACTACAACATCGACGGCCCGGCGCTGGAGGACGTCGCCGATGCGTGGATTCGCGCTGAGGGCGCGGAGAAAGCCGTCCTGCTCGAACGCGCGACGATCCTCGTGTCGGCGACGAACGGGATGTTCCCGCTCTACGTCGCCTTCCTGCTCGGCCTGCCGTTCCTGCTGTTCGGCCTCGCCCTGGTCAAGAGTGAAGGGCACCCGTCCTGGCTGGGCTGGGCCGGTGCGGCGGCGGGCGGTATCGCGTTCGCGGTCGGCGTCACGAACTTCGCCGGGTTCGACGTGCTGCCGATGAACATGTTCGTCCTCTCGGTGTTCCTCCTGGACCTCTGGATGCTCGCCGTCGCCCGGATCCTGTGGCGCGACGCCGCACGCTGGTCGATGCCGGCTCGGTAGCCCGCGAACTCCGAACCTCGGCCCCGCACCGACCAGGGCGATGCAATTTCAATGGAAATTCGATGTCGAAATTCCATTGAAATTGCGTCATCGAGCTGATGGGAGTGGGTGGCGGGAGTTCGAGGTCTACCAAACGCTTGCTTGTTTCGTTAGGCTCGCGGGTGCTGGTGTCGGAGTGGATCAGACCGCGCTGCCGGGAGTTCCGGGTGGATCGGCCGGTGCGGCGGAGAGGACGGTCATGGCCGAGGCGTACATCATCGACGCGGTGCGGACCCCGGTGGGCAAGCGCGGCGGCGGGCTCAGCGGGATCCATCCCGCCGACCTCTCCGCGCACGTGCTGCGCAGCCTGCTGGGGCGCACCGGGGTCGATCCGGCGGCCGTGGACGACGTCGTGTGGGGCTGCGTCGACTCGGTCGGCGCGCAGGCGGGCAACATCGGGCGGACCGGTTGGCTGGCCGCGGGATTCCCCGAGCACGTGCCCGGGGTGACCGTCGACCGGCAGTGCGGTTCATCGCAGCAGGCGGTGCACTTCGCCGCGCAGGCGGTGCTCAGCGGCACCTCGGAGCTGGTGATCGCCGGCGGCGTGCAGAACATGAGCGCGATCCCGATCGGCAGCGCGCTGCGGGGCGCGGCGGAACTGGGATTCCCCATCGCCTACGGGCCGGGCAGCGGGTCGACCGGCTGGCAGGAGCGCTACGGCGACGAGGAGGTCACGCAGTTCCGCGGTGCGGAGCTGATGGCCGAGAAGTGGCAGATCTCCCGCGATGACATGGAGGAGTTCGCGCTGCGCAGCCACCGCCGCGCGGTGGAGGCGATCGACGCGGGCCGCTTCGCCGCGGAGCTGGCGCCGCTGGCAGGTGTGGAGCACGACGAGGGGCCACGCCGCGACACCAGCAAGGAGAAGCTCGAAGGGCTCAAGCTGCTGCGCGAAGGAGGTCGGCTCACCGCCGGTGTGGCCAGCCAGATCTCCGACGGCGCGGCAGCGCTGCTGATCGCTTCGGAACGCGCGGTCGCCGAGCACGGATTGCGGCCGAGGGCACGCGTGCACCACATGAGCGTGCGCGGCGACGACCCGGTTTTCATGCTCTCAGCGCCGATTCCGGCGACCAAGCACGCGCTGGCCAAGACGGGGCTGAGCGCCTCGGACATCGACGTGGTGGAGATCAACGAGGCCTTCGCCAGCGTGGTCCTGGCCTGGCTGAAGGAGATCGACATCGATCCGGCCGTGGTCAACCCCAACGGTGGCGCGATCGCGCTCGGCCACCCGCTGGGAGCCACCGGCGCGAAGCTGATGACGACCCTGCTGTCCGAACTGGAGCGCACGGGCGGCCGCTACGGCCTGCAGACGATGTGCGAGGGCGGCGGCACGGCCAACGTCACCATCGTCGAACGCCTCTGAACCGTCGAGCGAGAGGAGTGGCGTGGCGATCAACAGGGAATTCGTCGGGCACGAGTTCAGCGCGGGTGCGCCCTACGAGGTGACGCGCGGCAAGATCCGGGAGTTCGCCGAGGCGATCGGTGATCCCCATCCCGCCTACCGCAGCGTCGAAGCCGCGCGGGAGCTGGGGCATCCGGACGTGATCGCGCCGCCCACGTTCGGGATCGTGGCGGCCGGGGCGGCGGCGGAGAGCAACCCGATCCGGCGGCCCGAGTTCGGGCTGAACATGCGGCTGGTGGTGCACGGCGAGCAGCAGTTCCGCTACGAGCGGCCGATCCGCGCGGGCGACGTGCTCACCGCGACCGGGCGGATCGCGGAGATCCGCGACGCCGGGAGCAACGAGCTGGTGCGGGTGGAGACCGAGATCCGCGATGCCGGCGGCGATCTGGTGTGCACCGCGGTCAACGTGATCGTGTCGCGGGGGACCGCGGCCGGGGCGGGGGAGTGAGGATGGCGAGCCCGAGCTACGACGAGGTGGCGGTCGGCACCGAGATCGGCCCCGAGCGGTACCCGATCCAGCGGCTGACGCTGGTGAAGTACTGCGGTGCTTCCGGGGATTTCAACGTGATCCACTGGAACGAGCGAATCGCCCGGCAGGCGGGCCTGCCGGACGTGATCGCGCACGGCATGCTCACCATGGCCGAGGCGGCCCGGCTGGTGACCGACTGGGCGGGCGATCCCGGCGCGGTGCGCGAGTACGGCGTCCGCTTCGCCAAACCGGTGGTGGTACCCGACGATGACACCGGGGTGGAGGTCCTGGTCACCGGCCGGGTGGCGGAGAAGCTGCCGGACCGGCGGGTCGCGGTGGACCTCACGGCCACCTGCGGAGACGTGGAGGTGCTGGCCAAGGCCCGGGCGGTCGTCCAGCTGGCTTGATCGTCCACTGTGGAAGGAAAAGCGAACGATGGGCAGGCTTCGGGGAGAGCCTGCCCATCGTCACAGTGCCGGGTTCGGGGTCCCGGGCTCAGGGGGCTGACGAGCCGTCAGTAGGTCACTGCCGACCCGAGCCGATGAAACCGACGTAGAGCAGGCTGTTCTTCGACCCCGACCCGGGGTTGGTCACCTTGCTCTGGGTTCCGTTGCTCACCAGCGCCTGGGCGACCTGGGCCGGCGTGGCCGACGGGTTCGCGGTCAGGTACAGCGCCGTCGCGCCCGCCACGTGCGGGGTGGCCATCGAGGTTCCGCTCATGCCTCCCGAGCCACCGCCGTTGGTGGTCGAGGTGATGTTCGTACCAGGAGCGAAGATGTCCGTGCAGGAGCCGTAGTTCGAGAAGGTCGAGCGGCTGTCCCTGCTGTCGGTCGCATTGACCGTGATCGCCGAGGGCACCCGTGCCGGCGAGGTGTTGCAGGCATTGGTGTTGTCGTTTCCCGACGCGACCGCGAAGGTGACACCGGCCTGGATCGCCCGCTGCACCGCGCTGTCGAGCGAGCTGTTGGCCCCGCCGCCGAGGCTCATGTTCGCCACCGCGGGCTTGGCCGCGTTGCGCGCCACCCAGTCCACACCGGCGATGATCTGCGAGTACTGGCCGGAGCCCTGGCAGTTGAGCACCCGAACGCTGACCAGCTTCACCTGCTTGGCCACGCCCCAGGTCTTCGACCCGACGGTGCCCGCCACGTGGGTGCCGTGGCCCTGGCAGTCCGAGGCGTCGCCGTCGTTGTCGATGAAGTCGTAGCCGTCGGAGACCCGGCCCTCGAAGTCGGGGTGGCGCTTGTCCACACCGGTGTCGAGGATGTACGCGGTCGCCCCGGAACCGGTGTTGGGGTAGGTGTAGCTGCGGTCCAGCGGGAGGTTCCGCTGGTCGATCCGGTCCAGGCCCCAGGTCGGGTTCTGCTGGGTGCCGCTGATCCGGGCGATGCCGTCCTGCTGCACGTACGCGACCGATCTGTCGGCTGCCAGCCGCTCGGCGGCCGCCTCGTCGAGCCGCACCGCGAACCCGCGGATCGTCGAGGTGTAGGTCGCGGTCACTTTCCCGCCGTAGGAGTCGGCGAGGCGGGTCGCGGTGCTGGTGGTGGCGGACGCGCTCGCCACCCCGTCCTTGAGCACCACGATGTAGCTGTCGGCGACCGGTTCGGCGGTGGGGCGGATCTCCCCGGTGGGCTCCGCCGCGGCGGCCGGCGCGGCGATCATCGCCGCGGCCAGCGCACCCGCGCCCAGCGCGGTGGTCAACCGGATCTTGCGGTCGTGTCGCATCTGCTTGCTCCCTTGCAAGTTGTGCGGCTGTCGACAGAAGTTGGTGACGCACAGCCACTGCAAACACGATCGGTTGGTGACCACACGGTGATCAATCCGTGTTTCAGTACGTAGGGATACCAGTCTTTCGGTGAAGGGAGAGTCCGTGGCGCGCACCCCGAGACCTGCCCGCACGCAGATCCGCACCAGTTCGCCGGTGCTCGTAGGACGTGCTGAACAGCTCGCGTCGTTGCAAGCGCTGGCCGCGCTGCACCCCGCGGTGGCGCTGATCGAGGGCGAGGCCGGGGTGGGCAAGAGCAGGCTGATCAGGGAGGTGCTCGCCGGTGATCTCGGGCCGACCACACCGCTGGTCGGGCACTGCCGCCAAGTGGGTGAACCGTTCCCGTACGGCGCGGTTCTCGAAGCGCTGCGCAGCGCGCGCCCGGGGCCGACCGCGCTGAGCCCGGTGACCGGTGTGCTCGGGCCGCTGCTGCCCGAGATCGCCGAACACCTGCCCGCGCCACCGGAACCGCTCGGCGACCCGCGCGCCGAACGCCACCGGCTGTTCCGCGCGGTGCGCGAGCTGCTGAGCTCGCAGGGGCCGTTGCTGCTGGTGATCGAGGACCTGCAGTGGGCCGACGACGGAACCCGGCAGCTGCTGCGGTTTTTGATGGGCGATCCGCCGGCGAACCTGACCATCGCGGTCACCTACCGGCGCGAGGACGTGCCGGGCGGGCTGCCGCTGGGCGTCGCCTACCGGCCGCCCAACGGCGTGGTCAGCGTGGTGCTGCCGCTGGATCCGCTGGGTGTGGACGACGTTCGCGCGCTCACCGCGGCGATCCTGGGCGAGGACCGGGTATCCGCGCAGTTCGCCGCGAGGCTGCACGAGCGGACCGCCGGGATTCCGTTCGTCGTCGAGGAAACCCTGCGGGCGCTGCGGAACCGCGGCGGTGCGGTGCGAACCGATGGCGCCGCTGCGCGAAGGCTGCTCGACACGGTGGAAGTCCCCGTGCTGCTGCGGGATGCGATGGCTGAGCGCCTCGCGACGCTGCCGACCGCGGCGACCAGGCTCGTCAAAGCGGCTGCGGTGCTGGGCGTACCGGTCACCGCGGAGCTGCTCGGCGCGGTCGCCGGAGTGCCCGAGCCGCGGCTGCGCACCGCGCTGACGCACGCGCTGAGCGGCCACGTGCTGCACGAGCAGGACGGCGGAACCTACGGATTCCGCCATTCGCTGGCCATGCAGGCGGTGTACGACACCATCGGCGGACCGGACCGGATCTACCTGCACACGCGCGCGATCGACGTGCTGGACCGAGTCGAGCCCAAGCCGCTGCACCAGCTCGCCGACCACAGCGAACGCGCCGGGCGGGTCGCCGATTGGCTGTCCTACGGCGAAGCGGCCGCCGACCGCGCCGCGGCGCTGGGCGATGCCGCCACCACCACCGCACTGCTCCAGCGGTTGCTGAAGGAGCAGAGCCTGCCCGCCGAGCACGTGGACCGGCTGGCGATCAAGCTGGGCAAGATCGCGCATACCGGGCTGGATCAGCGCGATCCCAGCGAAACCCTGGAAGGTCTGCTCAACGACCAGCGCCTGTCCACCTCCGCGCGCGGAGAAGTCCGCCTCTACCTGGGATTGCTGCTGCTGCGGCAGGCCGGTGGGCTGGCGACGGCGCGCGCGGAGATCGAACGGGCGCTCAACGACCTGTCCGCGCGCCCGGACTTGGCGGCCCGGGGCGCTTCGGTGCTCGCGCTGGCGTACGTGGGCCAGACCTCGCTGGCCGAGCTCCGGCCCTGGCAGGCGCGGCTCACCGAGTACCGGAAAGACGCCAGCGGCGAGCTCCGGTTATCCTTGCTGGCCAACGAGTTCTGCTCGCGCATGCACGTCGGCGATCCCACCGTGCTCAGCTCGCTCGACGAGCTTCCGGACGAGGTGACCACCGTCGGCGAGCAGCACCACCTGGCCCGGCTGCGCTCCAACCTCGGCGATGCGTGCGCGTGGACCGGGCACCTGCGGCTGGCCGGTGAGCTGCTGCGGGAGGGCGTGCGGCTGGCCACCGCCTGCGGCGCGACCTTCGTGGTCAGCACGGCCAGATCGACGCAGGCGCGGCTGGACTGGTTCACCGGCGAGTGGAGCGGGCTGGCGGAACGCTCGGCCCGGATGCTCGACGAGTACCGAGACCTGTTCCCGGTGACCAGCGAGCTGAGCCTGGTGCTGGGTTCGCTGGCCGTGACCCGCGGCGAATGGGCGGCCGCGACCAGCCATTTCACCGAGACCGGGGCGTTCGCGCCGGAGGAGGCGATCAGCCCGGTCGGCATCGCAGGCTGCGCGGGACTGGCGTGGAACCTGCTGTCGCAGGACGAACCGGTGCGCGCCTGCGCGGACGTGGACCGCGGCCTGGACTTCCTGCGGCGCAAGGGGGTCTGGGCGTGGATCGGCGAGCTGGGGCCGGTGGCGGTCGCGGTGTACCTGGCGGCGGGCCGCGAAGCGGACGCGGAACGGCTGGTGGCGGAGATGGCCGACCGGATCGCCGGGCTGGACGTGCCGATCGCGGTGGCGGCGCTGACCCAGTGCCGCGGTCGCCTGGCCGAACACCGCGGCGACCTCGCCGAAGCGGTGGCGCACTACCGGGCCGCGACCGAGCGCTACGAGGAACTGCCCGCGCCCTACTACGCGGCCACGGTCGCCGAACGCGCGGCGACCTGCTCGCTCGCCACCGACCACGCGGCGGCGACGGGAGAGCTGTCCCACCTGGTCGACGTGTTCGACCAGCTCGGAGCCACGCGCGATGCGGCGCGGTGCCGGCACCTGCTGCGCGGCGCGGGCGGCGGCAAACCGTCCCGCCGAGGCCGCCGCGGCTACGGCGACGAGCTCTCGCCGCGCGAGGAGGAAGTGGCGCGCCTGCTCGCCAGCGGCCACACGAACCGAGAGATCGCCGAGATCCTCTTCCTGTCCCCGCGCACGGTCGAACAGCACGCGGCCAGAGTCCTCCGAAAGCTCGGCGTCCGCTCCCGAACCCAGCTGCGCCTCTAGCCCGCTGATCGCCGCCTGGAGGCGCTATGCGCTCACGGCAGGAGGGTGGCTCGGTGGTGTTGCGGGGTGCCGAAGAGGTGTTTGGCGGCGTGGGCTCGTTTCAGGTGGAGGTGGGCTTCGTGCTCCCAGGTGATGCCGATGCCGCCGTGGAGCTGGACGCCTTCCGCCGCGATCAGCGAGTACGCCTCACCGCAAGCGGATTTGGCCATCGAGGCGAGCTCGCTCGCTCGATCGTCCTGAGTGGACACCGCCCAGCTCGCCGCGTACGACAGCGAGCGGGCCGACTCGATCGCCGTGTAGCAGTCGGCGAGGCGGTGCTTGATGGCCTGGAACGAGCCGATCGGGCGGCCGAACTGCTTGCGGATCTTGGTGTACTCCACGGTCTCGTGCAGCCAGCGCTGCGCCGCCCCGATCTGCTCGGCGGCGATCGCGGTCGCCGCCACGTCCGTCAGCCGCCGCAGCGGCGCTCGTCCGATGAGCCTCGCCGGCGTGTCGGCGAGGCGGACCTCGCCCATCCGCCGGGTGAGGTCCACGGGTACCGACGGGGTCACAGTGGACCCCGGGAGCGCCTCGAACAGCGAGGCCTCGCCATCCGCCATCGCGACGACCAGCAGCACATCCGCCTGAGCGGCGTCGAGCACCAGGGTCTTGTGCCCGGTCAGCAGCCAGTCGGTGCCCTGTGCCTGCGCGGAGGTGGTGAAAGCCCTGGCGTGCCAAGGAGAATTCGGTTCGGCCCAGGCCAGGGCGGCGATCCGCTCGCCATCGGCGATCGCCGGGAGCAGCCGGGCGCAGGCGTCGGTGTTGCCGGTCGCCAGCAGCGCTTGCGCGCTGAGCACGGTGCTGCCGAGGAACGGGTTGGACACCAGGCGGCGACCGAGCTCCTCGACGACGATCAGCGCTTCCAGCAGGGTCGCGCCGATACCGCCGTGCTCCTCGGGAACGGCCAGGCCGTGCGCGCCGATCTCGCCGAGCTGCTTCCACAACGCCGGGTCGTATCCCGGATCGGGCTCCTCCGGAGCGGGTATGACCGGGCCGCCGTGACGGTCGAGCAGCTTGCGCACGGTGCGGCGCAGTTCCTCCTGCTCCTCGGTGAACGCGAAGCGCACAGTTCCTCCTGCCGAGCGAGGACGGGCGAAATCGACACCGCCCCGGGTGACGGGTCAGGTGCCGATGGGGGTGGGGTCGGTGGACAGGGCGGTGGCGACGCGGCGGCGGTGCCAGGCCGGGGTGCCCCAGGACGTGCGCAGGGCCGTCGCCTTGGTGAGCCACAGGTGCAGGTCGTGCTCGGCGGTGTAGCCGATCGCGCCGTGCACCTGCAACGCTGTTCGCGCGGCGGTCTGGGCGGCCTCGCCCGCGGCGATCTTGGCCGCGGAGACGTCGCGGGAGCCGCGCGGGCCGTCGATCGACAGGCAGGCGCCGCGGATCAGCGGGCGGACGAACTCCAGCTTGAGCAGCACGTTCGCCAGGTGGTGCTTGACGGCCTGGAACTCGCCGACCGGGCGGCCGAACTGGTGCCGCTGCTTGACGTACTCGGTGGAGATGTCCAGCAGCCGCCGCCCGAGGCCGAACAGGTAGGCGGCGCAGCCCAGCACGCCGCGGTCGAAGGCGGAGTCGAAGTCGGCTTCGACGGGCTCGGCCGTGGTGTGCTCGACGGAGAACAGCCGGCGGGCCGGGTCGAAGGACTCGTGCTGCTGCAACCGGATCCCGCCCAGCCTGCGCACGCCGTCGCCGTCGCAGCGGAACACCGCGCCCGCCTGGTCCGCGTCGAGCGCGTGGGGCAGGTGACCGGCCACGATCGCCGTCCCGATGGCACGGCCCTCGGCCAGCTCCGCCAGCCACGATGATCCCGGCAGCAAGCGCGGCAGGAACGCCAGCGACTCGACGAGCGGCCCGGGCAGCGCCGCGTACCCGAACTGCTCCAGGCACAGCGCCAGCTCGACCGCGCCGAGCTCCAGCCCGCCGTGCTCCTGCGGCACGGTGAGCCCGGTGACGCCGACCTCGGCGAGCTCCCGCCACACCTGCCACCACGCGGCGGTTTCGCCGCCCGCCCACGCGCGGGCGATCTTGGCCGTGTCGGCGTCGGCGAGCAGATCTCGCAGCGTGTCGGCCATGTCCTGCTGCTCGCGGTCCGGTGCGAACCTCATCGCGACCCCCTCGGCAGCCCGAGCAGGCGCTCGGCCGCCACGTTGCGCTGGATTTCGTTGGTCCCGGCGTAGATCGGCCCGGCCAGCGAGAACAGGTAGCCCTCGACCCACGGCGACAGCTCGGCGGCGGGCCCCATCAGATCCCACGCGGTCTCGTGCATCGCGATGTCCAGCTCGGACCAGAACAGCTTGTTCAGGCTGGCCTCCGCGCCGAGTTCGCCACCGCCGGAGATCTTGGTGACGGTCTCGAAGGTGGCCAGCCGGTAGGCCTGCGCCGCGATCCAGGCGTCCACCACCCGGTCGTCGTCCAGCGCGCCCGGGATCTCGCTGAGCCGTCGCGCGGTGGCGAGGAACCGACCGGGGCTGCGCAGCGTCAGGCCGCGCTCGTTGCTCGCGGTGCTCATCGCCACCCGCCAGCCTGCGCCGACCTCGCCGAGCACGTCCCGATCCGGCACGAACACCTCGTCCAGGAACAGCTCGGCGAACGCGGGCTTGCCGTCGATCCGGCCGATCGGCCGGACAGTGACGCCGTCGGCGTCCAGCGGGAACAGGAAGTACGTCAGCCCGCGGTGCCGCTGCGCTTCGGGATCGCTGCGGAACAGCCCGAAGGCGATGTCGGCGAACGCCGCGCGGGAGCTCCACGTCTTCTGCCCGGACAGCAACCAGCCGCCGTCCACGCGCCGCGCGGTGGAGCGGATCCCGGCGAGGTCGCTGCCTGCTTCCGGCTCCGACCACGCCTGCGCCCAGATGTCGGTCCCGGCCGCCATCCGCGGCAGGTAGCGCCGCTGCTGCTCCGGCGTGCCGTGCTCGAACAGCGTCGGGGCCAGCAGGAAGATGCCGTTCTGGCTGACCCGGCCGGGCGCGCCCGCGGCGTAGTACTCCTCCTCGAACAGCACCCACTGCAGCAGCGACGCGCCCCGCCCGCCGAACTCCTCCGGCCACGACACGACCGACAGCCGGGCCTCGTGCAGCTCCTGCTCCCAGCGCCGGTGCGCGGCGAAGCCCGCTTCGGTCTCCAGCGAGGGCAGCGGTTCGCGGGGGACGTGCTCGCGCAGCCAGTCGCGCACCTCGTCGCGGAATTCCAGGTCTGCGGCGGAAAGATCGAGGTCCACTGTGCTCACTCCGGCTTCTGCGCGGCCTGCTTCATGCTGCGCGCGTTCATGCCGCCGAGCGAGTCCTCGCCCACCTCGGCGTTGTGGGCGTGCGCGAAGTGGTGCAGCCCGAAGGCCGAGTCCATCCCGCTCTGCAGGCCCATCAGGTCCTCGGCCTGGTTGATCGCCTTCTTCGTCAGCGAGAGGCCGAAACCGGGCATCCGGGCGATGTTCGCGGCCAGCTCCAGCGTGCTGCTCTCCAGCTCCTCGCGCGGGACCACGCGGTTGACCATGCCGACCTCGTAGGCGCGCTGCGCGGGCATCCGCCCGCCGGTGAACAGGAACTCCTTGGCCACCCGCGGCCCGAGCACCCACGGGTGCGCGAAGTACTCGACGCCGGGAATGCCCATCCGCACCACCGGATCGGCGAAGAACGCGTCCTCGCTGGCCACGATGAGGTCGCACACCCAGGCCAGCATCAGCCCGCCGGCCACGCACGCGCCCTGCACCGAGGCGATCGCGGGCTTGGGCATCTCCCGCCACCGGCGGCACATGCCCAGGTAGACCTCCTGCTCGCGGGCGAAGCGCGACTCGCCGCCGGTGTGCCGGGTGTGGTCCCACCACAGGCCGGCCCGGCGCGGGTAGCTGACGTCGATGTCGCGCTCCGGCGAGCCGATGTCGTGGCCCGCGGAGAAGTGCTTGCCCGCTCCGGCCAGCACGATCACCTTGACCTCGTCGTCCTCGCAGGCCCGGTAGAAGGCGTCGTCGAGGGCGTAGGTCATCACGGAGTTCTGCGCGTTGCGGTAGTCCGGGCGGTTCATCGTCACCACGGCGACCTGGTCCCGGCGCTCGTAGGTCACGACCGCTTGCTCTGCTGCCATCGGCGCTCCTCGCTCGGCGTTGCGGTTGCGGCAGCTCGAAGATAGCCGAACAAGCAAGTGCTTGGTAGAGTCCCGACCGCGGCGCCGCGACCGCGGTGGTGCGGGGAGCGGTCGGTTTCGTGCGAAATCGACCTGCGTGGCTCGGTTTCCGCTGGTGGTGGCCCGTGAGTGCTTTGTGATGCTATAGCCACTCAAAGTGCTCACGGGTCCTGACCAGGGGAAACGGAGCAGCACCGCAGAGCCGCGTCGAGCGAGGAGGGTGCGTGGACCTCACCGACAACGCCGCGGAAGCGGCCTTCCGCCGCGAAGTGCGGGACTGGCTCGGCGAGCACCTGACGGGCGAGTTCGCCGCGGCCCGCGGGCTCGGCGGCCCCGGCAGCGAGCACGAGGGCTTCGACGTGCGGCTGGCCTGGGACCGGCTGCTGGCCGAGCACGGCTGGACCTGCCTCGGCTGGCCCCGCGAGTTCGGCGGCCGCGAGGCCACCGTGCAGCAGCAGGTGATCTTCCACGAGGAGTACGCGCGGGCCAACGCGCCGGTGCGCGTCGGCCACATCGGCGAGGAGCTGCTCGGCCCCACGCTGATGGCCTTCGGCAGCCCGGAGCAGCAGCGCCGGTTCCTGCCCGGGATCGTCGGCGTCCGCGAGCTGTGGTGCCAGGGCTACTCCGAGCCCGGCGCCGGTTCGGACCTGGCCGGGGTCGCCACGACCGCGCACCTCGACGGCGATCAGTGGGTGCTCAACGGGCAGAAGGTGTGGACGTCGATGGCGCACCTGGCGGACTGGTGCTTCGTGCTGGCGCGCACCGATCCCGAGCAGCAGCGCCACCGCGGCCTGTCCTACCTGCTGGTGCCGATGGACCAGCCCGGGGTGCGGGTGCGGCCGATCGTGCAGCTGACCGGGACCTCGGAGTTCAACGAGGTCTTCTTCGACGACGCCCGCACCGATGCCGCCAACGTGGTCGGCGAGGTGGGCGCCGGCTGGCAGGTCGCGATGGGCACCCTCGGGTTCGAGCGCGGTATCGGCACCGTCGACCAGCAGGTCACCTTCCGCCGGGAGCTGGCCGGGATCATCGAGCTCGCCAGGGAGAACGGCGCCATCGACGATCCGGTGCTGCGCGATCGCATCGCCAGGGCGCAGGTCGACCTGGAAGCGCTGCGCTGCACGGTGTTCCGCACCCTGGGCTCCGACGGTCCGCCGGGCGCGGAGTCCTCGGTGGTGAAGCTGCTGTGGTCGACGCTGCACCGCGAACTCGGCGAGCTGGCGATGGACGTGGCGGGCGCCGGTGGCCTGCTGGCCGAGCGCGGACCCTACGAGCTCGACGCCTGGCAGCGGCTGTTCCTGTTCACCCGGGCCGACACGATCTACGGCGGCTCCAACGAGATCCAGCGCAACATCATCGCCGAGCGCGTCCTCGGTCTCCCGCGGGAGAGCCGGCCATGACCGCACCAGGAGGAGGAGATCTGGCATAACACCCCTTGTGCCAACCCCAGTCCTGCTCGACCGCACCTCAGGGGACCGTGATGCAACCCAGCCACAAGAAACCGCGAAACGCGAGCCCGCTCTCGGGCGCAACCACCACTGAAAATCACGGAGAGGCGGACAGCATGACCGCACCGCCGCCCGCGCACGGGCTGCTCACCGGCAAGACCGCGGTGGTCACCGCCGCCGCAGGAACCGGGATCGGCTCCGCCGTGGCCCGCCGGATGCTGGAGGAGGGCGCGCAGGTGCTGATCAGCGACCGGCACGAGCGCCGCCTGGAGGCCACCCGCGCCGAACTCGCGCAGCTGCCCGGTGCGAAGGTCGCCGCGGTGCCCTGCGACGTCACCGACGAATCGCAGGTGCAGCGCATGTTCGACGCCGCCACCAGCGCGTTCGGGCAGGTCGACGTGGTGGTGAACAACGCGGGCCTCGGCGGCACCGCGTCCATCCTGGAGATGACCGACGAGCAGTGGGACAAGGTCCTGGACGTCACGCTGAACGGCACCTTCCGCTGCACCCGCGCAGCGGTGCGGCTCTTCCGCGACCAGGGCAACGCCGGAGTGGTGGTCAACAACGCTTCGGTGGTCGGCTGGCGCGCGCAGGCCGGCCAGGCGCACTACGCGGCGGCGAAAGCGGGCGTGATGGCGCTGACCCGCTGCGCGGCGCTGGACGCGGCGTCGCTGGGCGTGCGCATCAACGCCGTGGCGCCGAGCCTGGTGATGCACGAGAACCTGGCCAAGGTGACTTCGGACGAGCTGCTGACCGAGCTCACCGGGCGCGAGGCGTTCGGCCGCTCCGCGCAGCCGTGGGAGGTGGCCAACGTGATCGTCTTCCTGGCCAGCGACTACTCGACCTACCTGACCGGCGAGGTCATCTCGGTCAGCAACCAGCACCCCTGACCCGTCACCCGCTGCGGGCGCCCCTGGCGCGATTTCAATGGAAATCGGACGTCCGATTTCCATTGAAATCGCGTGGGGACCCCGTTCGGCGGAGCCCCCGCCAGGGCCTGCGGAGGTGGGGAGCACCAGGCTTTGAGAGGATTGTCCCGTGGTATCGACCAAGCGCTTGTCCAGCCGGAACCGCCCCGCGCGGGAGTCCGGTTCCGAACGGCGTGCCGAGCTGCTGGCCATCGCCGCCGAGCTGTTCGCCACCCGCGGCTTCCTCGCCACCACGGTGCGCGACATCGCCGACGCCGCGGGCATCCTCTCCGGCAGCCTGTACCACCACTTCGACTCCAAGGAGTCGATGGTCGACGAGATCCTGCGCGCCTTCCTGGACGACCAGCGCCGCACCAACGAGCAGGTGCTGCGGGAGGCTCCCGACCCGCGCACCGCGATCACCGAGCTGGTCCGGCAGTCCTTCGCCGCGATGCAGAAGCACCGCGCGGCCATCGCGATCTTCCAGAACGAGTCGAAGTACCTCGAACAGCTGGAGCGGTTCGACTACCTGACGCAGGCGGCCAACGACTTCGAGCGCACCTGGACCCGAGTGCTGCAGGACGGTCAGCGCGCCGGGGCCTTCCGCGCCGACCTCAACGTCAAGCTGGCCTACCGGTTCATCCGCGACATGGTGTGGACGACGGTGCACTGGTACAACCCGCGCGGCAAGCTCACCTCCTCGGCCATCGCGGACCAGTACGTCAAGATCCTGTGCGAGGGGATCGCAGAACCGGAGAAGCCGTAGGTTTCCAGGCTCGGTTTGCGTGGCGGAACCTCAGCGCCTGCCTGGCTGCGGGATCGGCGTTCTCATGTATGTCCAATACACGGCGAACGGGCTGTCCTCGCCAGGCGAACGCTGAGAACCCGCGACGGTGCAAGCGCCGGGGGTGGGCTTAACGCCCCCGGTATTTCAGGACGACCAGGGCTCAGGTTTTGCCGAGGCTGGAGAGCGTGCTGGCCGCTTCGGTGACGATGCGATCGATCAGCTCCTCGCAGCTGGGCAGCTCGTCGATCATCCCGACCACCTGGCCCGCCGGGAGCACTCCGGCGCCGGGGCGGCCGTCCACCAGCGCCGATTTGATCAGCATCGGGGTGTTGGCGGCCAGCAGCACGCGGCTCAGCGGCAGCTTCTGGCTCCGGCGCATGGCCAGGCCGTCGGTGACGAGCTGCCGCCAGCTCATGCCGGTCATCGATTTGAACGCCACCGCCTGCCGCAGCGCGTCGGGCAGCCTGCGCAGCAGGCTCCGCGACTCGGCCGCCTCGGTCAGCCCGGTCCGCAGCATCCGGTGCGGCATCCCGTCGACCCGCGAGGTCACCACCGTGTCGGACACCGAAGCGTCCAAGTAGGACTGCTGGACCTCGCGCGGCACGCGGCTGTCGGAGGTGAGCAGGAACCGGGTGCCCATCGCGACGCCCGCCGCGCCGTAGCACAGCGCGGCGGCCAGACCGCGCCCGTCGAAGAACCCGCCCGCGGCGATCACCGGAATGTCCACCGCGTCGACCACCTGCGGCAGCAGCAGCGTCGTGGCCACCGCACCGGTGTGCCCGCCGCCCTCGCCGCCCTGCACCAGCACCGCGTCCGCGCCCCAGGCCGCGACCTTCTCGGCATGCCGCCGCGCGCCGATGGACGGGATCACCACGATCCCGGCGTCCTTGAGCTTGCCGATCAGCCGCTGGCTCGGCGCCAGCGCGAAGGACGCGACGCGCACCCGCTCGCGGATGAGCAGGTCCACGCGCTCCTCGGCGTCGGAGGCATCGGCGCGCAGGTTCACGCCGAAGGGGTTGTCCGTGCGCTCCTTGACCTCGCGCACCGCGTCGGCCAGCTGCGGCAGCGTCATCGTCGCCGAGGCGAGGATGCCCAGCCCGCCCGCCCGCGCGGTGGCCGAGACCAGGCTGGGGCCGGCGACCCAGCCCATCCCCGTCTGCACCACGGGGTGGCGGACGCCGGTGAGGTCGCACAGCGGGGTGCGCAGGACCTGCTTGATCACGCCGGGACCTCCTGGTCGCGCAGGTTCCGCGGGTCGATGGTCTCGCGGATCAGCGCCAGCTCCTCGTCGGTCGGCAGCCGGGTCTCGGCGACGTCGTCCACCGCGAGCTCGAAGCCGGTCCGCGACCGCACGTCGGCGACGTCGACGCCCGGGTGCACCGAGCGCAGCCGCATGCTGCCGTCCGGGCCGGTGAAGTCCAGCACCGCCAGATCGGTCACCACCACCCGCACGTCGTGGAACTTCGCGCCGACCTGCCGCGCCCGGTCGTGCCCGATGCCGGACACCAGGTCGACCGACTCCACGAACACGCGCTCGCTGTGCTTGGCGACCCAGTAGTTCGTGGTGTGGTTGACCGAGTTGCCCGGAGCGCCGCGCACCCCGATCAGCTGGACCTTCGGCCGGTCCCACGGGCCGATGCGGGAGATGTTCTGGTTGCCGTAGCGGTCCACCTGGGAGGCGCCCATCATGACCCGCCGCCGCCCGCCGGTGAGCATGTCCAGGACCCGGCCGTAGGGCATCCAGCCCTCCACCGGACTGCTGGATTCCTCGCCCAGCGCCGTGGTTCCGGCCAGCAGCATCGCCTCGCCGTCGGTGAGCAGCAGGTCCGGTGCGGTGGTCAGCCGCGCCAGCCGGGCGCCGATCGACGGGATCGTGCCGAACGGTGAGGCGAGCGCGGCCCCGGCGTCCTGCCAGGTGTCGGCGCAGGCGACGGCGCACACTTCAGCTCTGGTGATCATGCGGAGATCCCCTCGGTCTCTGGGCGATTTCGCGCGAAATCGTCTTCGTTGGCCCCGTTTCCGCTGGTGGTGGCCCGTGAGTGTTTTGAGGTGCTATAGCGACACAAAACACTCACGGGGGCTGAACAGCGGAAACGGAGCGCGACGCCGGTGCGCTGCGCGCGGGTGAGGCGACTTCCGGCGCTACCCACGGCTGCCCGCTGATTCGTGGAAGGCGGCGACTGCCTTCTGGTAGGTCTGCTCGTCGCCGTCGAGGAACTGGGCGCGGAACGCCTCCCACGCCTCGGGTTTCGCGCTGGCCGCGTAGTGCCGCTGGAACGCCTCGTCGCGGCCGTAGTCCGGCGCGCAGCTGGTGAAGTGCGCGCCGTTGGGGGTTTCGACGACGCCGTCGGTGTGCGTGCGGTTGAGCAGCAAGGATTGCGGCGGGCCGTTCTCCAGCAGGCGCTCGGTCGGCACGATCGCCTCGCAGCTGACGTAGCTGCGCTGCGCTGCCGCGCACATCAGGTCGTCGAAGTACGGGTCCGGGCCGAGGTACTGGGCGTTGCCGTAGCGGTCGGCGCGGTTGAGGTGCACCAGAGCGACGTCGAGCTGCAGCGCGGGCATCGCGACGAGCTCCTCGCCGTCGGAATACGGCGAGGTCACCGTGCGCAGGCCGGGGTTCAGCGCCATCACGTCCGATCCCAGGCCCGCTCGGGTCGGCAGGAACGGCAGTCGGGCGGCCGCGGCGCGCAGCCCCGCGAGCACCATGCCCTCGTCGTACTCGGCGACCTCCAGCTCACCGCGCTGCCGGGCGGCGCGGAAGTGCGGGTCGAGCGGGACGGAGTCCAGCGAGACGAACCCGTGCACCAGCTTGCGGAGCTTGCCCGCGGCGCAGAGCAGGCCGACGTCCGGGCCGCCGTAGGAGACCAGCGTGAGGTCCCGCAGCGGAGACCGCAGGATCGCGCGGACCAGCGCCATCGGCTTGCGTCGCGAGCCCCAGCCGCCGATGCCGATGGTCATGCCATCGGACAGCCCGGCGACCACCTCGTCGGCGGTGAGCACCTTGTCCTGCACTACGACTCCTTCTTCGGTCCGTTGTGGACGAAATCGTCCCTGGCCCGGTCGCTGACGCCGGAGAGGTTGAGCTCGAAGGTGAAGCCCTGCTCGAACCGGTAGCTGCGGTTGACGTCGACCGGGTCGATGCCGTTGAGCGATTCCTTGGCCTTGCGGACCACCAGCGGGTCCTTGTCGGCGATCTCCTCGGCCAGCGCGATCGCCGCGGCGGTCAGCTCCTCGCGCGGCACGACCTGCCACACCGAGCCGAAGTGCAGCAGCTGCTGCGCGGTCACCGGGCGGCCCGTGTAGAACATGGCGCGCATCATGTGCTGCGGCACCAGCCGGGACAGGTGGGTGGCGGCGCCGAGCGCACCGCGGTCCACCTCGGGCAGGCCGAAGGTGGCGTCCTCGGAGGCGATGATGACGTCGGAGTTGCCGACCAGGCCGATCCCGCCGCCCAGGCAGAACCCGTGCACCGCGCTGATCACCGGCACCGGGCACTCGTAGACGGCCTTGAACGCCGCGTAGCAGCCGTGGTTGACCTCGACGAGCTTGGTGTGGCCGGGATCGGCGGCGATCTCCTTGATGTCCACGCCCGCGTTGAAGCCGCGCCCGGCGGCCTGCAGCACCACGGCGCGGGTCTGCGGGTCGGCGCCCGCGGTGTTCAGCGCCTCGGCGAGTTCGTGCCATCCCCGCACCGGGAGCGCGTTCACCGGGGGATGGTCGACGGTCAGGACGACGACCCCGCGGGGTCGGTGTTCGATGTGCGTGCCCATGACACCTGCCAAACCTAGCACTTGTTTGGTTGGGTTGTTACCGTAGCAACATCCGAGGACGCCCCGCCAGCACCGGAATCGCACCGGTGCCGGGACACCTCGGTCCGGGTGTCTGGTGTGGACGGGAGGCAGCAGGTGATCTGCGCGGACAGGGTCGTCATCATCACCGGTGCGGGACGCGGGCTCGGGCGCGCGCACGCGCTGGAGTTCGCCAGGCAGGGCGCGCACGTCGTGGTCAACGACCTCGGCGTCCAGCTCGACGGCAGCGGCGGTGGTGACCAGCCGGCCCAGGAGGTCGTGGCGGAGATCCGCGCGCTGGGCGGGCAGGCGGAGGTGCACGGCGCCGACGTGTCGGACTGGGAGCAGGCGCGCGAGCTGGTGGCCTTCGCGGTGGAGCGCTTCGGCCGCCTGGACGTGCTGGTGAACAACGCCGGTGTGGTCCGGGACCGGATGTTCGTCAACCTCTCCGAAGCCGAGTGGGACCAGGTGATCCGCGTCCACCTCAAGGGCCACGCCGCGACTCTGCGCCACGCCGCCCAGCACTGGCGCGACCGCTCGAAGGCGGGGGAGCAGGTGCGGGGCCGGGTCGTCAACACGACCTCCGGCGCCGGTCTGCTCGGCAGCATCGGGCAGACCAACTACGCCGCGGCCAAGGCCGGGATCGCCGCGCTCACCATCAACACCGCGGCCGAGCTCGCCCGCTACGGGGTGACGGTGAACGCCATAGCCCCGTCGGCGCGCACCCGGATGACCGAGGACGTCTTCGCCGACATGATGGCCCGCCCGGACGACGGATTCGACGGCATGGCACCGGAGAACGTGTCACCGCTGGTGGCCTGGCTGGGCAGTGAGGAGTCGGGTGACGTGACGGGCCGGGTGTTCGAGGTCCAGGGCGGCGAGCTGTCGGTGGCGACGGGCTGGGGCCGCGGGCCCTCCCGCGACGCGGGACGCCGCTGGCGACCGGAGGAACTCGGTCCGGCCGTCCGCGAACTCCTCGCCGAAGCGCCGACCCCGGAGCCGGTCTACGGCAGCTGAACCGTCCGCTGTGGCGGTGGATCCGCAACTTCAATTGAAATCGCACATCCGATTTCCATTGAAGTTGCGTTCCGACCCGCGGCGGACCGCGGGAGACGCAAGTTCCATTGAAGTTGGACGTCTGATTTCAATGGAAATTGCGTCCTGGCACTGGGATTTCCGAGTGGTGGGACGGGAGGACGGGGCTGCGGGTTACGCTCGCGGGAGGTACGGAGAGCAGCGGGAGGTCTGCGGTGAGCGACGGTGCGGTGGAAGCAAGGCACGCCTGGATCGAGCCGGGGGTGTTCGAGGTAGCGCCGGGGGTGCACCGGATTCCGCTGCCGCTGCCCAACGACGGCCTGCGCGCGGTCAACGTCTACGCCATCGAGGACGGCGACGGGCTGGTGCTCGTCGATTCCGGCTGGGCGCTGGACGAAGCACGCGACCAGCTCGAATCCGCGCTGGGCGAGATCGGCTACGGCTTCGAGGACATCCGGCGCTTCCTGGTCACCCACGTCCACCGCGACCACTACACGCTCGCGGTGACGCTGCGCCGCACCTTCGGCTCGCAGATCAGCCTCGGCGCCGGTGAGCAGCCCTCGCTGGAGGCGATCCTGGACGGCAACCAGGAGATGGAGGCCGAACGGCTGCGGCGCTGGGGCGCGGGCGACCTGCTGACCAAGCTCGCCGATGCCTACGGCGGGAAGGCGCCGAAGAGCCGCAGCCCTTACGAACTGCCCGACGAGTGGCTGGACGGCAAGGTCGAGGTTCCGCTGAAGACCCGCACGCTGCTGGCGGTGCCCACACCCGGGCACACGGCGGGGCACGTGGTGTTCCTGGATTCGGCGTCGTCGCTGCTGTTCTCGGGCGACCACATCCTGCCGCACATCACGCCGTCCATCGGCGTCGAACCGGCGCGGCCCGAACTCCCGCTGCGCGACTACCTGGATTCGCTGCGCCTGATGCAGTCCTACCCGGACATGCGGCTGCTGCCCGCGCACGGTTCGGTCGGCGGCAGCTCGCACGGCCGGATCGCCGAACTCCTCCAGCACCACGAAGAACGCCTGGAGCAGACGGCGGGCGCGATCCGCGACGGCGCGGGCACGGCCTACGAAGCAGCCCTGAAGCTGGGCTGGACCCGCCGCAACCGCGCACTGCTGGACATGGACCTGTTCAACCAGGTCCTGGCGGTCGGCGAGACCAACGCCCACCTCGACGTCCTCGTCACCCGAGGCGTCCTCACGGCCACCGCGGATGACGACGGCATCCGCGAGTACACCCTCGCCGGCTGAGCCACCCCTCGGTCGACATCGCGGTGAAGGGCCCCCTTCAGCAAGTTGCTTGCTTAAAGGTCCCCTTCACCGCGCTGCGGCTCAGGCGAGGAGCAGGCGGACGGTGAGTTCGAGGCGGTTGGAGACGTCGGAGGCCGAGGCGCGACGGGTGACCCAGGCGACCAGGTTGGACAGCCACACGTCACCGATCACCCGGGCGATCGCCTTCTCCTCTTCGGTCGGATCGCCCTCGGTCATGGCGTTGGTGAAGAACCGCTCGACCAGCGCGGCCACCGTGTCCACCTCCGCCGCCGCCGAGGTGTCGGCGAACATGAACGCGCGCGTCATCGCCTCGGTCAGCTGCGGGTTGCGCTGCAGCGAACGGGTGGTGCGGTTGAGCACGAACATGACCCGCTCGTAGGGCGTGGTGCCCGGGATCTTGGTCCGGTCCAGCTTGTCCTGCGCCCGCTCGAACTCCCTGGCCAGGCCGGTGACCAGCAGGTGCACCTTGGACGGGAAGTACCGGTAGAGCGTGCCGAGCGCCACGTCGGCCTTCTCCGCCACCGTCCGCATCTGCACCGCGTCGTAGCCGCCCTTGGTGGCCAGCGCGATGGTGGCGTCGATGATCCGCTTGCGGCGCTCGTGCTGGGCCGTGGAACCGGACTCGTCGTCCCGCAGTGCCTGCAGGACGTTTCGCGAGGTGCTTTCCATGCGGCGTGGGCCCCCTCGAAGACTGTTGCCGAAAACCGCGTGTTCGTCGCCACGCGGCTCGTCGCCCCACCACCCTGACGGGTTAAGGTGATCGACGTGGTTCGATCAGAACATGTTCCAGTCTACCCAGTCCGCCCGGCGCGGGCTGTGTGAGGTGAGCCGTGCGGATCGCGTTGCTGTCCTACCGGAGCAAGCCGCACTGCGGCGGGCAGGGCGTTTACGTCCGGCACCTCAGCCGGGGGCTGGTCGAACTCGGGCACCACGTCGAGGTGTTCTCCGGGCAGCCGTACCCCGAGCTGGATCCCGGCGTGGACCTGACCGCGGTGGACAGCCTCGACCTCTACAACGACGCTGATCCGTTCCGCACCCCGAACTGGCGCGAGCTGCGCGACCTCGTCGACCTGCTGGAGGTCGGCACCATGTGGACCGCGGGCTTCCCCGAACCGCTGACCTTCAGCCTGCGCGCGGCCCGGCTGCTGCGCGCCCGCTCCCACGAGTTCGACGTGGTGCACGACAACCAGTGCCTCGGCTACGGGCTGCTGGACCTCAAGGCCGCAGGCATCCCGCTGGTGGCGACGGTGCACCACCCGATCACCCACGACCGCCGCGTGGACCTGGCCGGGACCACCGGCTGGCGCCGCATCGGGCTGCGCCGCTGGTACGGCTTCACCCGGATGCAGGGCCGGGTGGCGCGGCGGATCCCGCACCTGCTGACCGTTTCGGAGTCCTCGGCCACCGACATCCAGCGCGACTTCCGCGTCGCCCCGCACCAGCTTCGGGTGGTGCCGCTGGGCGTGGACTCGGAGGTCTTCCGGCCGCCGGTGGCGCCGCGCGTTCCCGGCCGCATCGTGGCGATGGCCAGCGCGGACACCCCGATGAAGGGCATCGGCACGCTGCTGGAGGCGGTCGCCAAGCTGCGCACCGAGCGCTCGGTGGAGCTGGTCCTGGTCGCCAAGCCCGTGCCCGGCGGTCCGACCGAGCAGCTGATCGAGGAGCTGGCCATCGGCGACGTCGTCCGCACCGTGAGCGGGATCAGCGACGCGGAGCTCGCCGAGCTGCTGGGGTCTGCCGAGGTCGCTTGCGTGCCTTCGCTGTACGAGGGCTTCTCGCTGCCCACGGTGGAGATGATGGCCTGCGCGACGCCGCTGGTGGCCAGCCGCGCCGGGGCCATCCCCGAGGTCGCCGGGCCCGACGGCGAGTGCGCCGACCTGGTGCCGCCGGGCGATGCCGAAGCGCTGGCCACCGCGCTGGCCGGGCTGCTCGACTCGCCGGAGCGCAGGCAGCGGCTCGGCGCGGCCGGCCGGGCGCGGGTGCTGGCGAAGTACGACTGGAAGTCGGTGGCAGCGGCGACGGTCGACTGCTACGCGGAAGCGATCGCGCGCACGCCGCGCGCAGGGAAGGGAGCAACGCTTTGCTGACGGTGGACTTCGACAGGCTCGGCGTGCAGGCGGGCCAGCGGGTGCTGGACCTGGGTTGCGGCGCGGGGCGGCACGCCTTCGAGCTCTACCGCCGCGGGGCGGACGTGATCGCCTTCGACCAGGACGTCGAGGAGCTGGAGAACGTGGCGGCGATGTTCGGCGCCATGAAGGCCGAGAACCAGGTGCCCGACGGTGCCAACGCGCAGACCGTCTCGGGCGACGCGCTCGACCTGCCGTTCCCGGACGAGCACTTCGACGTCGTGATCGCCTCGGAGATCATGGAGCACATCCCCGAGGACGAGAAGGCCATGCGCGAGCTGGTGCGCGTGGTCAAGCCCGGCGGCCGCGTGGTGGTCACCGTGCCGCGGGCCTGGCCGGAGAAGATCTGCTGGGCGCTGTCCGACGAGTACCACCAGGTCGAGGGCGGGCACGTGCGCATCTACAGCGCCGACGAGCTGATCGGCAAGCTCCGCGCCGCGGGCCTGCGCCCGGCCTTCCACCACTACGCGCACGCGCTGCACTCGCCGTACTGGTGGCTCAAGTGCGCGGTGGGCACCGACAACGACGACCACCCGCTGCCCAAGCTCTACCACCGGATGCTGGTGTGGGATCTGATGAAGGGCCCGTGGCTGACCCGCACCGCGGAGCGGCTGCTGGACCCGGTCATGGGCAAGAGCATCGCGGTCTACCTGGGCAAGCCGGGAGCGGCCAGTGCTGCCGCCTGAGGTCCCCGGCGTGCTCGCCGCGGACCAGGCCGTCCAGACCGGACGGGCGATCGCGGCGACGCAGCTGGCCTCGGGTGCGATCCCGTGGTTCACCGGTGGGCACGTGGACCCGTGGGACCACGTCGAATCGGCGATGGCGCTGTCGGCGACCGGCCTGCTGACCGAAGCCGAGCGCGCCTACGAGTGGTTGCGCGCCACGCAGCGCGCGGACGGGTCGTGGCCGCTGCAGGTGCGCGACGGCCGCGTCGAGGACGCCGGTGCGGACACCAACTTCTGCGCCTACCCGGCCGTCGGCGTCTGGCACCACCTGCTGATCAGCGGTGATGACGGGTTCGCCGAGCGGATGTGGCCGGTGGTGCGCGCCGCGATCGACTTCGTGCTGACCGCGCAGCGCGAGCGCGGCGAGATCGACTGGGCGATCGGCGAGTCCGGGACGCCGACCGGTGAGGCGCTGCTGTCCGGCTGCTCCAGCATCCACCACAGCCTGCGTTGCGCGCTGGCGCTGGCCGAGCACCTGGACCAGCCGCAGCCGGGCTGGGAGGTGGCGCTGGGCCGGCTCGGCCACGTCATCCGGCACCACCCGGAGGCCTTCACGCCGAAGACCCGCTACTCGATGGACTGGTACTACCCGGTGCTCGGCGGAGCGCTGCGCGGCGAGGCCGGGCGCCAGCGGCTGTTCGAGCGCTGGTCGGACTTCGTGGTCGACGGCCTCGGCGTGCGCTGCGTCGACGACCACCCGTGGGTCACCGGAGCGGAGACCTGCGAACTGGTGCTGAGCCTGGAAGCGGTCGACGAGTACGACCGGGCCCGCGAGCTGCTGGCGGCCATGCAGCACCTGCGCGATCCGGACGGTTCGTACTGGACGGGCCTGGTCTTCACCGACAACAAGCGCTGGCCGGTGGAGCAGTCGACCTGGACGGCGGGTGCGGTGATCCTGGCTGCCGATGCGCTGTCCCGCACCACGCCGGGCAACGGCATCTTCCGCGGCGAGAAGCTGCCGACCGGTCTTCCGGTCGAGAACGCCACCTGCTGCGAGCAGGTCACCGGCGCCTGACCTGCTGCGATGCGCCCCTTCGGGCGCTCGCGCCCGGCTGGCGCTCGTGGCCTCCAGCCACTCGCGTTCCGCGATTTCAATGGAAATCAGACGTCCGATTTCCATTGAAATCGCGTGGATCGCGACCTGCCGTCGGTGTGTCGTGCACCCGACACGCCGACGGCGGGCGCAAGTTCAATGGAAATCAGTGACCCGATTTCCATTGAAATTGCGGAGGTTCTGGCCTGGCGGTTGGGTCCGTGCAGGTCAGGGTAGGGAGCCGGGTTCTCCGGCGGTGCGCTGGAGGACGCGGAGGGAGCCGACGACGCGGATCTCCTCGAACGAGCCGGTTTCCAGGGCGCGGCAGTAGATGCGGTACGGGGCCTGGCCGCCGTCCTCGGGGTTCGGGAAGACGTCGTGGATCACCAGGACACCGCCCGGGGCGACCCAGTGCGCCCAGCCCTCGTAGTCGGTGGCGGCCGCCGCGTCGGTGTGCCCGCCGTCGATGAACAGCAGCGCCAGCGGGGTGCGCCAGAAGCCCGCGACGTCGCCGGAGCGGCCGACGATCGCGGTGACCTCGTCCTCCAGCCCGGCCCTGGCGATGGTGCGGCGGAACTCGCCCAGCGTGTCCAGCTTGCCCACCAGCGGATCGACCAGGCCCGGGTCGTGGTACTCCCAGCCGGGCTGGTGCTCCTCGGAACCGCGGTGGTGGTCGACGGTGACGATCCGGCCGCCGGTGCTGCGCGCCGCCGCGCCGAGGTAGACGGCGGACTTGCCGCAGTAGGTGCCGATCTCCACCGCCAGCCCGGTGCCAAGCTGCTCCAGCGCCGTCTCGTAGAGCGCCTGGCCCTCGTCGGCGGGCATGAACCCGGTGGCCTGCTCGGCGAGCTCGCGCAGCTCGGCCGGGATCGGTGGGTGGTGCGGGCGTTCGGTGGCCGATCCCTGCGTCACTGGTGCTCCTTCGCAATGGCGTGTCCGTGCGTTCCGAGACTACCTGCTGAACAGGTCAGTTCCGGTAGAAGCTGTTCTACAAATCGCACCCCGGCCGCCGCCGCGCCTCCTGGCGTCCGAGCAGGCTCCGTCACGCGGATTCCGGGCTCTTGCGTCGCGGCGTCGAGACCCGGTCACCTTCGCCCCGGAGCATCCGGCCGGGCGGTGATCCTGGCCTCGTCATCGGCGCTCGGGGGCGATTGCGATTTCGTGCGAAATCGCCGCCCCCGAGCGCCGACGCTGACGATTTCGCGAGAAATCGCCCTTTCCGCCCACCGCCAGACGCCTCGTCCACCCTGGGGGAGGCCTCGATTCGCGCGGAGTCGACGCCTTGCCAGGTGGCAGGTGGGGCTTGCGTCTGGGGGCGGCGGGAGGTATCACTAGAACAAGTTTCAGTTTTGGAGCTAGATGGGCGGGCTGTATGGACTTCGCGTTCGAGGAAACTCAGCAGGACGTCCGTGATCTGGCCGCTGAGGTGCTGCGCCGCGAATCCGGCAGCGGTGATGGAACGAGTTCCGGCGAAGCGGCCTGGAAGGCGCTGGACGACGCCGGGCTGCTGACGCTGGCGGTTCCGGAGCGCTTCGGCGGTGCCGGGCTCGGCGTGCTGGAGACAGCGATCGTGCTCACCGAGGTCGGTCGCGCAGCCGCCGATGTGCCCGCGTTGAGCGCGCTGGCCTTCGGCGTTCTCCCGGTCGTCAGGCACGGCTCGCCGCAGCAGCAGGAGGCTTTGCTCGGCGGCCGGCAGTTGACCGCGGCCATCAACGAGCCGTCGTCGCCGCTGCCCGACCGGCCTCGGACGAAGGTGGACGGCGGGAAGGCGTCCGGCACGAAGACCGCAGTGCTGCACGCCGATCGGGCTCAACGGCTGCTGGTCTCGGCGACGACCCCGGACGGACCGGCCGTGGTGCTGGTCGATCCGCAGGGGCCGGGCGTCGAGCTGCACCGGAACCGGAACTCGGCGGGATTCGAGTGGACGATCCGGTTCGACGGAGCTCCTGCCGAACACCTCGGCGACGCCGCCGCGCTGGCCGATCTGCACGCCTGCGCGCTGGCCGGCATCTGCGCGGTCGGTGACGGTGCGGTCGCAGGCGCGCTGGCCCTCACCGCCGAGCACCTGCGGACCCGGCACCAGTTCGGCAAGCCGCTGGCCGCGTTCCAAGCGGTGGCCCAGCAGATCGCCGACGCCTACATCGCCGCCCGCACCCTGCACCTCGCCACGCTCTCCGCGTGCTGGCGGCTGAGCTCCGGGCTCGACGCCGCCGAAGACCTCGACATCGCCGCCTGGTGGCTGGCCGAAGAGGCCCCGGCGCTGCTGCGCACCTGCCACCACCTGCACGGCGGTCTCGGACTCGACATCACCTACCCGCTGCACCGCTACTCGTCGCTGATCGCCGACCTGGCCCGGCTCGCCGGCGGTGCGCACCACCGCCTGGACGCGCTCGCGGCGCGAGCCTGAAAGCCCGGATATGAACACGTTCTGCGTGGCGGCGCGGGTAGCGGAACCTCATCGCTTGCCTGGCTCCGTGACACGACGAACGGGTCCTCGCCGGGCGAACGCTGAGAACCCGCGGCCGTGCGAGCGCCGAGGGTGGGCTACGCGCCTGGCGGCGCATCAGAGCAAAAGAGCAAGAGCCACTGCGGAAGACGGGCTCTGAAACGAGGTGCCGATGTTCATCGAACTCACCGCCGAGCAGCGCGCGCTCGAAGCCGAGCTGCGGGAGTACTTCAGCGGGCTCGTCACGCCGGAGGAGCGCGCGCAGCTGGCCGTCGACCGGCACTGCCAGGCGCACCGCGACGTGGTGCGCCGGATGGGCCGGGACGGCTGGATGGGCGTGGGCTGGCCGGTGGAGTACGGCGGGCGCGGGTTCGGCGACGTCGAGCAGCTCATCTTCGCCAACGAGGCCGCCCGCGCGGACGTGCAGCTGCCGTCGGTGACGCTGCAGACGGTGGGTCCGACGCTGCAGGCCTACGGCACGCCGGAGCAGAAGGCGTTCTTCCTGCCGAAGATCCTGGCCGGGGAGATCCACTTCGCGATCGGCTACAGCGAACCGGACGCCGGCACCGATCTGGCCTCGTTGCGCACCAGCGCCGTGCGGGACGGCGGGGAGTTCGTGGTCAACGGCCAGAAGATCTTCACCACCGGCGCGCACGACGCGGACTACATCTGGCTGGCCTGCCGCACGAACCCGGACGCGCCCAAGCACAAGGGCATCTCGATCCTGATCGTCGACACGACCGATCCCGGCTACTCGTGGACGCCGATCATCACCTGCGACGGCGCCCACCACGTCAACGCCAGCTACTACCAGGACGTGCGGGTGCCGGAGTCGATGCTGGTGGGTGAGCTGGACCGCGGCTGGCGGCTGATCACCACGCAGCTCAACCACGAGCGCGTCATGCTCGGCCCGGCCGGACGGCTGGCAGGCCTGCGCGAGCGGGTGCGCGCCTGGGCCGGTTCCCGGACCGCACCGGACGGCACCCCGCTGCTCGACCAGCCCGACGTGCGCCGGGCGCTGGCCCGTGCGCGGGCCGACGAGCGGGTCAACGAGCTGCTGAACTGGCAGGTCGCCGCGGCCGCCGCGCACGGTCCGGTCGCCATCGCCGACGCCTCGGCGACCAAGGTGTTCTCCTCCGAGCGCATCCAGGAGCTGGGGCGGCTGCTGGCCGAGGTGGTGGGGCGGCACGGCGATCCGTCCGATCCGGACACCGCGGAACTGCTGTCCTGGCTGGACGTGCACAACAAGCGGAACCTGGTGCTGACCTTCGGTGGCGGGGTCAACGAGGTGCAGCGCGAACTGATCGCCACCGCCGGACTCGACCTGCCCCGAGTGCCCCGCTGAGCCGGAGGGAACATGACCAGCTCGATCACCGACGCCGCGCACCGCATTCAGGAGCGCGGCCCCAGCGAACCGCGGGCCGCCCGCGACCCGGTGAACCTGCCGATGATCAACAACTGGGTGGAGGCGATCGGCGACCGGAACCCGGTCTACACCGACGAATCCGCCGCGGCCGAATCAGTCCACGGTGGACTGGTGGCGCCGCCGGCGATGGCGCAGGTCTGGACGATGGGCGGGCTGCACCCGCAGCGCGATCCGGCGGATCCGCTGTACGCCATGATGGCCGAGCTCGACGAGGCCGGGTTCACCTCGGTGGTGGCGACCAACTGCGAGCAGACCTACCACCGGTACCTGCGCCACGGAGAGCAGGTCACCGTCTCGACCAGGCTGGACAGCGTGGTCGGGCCGAAGACCACGGCGCTCGGCGAGGGCTGGTTCGTCACCACCCGCAACACCTGGTTCGTCGACGGCGAGCCGGTCGCCGAGATGCTGTTCCGGGTGCTGAAGTTCCGCCCGCCGGAGCAGAAGCCCGAGACGCCGAAGCACGAGGCGGGCACCGCGGTGATCCGCCCCGCCATCGGAGCCGACACCGCTTACTTCTGGGAGGGCACCGCGGCCGGTGAGCTGCGCATCCAGCGCTGCGGCCAGTGCGGACTGCTGCGGCACCCGCCAGGGCCGATGTGCCCGGAATGCGGTGCCACCAAGCGAATCCACCTCGTCTCCGAGGGGCGCGGCGAGATCTACAGCTACGTCGTGCACCACCACCCACCGGTGCCCGGCAAGGAACTTCCGCTGGTGGTCGCCCTCGTCGAACTGGACGAGGGAGTGCGGGTGCTCGGTGAGCTCCACGGCGTGGAGCCGGACGAAGTCGCGGTCGGCCAGCGGGTCGCGGTCGACTTCCAGCGCATCGACGAAGAACTGACGCTGCCCGTCTGGCGGCCCGAGCCGACGGAGGCGTCATGACTAGCCCCGCTCTCCCCAACCGCGCCTCAGGGGACCGTGACGCAACTCGGCCACAAGAAGCCGCCAAACGCGAGATCGCTCCAAGCGCAACCACCACTGAAAAGGGCGGAGAGGCGGGACTGTCATGACACTCGCTGGGACGAGATCGCTTGCCGAGGTCGCTATCGGCGACGCCCTGCCGGAGGAGCGGATCGAGGTCACGCCGACGTTCGTGGTCAGCACGGCCATCGCCACGCGCGACTTCCAGGACGTCCACCACGACCGGGACCTGGCGGTGGCCAAGGGCTCGAAGGACATCTTCATCAACATCCTCACCACGACCGGCCTGGTGCAGCGCTACGTGACCGACTGGGCGGGCCCGGAGGCACTGGTGCGCGGCGTGGCGATCAAGCTCGGCGTGCCCTGCTACGCCTACGAGGAACTGGCGCTGCACGGCCAGGTGCTGGAGCGCGACGGTGCGGTGCTGGTCGTGGAGGTGCTGGGGCGCAACAGCCTGGGCACGCACGTCAGCGGAACCGTCCGGGTCGAACTGCCGGAGGTGGCGGGATGAGTGGCCCTGTGTCAACCCCAGCCCCGCACAACCGCACCTCAGGGGAACGTGACGCGAACCAGCCACAAGAAACCCCGAAAACGCAAGAACAACCCCACACGCAACCACCACTGTGAATCGCGGAGAGGCGGAACAGCATGAGCGGGTTCTCCGGCAGCGCGGCGGTCGTGGGCATCGGCGCCACCGAGTTCTCCAAGGGCTCCGGGCGCAGCGAGCTGCAGCTGGCCGCCGAGGCGGTGCGCGCCGCGCTCGCCGACGCCGGACTGGAACCGTCCGATGTGGACGGCCTGGTCACCTTCACCATGGACACCAACACCGAGGTCGCGGTGGCGCGCGAGCTGGGCATCCCGGAGCTGAGCTTCTTCAGCCGGATCCACTACGGCGGCGGCGCGGCGTGCGCGACGGTGCAGCAGGCCGCGATGGCGGTCGCCACCGGGATGGCCGAGGTGGTGGTCTGCTACCGGGCGTTCAACGAGCGCTCCGGCAACCGCTTCGGCCAGGTGCAGTCCGCGCTCGCCGGCGCACCGACCTCGACGGGCCTGGACAACAGCTGGACCTACCCGATGGGCGTGGCCACGCCCGGCGCGCAGGTTGCCATGTTCGCCCGCCGCTACATGCACGCCTACGGCGCGACCAGCGAGGACTTCGGCCGGGTGGCGGTGGCCGACCGCAAGCACGCGGCGACCAACCCGAACGCCTGGTTCTACCAGCGGCCGATCACGCTGGCCGACCACCAGGCCTCGCGCTGGATCACCGAACCGCTGCGACTGCTGGACTGCTGCCAGGAGAGCGACGGCGGTGTGGCCATCGTGGTGACCAGCCCGCAGCGGGCGCGCGACCTGCCGAACCCGCCCGCCCTGGTGGCCGCCGCGGCGCAGGGCAGCGGCAGCGATCAGTTCACCATGACCAGCTACTACCGCGACGACCTCACCGAGCTGCCGGAGCTCGGCGTGGTGGCCCGGCAGCTGTGGCAGCAGGCGGGGATCGGGCCGCAGGAGGTGCAGGTCGGCATCCTCTACGACCACTTCACCCCGTTCGTGCTGGTGCAGCTGGAAGAGCTGGGCTTCTGCGGGCGCGGCGAGGCCAAGGACTTCATCGCCGACGGCGCGATCGAGCTCGGCGGCCGGCTGCCGCTGAACACCCACGGCGGTCAGCTGGGCGAGGCCTACATCCACGGCATGAACGGCATCGCCGAAGCGGTCCGCCAGATCCGCGGCACGGCGGTCAACCAGGTGGCCGACGTCGGCCACGTCCTGGTCACCGCGGGCACCGGAGTGCCCACCAGCGGCCTGGTGCTGGCCGCCGCCTGAGAGCCTGTGCAAGCTGCGTACGTGCTCAAAGCGGCTGGCGCGCCGCTTGCACAAGCGCGGACAGCTTCGCCGACGGGCTCTGAGATCAGGAACCGGGCTGGACGAGACCGGATTCGTAGGCGCAGATGACCGCCTGGATCCGGTCCCGCAGGCCGAGCTTGGCCAGCACGTTGCTGACGTGGCTCTTCACCGTGTGCTCGCTGACCACCAGCTCCGCGGCGATCTCCGCGTTCGACATGCCCCTGCCGAGCAGCGCGAGGATCTCCCGCTCCCGGCCGGTCAGCGCCTCCAGACCGCGAGGGCTGACCGGCGGGCGGGCGTTGCGCCGGACGACGTCGTCGATGAGCCGCCGCGTCACCGTCGGCGCGAGCAGCGATTCCCCGGCGCACACGACCCGCACGGCGTGGACCAGGTCGTCGCGGCGGGTGTCCTTGAGCAGGAATCCGCTGGCACCGGCGTGCAGCGCGCCGTAGACGTAGTCGTCGTTGTCGAAGGTGGTCAGCACGAGCGCCTTGGTGGCGGTCGTGGCGCAGATGATCTTGGTCGCCTCGATCCCGTCCACGTTCGGCATCCGGACGTCGACGAGCGCGATGTCCGGTTCGTGCCGCCGCACCGCCTCGATGGCCGCCGCGCCGTCCTCGGCCTCGGCGACCACGGTGATGTCCGGCTGGGCATCGAGGATCATCGCGATCCCGCTGCGGGCGAGCTCCTGGTCATCGGCGACCACGACCCGGATGCTCATGCGACCACCACCGGCAACCGCGCGGTCCCGCGGCCGCTGACCGCCGGATCGAGCGAAGTCGTTCCGCCGCAGACGCGCGGCCGCTGCCGGTTGCCGATCAGGCCGCGACCGTCCGCCGCGCGCGGCCGCTCCCGGCCGTCGTCGGTGATCGCGATCAGCAAGGCGTCCTCCTCCGAACCCAGCTCGACGGCGACCGACTCGGCGCGAGCGTGCTTGACGACATTCGTGAGCGCTTCCTGCATGATGCGGTAGGCGGTGACCTCCGCTTCGGGCGGTGGCCGACGGCTTCGACGAGGGCGGAACGTCGGCGACCCTGGAGGTCACCGAGCGCTGGCACCCGGCGCAGTCTTGCGTGGTCAACGGCATGGCGCGACGAATCCTATGCTCACGTGAAGGGCGGGCCGACCAGGTCGTAGGTGATCGCGAACGCCGTCACCGCCAGCGCGACGACCGCGTAGCCGATGCGGCCCGGCAACCGCCACCAGGCCGCGACGGTAAACGCCAGCAGCCCGGCGGCGAGCGGAACACTCAGCGCGGACAGCACCAGCAGGGGTTTTCCTCGAACATGAAGCCCATTCCGGGCAGCATCGGGTGCTCGGTGCGCTCCTGCCGCTGCATCTCCGCGGCGACACCGGGGCCGAGCTGGGGATCCTGCGCGAGCTGGGCGATCAGGTACCGGCTCATGTCGGCGCCGGGCCCGCACCCGAGGCGGCGAAGTCCGCGCAGTCGGTCCTGATCGGCCGACCGTCGGCGAGGTAAGCACCGGTGCTGCCCGCACGGCGACGATTCGGAGAAGCATGCGACCACGTTCCCGGTGCGGAGGTGGCGGCGCATCGCCGACGCGACCGGTCTTCGGCTCCCCCGCGCGGGGGAGCCGGCCCGGCTAGCAGGGTTGGCCGCACTTGATGCAGACCAGACCGCCGCCCTGCTTCGGGATCGGGGCGTGGCCGCCGCCCTGCGGGCATTCGTCCATGCGCAGGACGGTGGTCCACTTGCGGGGCGGTGTGGTCCAGGTTCGGCTCCCTGCGTGGTGGCCCTGGAGTACGCCGCTGACACCCATTGTTTCGCTCCTGATCATCGTGCTCTCAGGACTTCACGTCGGCTGAGATGGCCTCGAAGAAAAGGTGCAAACGGTCGGCCTCTTGGGCGAATTCTGCGCGGATGGCGGAGCCGCCGGGCGTCAGCCCACCGCGTCGAGCCCCCGGCGCAGGGCGGCGCGCAACTGCTCCCGCAGCTCGTCGGAGGCCTCGACGGTGAACTCGGCGCCGAGGGTGGCCAGAGCGGTGATGTGCCGGGTGAACTGGGACAACGAGTCCTCGCCGAGCTCGACGGCGCAGCTGTCGGCGCCGGTCGCGGAGACCCGGCCCGGCAGCAGCGGGTGCAGGTGTTCGCGCACCGACTCCGCGGGCGCTCGCACCGCTACCCGCGCGGTGTAGCGGTAGGGCGCGTCGGCGATGGAGCGGCGGAGGTAGTCCGCGGCGTCGGCGGCGGGCAGCTCGCGCGGCTCGAAGCGGCGGCCGGTGGCCAGCAGGCCGTGCAGGCGGTCGGCGCGGAAGGTTCGCCAGTCGTCGCGCTCCGGGTCGAAGGCGATCAGGTACCACCGGCCGACGACGGCGACCAGGCTGTGCGGCTCCACCCGGCGGGGTTGCGCCGTGCCGTCGCGCTTGACGTAGTCGAAGGACAGCACTTCGCGATCCCGGCAGGCCGCTGCGGCGGTGGCCAGCGTCGCGGCGTCGACCTGCGGGCCGTCGCGCACCACCATCGGCACGGTGGCCCCGGAAACGGCCGCCACCCGGCTGCGCAGCCGGGCCGGGAGCACCTGCTCCAGCTTGGCCAGCGCGCGGATCGAGCTCTCCTCGATGCCGGTGACGCTCCCGCTGGCGGCGGTGAGCAGCCCGGCGGCCACCGCCACGGCCTCGTCGTCGTCCAGCAGCAGCGGCGGCAGGTTCTTGCCGGAGGCCAGCCGGTACCCGCCCGCGGTCCCGGTCGTCGAGGACACCGGATAGCCGAGCTCCCGCAACCGCTCGACATCCCGCCGCACGGTCCGCCCGGTGACCTCCAGCCGGTCGGCGAGCTCGGCGCCGGACCACTCGCGCCTGCTCTGCAGCAACGACAACAACCGGAGCAACCGCGCGGGCAAGGTGTACTGCGCCGCCTCTCCGCGTTGTGCAGTGGTGGTTGCGTTCCGGGTCGATCTCGCGTTGGGCGGTTTCTCGTGGCTTGGTTGCATCGCGGTCCCCTGGGGTGCGGTTGAGCAGGACTCGGTACGAGGGGTGTTGTGCGGCCATTATCCCGGCCATTAGGACAGATCCTGTCCGGAAGGGGCACTAGGGTCGTCGGCATGAACGAGTTCTCCGCGCTGAGCACCGCCATCCTGCCCACCGACGACCGCTTCGCCGCCGAGGTCTCCGGGTTCCAGACCTTCCGGGGTCGCCGCCCGGACGTGGTGGTGGCGGCGACCGGTGCGGAGGACGCGCGGGCTGCCGTCGAGTTCGCCGCGAGCCGTGGCCTGGCCGTCGCGGTGCAGAGCCAGGGCCACGGCGTGCCCGCTGAGGTGGCGGGCGGTGTGCTGATCACCACCGGCCGGATGAGCGGGGTGCGGATCGACGCCGAACGGCGCACTGCGTGGTTCGAGGCGGGCGTGCCGTGGGGCCCGGTCGTCGAGGCGGCGGCGGAGTTCGGGCTGGCGCCGCTGTCCGGGAGCGCGCCGCACGTCGGCGCGGTGTCCTACGCACTCGGCGGCGGGCTGGGCCACCTCGCCCGGCGCTACGGCTACGCCGCCGATCACGTGCGGGCCGTCGAGATCGTCACGGCCGACGGGCAGCTGCGCCGCGTCACCGCCGAGTCCGATCCGGAACTGCTCTGGGCGCTGTGCGGTGCGGGCGGCAACTTCGGCGTGGTGACCGGGATGGAGGTCGACCTGTTCCCGGTGCCGCGGCTCTTCGGCGGGGCGCTGTACTTCGACGCGCACCAGGTCGAGGACGTGCTGACGACCTGGCAGCGGTGGACCCGCGAGCTGCCCGAGGAGATGACCTCGTCGGTCGCGCTGGTGCCGTTCCCGGACGTCCCGGCGCTCCCGGAGCCGCTGCGCGGACGCCACGTCGCGCACGTGCGCATCGCCCACGCCGGCGACCCGGAAGAGGGAGAGCGGCTGGTCGAGCCGCTGCGCGCGGTCGGGCCGCGGCTGATCGATTCGGTGCGGGTGATGCCGTACCGCGAGGCCGGCACGATCTGCAACGACCCGACGCAGCCGATGCCGTACGTGACGACCAACGCGATGCTGCGGGACTTCGACGACGCGGCGATCAAGACCCTGCTGGACCTGGTGGGCCCCGGAGCGCCGCAGCGGTGCGTGGTCGAGGTGCGCCACCTCGGCGGTGCCCTGTCCTGGCCGGCCGCGAACTGCGTCGGCAACCGGGACGCGGCCTACGTCCTCGGCCTGAACTCGAAGGTCGACGAGAACACGGTCGACGCGGCCACCACCCTGCAGAACCACGCGATGGGCGAGATGCGCCGCTGGTCCACCGGTGGTCGCTGCCTCAACTTCCTCGCCGGCGGCAGCGCCAACCCCGAAGACGTCCGGGCCGCCTACGACGCACCCGATTACGCCCGCCTGCGAGCCCTCAAGTCGGCCTACGACCCGACCAACACCTTCCGCCTCAACCACAACATCCCACCGGCCTGATCAGGTGATCTCCACCTGGGCAGCTGATCGGGTTACTCGTAGGAGATGTGGATCTCGTCGGTGATGGGGAGGGATTGGCAGGCGAGGATGATCCCCTCGTCCAGGTCCTCCTGCTCCAGGACGGAGTTCTGCAGCATCTTGACCTCGCCCCGGTCGATCCGGCAGGCGCAGGCGCTGCAGGCTCCTTCCCGGCAGGAGAACGGGGCTGCCACGCCGTTGTCCAGGAGGACGTCGAGCAGGCGCTGCTGGCGGGGCCAGCGGAGCTTGTGGTGCTTGCCGTCGAGGTCGAGCTCGACCGTCGCGTCGCCGCCCGCAGCGGTCGTCTCCTCCGGGGCGATCTGCTCGGTGCGCTTCTTGCGCTCGAACGGGTTGCGCTTGAGGGAGACGAAGCGCTCGATGTGGGTTCTCGCGCGGGGGATCTCCAGCTCGCGCAGCGCTTCCTCGGCGGTGTCCATGAAGCCGCCCGGGCCGCACACGAAGCACTCGCGATCGGCGAACGGCCGGGCCAGCTCGCGCAGGGCCGGGGCCGTCGGCAGGCCCTGGACCGACTCCAGCCAGTGCACGACCAGCAGGCGCTCCGGGTGCCGCGCCACCAGCTCCCGCAGCTCGGCGTCGAAGATGACCGCGTCCTGGTGCTGGTTGGCGTAGATCAGCGCGATCCGCCCGGTGCCCGCCGCCAGCACGGACTTCGCGATGGACATCACCGGTGTGATGCCGCTGCCCGCGGCCAGCAGCAGCACATCGGCGTCCAGCGAGCCCGGGACGAACGCGCCCGACGGCGGCAGGACGTCCACTTCGGACCCCGCGGTCACGTTGTCGCACAACCAGTTCGACCCGTACCCGGCGCGCTTCACCGTGACCTGCAGCGCGTCGTCCACGTGCGGTGAGCTGGACAGCGAGTAGCTGCGCGCGACGGATCCGGTGCGGTCGCTGGGAATCCGCAGCGTGAGGAACTGGCCGGGCCGGTAGGACCAGCCCTCCGGCGCCTCGAACACCAACGAGCGGCTCTCGCTCGTCTCCTCGACTACCGCGACGACCCGCAACCGAGCAGGCTCAGGCATCACTGGCTCCTCTGGCTGAACACCGCGATTTCAATTGAAATCGGACATGAGATTTCAATTGAAATCGGGGACCTGATTTCCATTGAAGTTGCGTCAGGACGGCGGCAGCCGGCCGTCGCCGGCCGCTGCGGCGATGCTGCGCTGCAGGTCGGGGCAGCATTCCACGACCTCGCCGGGAGCGCGGGAGGCGAACACCGCGCACTGGCGGGTGCTCTCGGCGCTCCACTGGACGCTGGTGTGCTGCGGGCTGTTCTTCTTCGCCAGCACCCGAGCCGCGCACCGCTCGCACTCGACCGGGCGCAGACCCTCGCGCAGGTAGGCGTCCCGGTCGGCGACCGTGCCCTCGCGCACCGCGGCGCGCTGGTGCGGTCGGTCGGCGAGGTCGGGTGCCTTGGCCCAGCTGGACATCAGCTCTGCGCCTCCTTGCGCGCCAGGTTCTCGGCGACCTCGCGCTCCCACACCTCGTTGGCCCGCGAGGTGTCCACCTCGAACTCGAAGCGCGCCACCATGTCGTCGGTGACCTCCTCGACGTCCACGTAGAACTGGTCGTACCAGCGGCGCAGCTGGTAGACCGGACCGTCCTCCTCGCACAGCAGCGGGTTGTCGATGCGGGTCTTGTTCCGCCAGATCTCCACGTCCTGCAGGAACCCGACGCCGGTGTTCTTGGCGATCTTGGCGGCCAGCTTGTCGGCGTCGGCGTCGGAGAGCCCGGGCAGCTTCTTGACCAGCACGCCCCACTGCAGCACGAAGGAGTCCGCGGTGATCGGGTAGTGGCAGTTGATCAGGATCGTCTCGATGGTGAAGCCCTTGTACTCGTTCCACAACCGGTCGATCATGTACGACGGACCGTAGTAGGATGCTTCCGAGCGGACCTGGTTCTCCTCGCCGGAGTAGCTGCCCGCGCCGATGTCCGGCCGGCCCTTGGTGTTCAGGTACTGGGTGGCGACGTGGCCCTCGAAGACGTTCTTGAAGTACGTCGGGAACGCGAAGTGGATGTAGAAGAAGTGCGCCATGTCCACCACGTTGTCCACGATCTCGCGGCAGTGGGAACCCTCGATGCGCACGGTGTCCCAGGTCCAGTTGCTCCACTCGCCGGAGTCGACCTCGGGCAGCTCCGGGATGGTCACGTGCTCCGGCGGCGGGTTGCCCTGCGGGTCGTTCCAGACGAACAGCTGCTTGTTGCGCTCCATCGCCAGCCACGCGCGGGTGCGGGCGCGCAGCGGGATCCGCTTGGCGTAGGGGATTCCGGCGCAGCGGCCGTTGCCCGACCAGCGCCAGTCGTGGAACGGGCAGGCGATCGCGTTGCCCTTCACCGAGCCCTGGCTGAGGTCGCCGCCCATGTGCCTGCAGTAGGCGTCGAGCACGTTGAGCGCGCCGTCCTCGCCCTGGAACACCACGAGTTTCGTGCCGAACGCCTCCACCGCGTGCGGCTGCCCGTCCTTGAACTGCTCGGCGAGGCCGAAGCAGTGCCAGCCGCGCGCGAACCTGGTGGGTGGTGTGCCGACGTCGATGGTGCGCACTTCGTCGTTGCTTGCCGCGGTCATCTCGTCCCTCCCGCTCGTTCCGCGCCGGACGCCAGGTGCCGCGCGGCGAGGTATCCGAACGTCATCGCCGGGCCGAGCGTCGCGCCCGGGCCCGCGTAGGTGTGGCCCATCACGGCGGCGCTGGTGTTGCCCGCCGCGTAGAGGCCTTCGATGGGCGTGCCGTCCTCGCGCAGCACGCGTGCGTGCACGTCGGTGGCCAGCCCGCCTTTGGTCCCCAGATCGCCCGGCACGATCTTCACCGCGTAGAACGGTGCGACCTCCAGAGCGCCCAGGCTGGGGTTGGGTTTGTTGCGCGGATCTCCGTAGTAGTGGTCGTAGCCGCTGGCACCGCGCTGGAAGTCCGCATCGACGCCGTCGCGCGCGAACCCGTTGAACCGCTCGACGGTGCGGCGCAGCGCGGCGGCCGGAACGTCGATGCGCTCGGCCAGCTTCTCGAGCGTCGAGGCGCGCTGGATCGCGCCGTGCTTGTACCAGCGGCCCGGGAACGGCTGCCGCGGGCCGAGCCCGGCGAACATGTACCGGTTCCGGTAGCGCTGGTCGGCGATCAGCCAGGTCGGCATGTTGCGCGCCGGCCCGTCGCCCGGTCCGTACATCGCGTGCACCGCGTCGACGTAGGGCGCGGCCTCGTTGGCGAACCGCTCGCCGTCGCCGTTGACCAGGATGCAGCCCGGCAGCGTGCGTTCGGCCAGGCAGAACCACGGCCCGCCGGGCAGCGGGACCGACGGGCCCCACCACGCGTCGTCCATCAGCTCGACGGCCGCGCCGAGCCGCTGGGCGGCGAGGATCGCATCGCCGGTGTTGGCCTTGGCGCCGACGGTCCACTCGGTGCCGATCGGATCGCGCTGGTGCTGCTTGCGCATCACCTCGTTGTGCTCGAAACCGCCTGCCGCCAGCACGATCCCGCGCCGCGCGGTCAGCGTCCGGCGCTCGCCGTCGCGTTCCACGACCACGCCGGTCACCCGGTCGCCCTCCTGCTGGAGGTCGATCAGCGGCGTGTTCAGCCACACCGGGACCCCGGCATCGCGCAGCCCGGCCCGCAGCCCGGCGGCCAGCGCCTGGCCTCGGCCGAGCATGCGGCGGCGGAGCGCGCGGGAGAGCAGCCAGCGCAGTCCGACGCGCACCGCGCGCACGGGGCCGCGCGGGTGGCGGACGAGCAGGTTCAGCCAGCGGAAGTCGGCCTGGGTGACCACCAGGTTCGCCGGTGCCTTGCCGTAGTCGGGCTCCAGGTCGGCGAGCAGGTCGCCGAGCAGCCCTCCGTCGAGCGGCGCCGGTTCGATGGACCGCCCGCCGAGCCGGCCACCGGGAGCTTCCGGGTAGTAGTCGGAGTAGCCCGGCACCCAGCGCATGCGCAGCGGGGTGCGCGGCAGCAGCTCGGCCAGCATCCGCGGCCCGGCGTCCAGGAACGCCTCCTGCCGCTCGGCGCTCACGGTGTCGCCGACGATGTGGGCGAGGTAGCTGCGAGCCGCCTCGGGGGTGTCGGTGATGCCCGCGCGGGCCAGGACGTGGTTGTTGGGTATCCAGACGCCGCCGCCGGACCGGGCCGTGGAACCGCCGAACTTGGCGGCCTTGTCCACGACCACCGCGTCCAGCCCGTGCAGCGCTGCGGTCAGCGCCGCCGCCATACCTGCGGCTCCACTGCCGACCACCACGACGTCGAACCTGTCTGCGGTCATCGCACCTCCTCGCGACCAACCTCGCGATCCATACTGAAACATGTTATAGATTTCTGCGCCAGTGGCGCTATGGTGTAGCCAGAAATCAGGCACTTGTTCGCTCGAAGCCGTAAAGAGAACCTGTTCCAAACTGGTGAGGTTGCGATGGCCCAGCGCAGCACGTTGCACGCCGACGTGGTGATCATCGGGTTCGGTGCGGCCGGCGCCTGCGCGGCGCTGGAAGCGGCGCACGCCGGAGCCCGCGTGGTGGTGCTCGACCGGTTCGGCGGTGGCGGCGCGAGCGCGCTGTCCGGCGGCGTGGTCTACGCCGGGGGCGGGACGCGGGAGCAGCGCGCCGCCGGGGTGTCCGATTCGCCCGAGGCGATGTTCGCCTACCTGCGGCAGGAGGTCGGCGACGCGGTCTCCGAGGACACGCTGCGCCGCTTCTGCGAGGGCAGCACCGAGATGATCACCTGGTTGGCGCAGCACGGCGTGCCGTTCGAAGGCAGCCTGTGCCCGTACAAGACCTCCTACCCGAGCAACCGGCACTACCTCTACTACTCGGGCAGCGAAGCCGCAGGCGGCTTCCGCGACGCCGCACCTCCCGCGCCGCGCGGCCACCGCGCCAAAGGCCGCGGTACCTCCGGGAAGGTGCTCTTCGCGGCGCTGGAAGCGGCGGTGCGCCGGGCGGGTGTGCAGGTGCTTACCCAGACGCGGGCGAAGGAACTCGTCGTCGACGCCGACGGCCGGGTCTGCACCGTGGACTGCGAGCGGCTGACCGGGGCCGCCGCTCGCGCGCACCGGGCGGTGAGCCGGGTGGCGGCGAAGCCCGGGCTGTACGTGCCGAAGCTGGCCCGCCGCCTGCACCGGCGCGCTGAACGGCTCGAACGCCGCGCGGAACCGCTGCGGATCCACGCCGATCGCGCGGTGGTGATCGCGGCCGGCGGCTTCGTGTCCAACCGCGAGATGATGCGGCGGCACGCACCGGCCTACCGGGCGGGGTTGCCGCTGGGGACGCAGGGCGACGACGGCAGCGGCATCCGGCTGGGCGAGAGCGTCGGCGGTGTCGCGGCGAAGCTGGACCACGTCTCGGCCTGGCGGTTCATCACGCCGCCGAGCGCACTGCTGTCCGGGCTGCTCGTCGACCGGCACGGCACGCGCATTGGCGACGAATCCCGCTACGGCGCCGCGCACGGTCAGGCGATCGTGGACAAGCACGGCGGACGTGCCTGGCTGCTGGTCGACAGCCGGCTGCGCAGCGCCGCCAAACGCCAGATCCGCACCCAGACAGTGTGGTTTCAGCGGATGCAGGCGGAATACCTGTTCGCCACCGCGGCCACCGGCGGCACGCTCGAAGCCGCGGCGCGCAAGGCGGGCGTCGACCCGGCAGCGCTCAAGGCCACAGTGGACACCCACAACGAAGCCGCGCGCGACGGAAAACCGGATCCCACGGGCAAACCAGCGGACTTCGTGCAGGTTCTCGACCAGCCGCCGTACGCGCTGCTGGACGTCTCGGTGCGGCCCAGCACGGCCTACCCGTGCCCGGTGCTGACCCTCGGCGGCCTGCTCGTCGACGAGGCCACCGGGCAGGTGCTCGACGAGCGCGGCGGCCCGGTCGCCGGGCTGTTCGCGGCCGGGCGGTCGGCGGTCGGGATCTGCTCGAACTCCTACATCAGCGGCCTCTCGCTGGCCGACTGCGTCTTCTCCGGCCGCCGCGCCGGACTCCACTCGGTGAAGGAGCTGACCGATGCTGACCGTTGAAGCGCGCACCGAGATCGCGCAGCGGCTCTGGGACGCCGAGGTGCACCGCGCCCCGATCCCGCCGCTGGTGGAAACCCACCCGCAGCTCGACGCGGTGGACGCCTACCAGATCCAGCTGATCAACGTGCAGCGCCGCGACGAAGCCGTGGTGGGGCACAAGGTCGGCCTGACCTCGCCGGTCATGCAGCAGATGATGGGCGTCTCCGAACCCGACTACGGCCACCTGCTGGCGAGCATGCGGCTGACCGAGGGCGAACCCGTCGCGATCAGCCGCTACTGCGTGCCGCGGGTGGAGGTGGAGATCGGCTTCCTGCTCGGCGCCGACCTGCCCGCCGAGTGCACCGAAGCGGACGTGCTGGCGGGCACCGAGGCGCTGGTGCCCGCGATCGAGCTGATCGACAGCCGGATCGCCGACTGGCGGATCAGCCTGGTGGACACCATCGCCGACAACGCCTCGTCGGCGGGCTTCGCGCTCGGCGCCGAGCGCATCGACCCGGCTGGCGTGGACCTCCGCGCGATCGACGCGACCCTGCTGTGCAACGGCGAACCGATCGAGCGCGGCCGGTCCGACGCGGTGCTGGGAAACCCGGCGACGGCGGTGGCCTGGCTGGCCCGCAAGGTAGCGGCCTACGGCGTCCGCCTCCGGGCGGGCAACGTCGTCCTCCCGGGCTCCTGCACCAGAGCGATCGACGTGACCCCGGGAGACGAGTTCCGAGCCGACTTCCGATCAGCAGGAACCGACCTCGGTTCGGTCTCCCTGGAGTTCCGGCCGTGAGCGGGGCCGCAGCCGTGACGGAGTGCTAGGGCTTCCCGGAAGGAGACGGGAACGAGCATGCGCAGATCTATGTCCACCCGAGTCCACCTCAACCGCACCTCAGGGGACCGTGACGTGAATCAGCCAAAAGAAACCGCGAAACGCGAGATCGATCCTGAATGCAACCACCACTGTGAATCGCGGAGAGGCGGGACAGCTACGGCGGCGATCGTTGGGTCCGGCAACATCGGTACGGACCTGCTGCACAAGCTGGCCAGATCCGCGCACATCGAGCCCAGGTGGATGATCGGCATCGACCCGGGCAGTGCTGGGCTCAAGCGGGCCGTTGATCTGGGTGTGGAGGCCAGCGCCGAAGGCGTGGACTGGCTGCTGGAGAACCACCGGCCCGACGTCGTCTTCGAGGCCACCTCGGCGGGCGTGCACCGGGCCAACGCGCCCCGCTACGCCGAGGCCGGCATTCGCGCCGTCGACCTCACCCCGGCCGCGGTCGGGCCGTACGTGGTGCCGCCGGTGAACCTCGACCAGCACCTCGACGCGCCCAACCTGAACCTGATCACCTGCGGCGGGCAGGCCACCATCCCGATGGTGCACGCCGTCTCGCGGGTGGTGCCCGTCGAGTACGCCGAGATCGTGGCCTCGGTGGCGTCGGTGTCGGCAGGCCCCGGCACCCGGGCCAACATCGACGAGTTCACCCGCACCACCAGCACCGGGATCGAGGTGATCGGCGGCGCGCGGCGCGGCAAGGCGATCATCGTGCTCAACCCGGCCGACCCGCCGGTGATCATGCGCGACACCATCTTCTGCGCGATCCCGGCCGATGCCGACACCGACGCGATCGCCGCCTCCATCACCAGGATGGCCGCCGAGATCGCCGAGTACGTCCCCGGCTACCGGCTGCTGGTGGAGCCGCAGTTCGACCCGCCGTCGACGGCCACCGGCGGCATGGCACGGGTGGCGATCTTCGTGGAGGTCGAGGGCGCGGGCGACTTCCTGCCGCCGTACTCCGGGAACCTCGACATCATGACCGCCGCCGCGGTGCGGGTCGGCGAGCAGCTCGTGCGGCAGGAGGCAGTGCGATGAACAGGACCTTCTCGGACGCGCTGGACCTGCGCATCACCGACACCTCGTTGCGCGACGGATCGCACCACAAGCGCCACCAGTTCACCGCGACCGAAGTGCGCGACATCGTCGCGGCGCTGGACGGCGCGGGCGTGCCGGTCATCGAGGTGACCCACGGCGACGGCCTCGGCGGTTCGTCGTTCAACTACGGCTTCTCCCGCACACCGGAGCAGGAGCTCATCACCATCGCCGCGGAGACCGCGCAGCGCGCCAAGATCGCGGTGCTGATGCTGCCCGGCGTCGGCGTCAAGGACGACATCGTGGTGGCCCGCGACAACGGCGCCTCGGTGTGCCGGATCGCCACCCACTGCACCGAGGCCGACGTGTCGGAGCAGCACTTCGGGCTGGCCCGCGAGCTCGGCCTGGAGACCGTCGGGTTCCTGATGATGGCGCACTCCCAGCCGCCGGAGGTGCTGGCCGCCCAGGCGCGGATCATGGTCGACGCCGGCTGCCAGTGCGTCTACGTCGTGGACTCGGCGGGTGCGCTGGTGTTGGAGCAGGTCGCCGACCGGGTCGCGGCGCTGGTCGCGGAAGTGGGCGATGAGGCGCAGATCGGCTTCCACGGGCACGAGAACCTCGGTGTCGCGGTGGCCAACTCGGTCGCCGCGGCACGGGCCGGTGCGGTGCAGATCGACGGCAGCGCGAGGCGTTTCGGCGCCGGTGCGGGCAACACGCCCGTCGAAGCGTTCGTCGGGGTGTGCGACAAGCTCGGCATCCGCACCGGGATCGACTTCTTCGCCATCGCCGACGCGGCCGAGGACGTGGTGCGCCCGGCGATGCCGGAGGAATGCCTGCTGGACCGCTCGGCGCTGATGATGGGCTACGCCGGGGTGTACTCCAGCTTCCTCAAGCACGCCGCCCGCCAAGCCGAGCGCTACGGCGTCAGCGAAGCGGAGCTCCTGGTCAAGGCCGGCGAGCGAAAGCTCGTGGGCGGCCAGGAGGACCAGCTCATCGACATCGCTCTGGAACTGCGAAGGAAAGTCTGACGAACTCGTTCTGCGGGGCGGTGCCGGTGGCGGAACTTCAGCGCTCGCCTGGCTGCGGGATCCCGTTCTTATGTATGTCCGATACACGGCGAACGGGCTGTCCGCGCCAGACGAACGCTGAGAACCCGCGGCGGTGCAGGCGCCGAGGGTGGGCTAAACGCCTCCGGCGTTGCAAGACAAAGAACAAGACGGACCATCGACAACCAGCGAGAACATGTTCTAGCCTGTGCGGAAACGGGAGCGCCGATGAACGACAGTCGAGCAGTCGTGGAACGGGTGCGGGGACTGCTGCCGGACCTGCGGGAGCGGGCGCAGCGGGCCGAGGACCTGCGCCGGATCCCGGACGAGACCATCGCCGATCTGCAGGAGATCGGCTTCTTCGGCCTGCTGCAGCCGAAGCGCTACGGCGGCTGCGAAGCCGACCCGCTGGACTTCTACACCGCGGTCAAACTCCTGGGCAGCGCCTGCGGATCGACCGGTTGGGTGGCCTCGATCCTCGGGGTGCACCCGTGGCACCTGGCGCTGTTCCCGCAGCAGGCCCAAGAGGACGTCTGGGGCGAGGACCCGAACACCCGCATCTCCTCCTCCTACGCGCCGATGGGCAAGGCGAAGCTCGTCGACGGCGGCTACCTGCTCAACGGGCGCTGGAGCTTCTCCTCCGGCAGCGACCACGCCTCGTGGGTGTTCGTCGGCGGCCCGGCCGAGGACGCCGACGGCAAGCCGGTGGACTTCTGCACCTACCTGCTGCCGCGCGGCGACTACCGGATCGACGACGTCTGGGACACCGTCGGCCTGCGCGGCACCGGCAGCAACGACGTCGTGGTGGAGAACGCGTTCATCCCGCGGCACCGGGCGCTGAGCTTCATCGCGATGTCGCAGAACAAGTGCCCCGGCCACGAGATCAACACCGCGCCGCTCTACCGCATGCCGTGGGGCACGGTGCACCCGTCGACGATCACCGCGCCGATCATCGGCATGGCCCAGGGCGCCTACGACGCGCACGTCGACCACCAGGTCAAGCGGGTCCGCGCGGCGTTCGCGGGGGAGAAGGTCAAGGAAGACCCGTTCGCCAAGGTGCGCATCGCCGAGGCGGCCAGCGAGATCGACGCGGCCTGGCTGCAGCTCACCAACAACCTGGCCGAGGAGTACGAGCTGGCCAAGGCCGGCGAGGAGATCCCGTTCTCGCTGCGGCTGCGCGCCCGCCGCGACCAGGTGCGCGGAACGGCGCGGGCGATCTCGGCGGTCGACCGACTCTTCGAGAACTCCGGCGGCCGCGCGCTGTGGTCGGGAACGCCGATCCAGCGCTTCTGGCGCGACGCCCACGCTGGCCGCGTGCACGCGGCCAACGACCTGGAGCGCGCCTACCTGATGTTCGGTTCCGGCGAGTTCGGCCAACCAGTCAAGGACATGATGGTATGACGACCTTCGAGAGCACGAGCCGGAACGCGAAGCTGCCGTCCGGGCTGACGTTGCACTACCACGAGGCGGGCGATCCGCAGAAGTCCACTGTGGTCATGCTGCACGGCGGCGGCCCCGGGGCCTCGTCGTGGAGCAACTTCGCGCGCAACATCCCGGTGTTCGCCGAGGAGTTCCGCACCATCGCCGTGGACCAGCCCGGTTTCGGCCGCTCCGACAAGCCCACCGAGCACGGCCAGTACTTCACCCACAGCGCCTCGGCGCTGCTCGAACTGCTCGACGAGCTCGGAGTGGAGCGGGCGCACCTGCTCGGCAACTCGCTCGGCGGCGGCACTGCGGTCCGTTTCGCGCTGAACAACCCGGACCGCGCCGGACGGCTGGTCCTGATGGGCCCCGGTGGGCTCAGCCTGAACGTGTTCGCGCCCGATCCCACCGAAGGTGTGCGCAAGCTCAGCGCCTTCGCCGCACCGCCGGGGCCGAGCAAGGAGAAGCTCGCCGAGTTCCTGCGCACGATGGTCTACGACCAGTCGCTGATCACCGAGGAGCTGATCGAGGAGCGCTACGCCGCGGCGGCCTCGCCGGAGTCGCTGGCCGCGATGCGCGCCATGGGCGCGTCGTTCATGCAGCCGGACACCTTCGAGGAAGGCCTGCTCTGGCGGGAAGTGCACCGGTTGCGGCAGCGCGTGCTGCTGGTGTGGGGGCGCGAGGACCGCGTCAACCCGCTGGACGGCGCGTTGCTCGCGCTGAAGCTGATCCCGCGCGCGCAGCTGCACGTGTTCGGCCGCTGCGGGCACTGGGCGCAGCTGGAGAAGTTCGCCGAATTCAACCGGATCGCCAAGGACTTCCTGCTCGACTGAAGCCTTGGCCGTGGGAGGAGGACCGCCGTGGGCATTCGTTCGCTCGGCTACCTGCGCATCGAAGCAACCGACGTCGAGGCGTGGCGCGTGTACGGCTTGAAAGTGCTCGGCATGGTCGAGGGCAGCGGCTCGAACCCGGACGCGCTCTACCTGCGGATGGACGACTTCCCGGCCCGGCTGGTGATCCTGCCGGGCGAGCAGGACCGGCTGGAGTCCTCCGGCTGGGAGGTCGCCACCGAGGCCGAGCTCGACGAGGTCAGGCAACGGCTGGAGGCAGCCGGTGTCGCCTACAAGGAGGGCACCGCCGAGGAACTGGCGGACCGCCGGGTCAACGGCCTGATCCGGTTCGCCGACCCGTCCGGCAACGGGCTGGAGGTCTTCCACGGGGTGGCGCTGCAGCACCGGCGGGTGGTCAGCCCGTACGGCCACCGGTTCGTCACCGAGGAGCAGGGCCTCGGCCACGTCGTGCTGTCCACGCACGACGACGAGGCCGCGCTGCGCTTCTACCGGGACGTGCTGGGATTCCGGCTGCGCGACTCGATGCGGCTGGCCCCGGAGCTGGTCGGCCGCCCGTCCGACGGCGAACCGGCCTGGCTGCGCTTCTTCGGCTGCAACCCGCGCCACCACAGCCTGGCGTTCCTGCCGATGCCCACGCCCAGCGGCATCGTGCACCTGATGGTCGAGGTGGCCGACGTCGACGACGTGGGCCTGACCCTGGACCGCGCGCAGCGGCGCAAGGTCCCGCTGGCGGCGACGCTGGGCAGGCACGTCAACGACCTGATGCTGTCGTTCTACATGAAGACGCCCGGCGGCTTCGACGTGGAGTTCGGCTGCGAAGGCCGCCAGGTCGACGACGAGGACTGGATCGCCCGCGAGAGCACGGCGGTCAGCCTCTGGGGCCACGACTTCAGCGTCGGCTCCCGATGAGCGTCGGACAGGTGGCGGTGGACCAGACGACGTTCCGCCGGGTCCTCGGGCACTTCGGCACCGGTGTCGCGGTGATCACCGGGATGGACGGCGAACGACCGGTGGGCTTCGCCTGCCAGTCCTTCGCCGCGCTGTCCCTGGACCCGCCCCTGGTGCTGTTCTGCCCGGCCCGAACCTCCCGCGCCTGGCCGGCGCTGGAGCGAGCGGGCCGCTTCTGCGCGAACGTCCTGTCGGAGTCCCAGCAGCCGGTGAGCACCGTGTTCGGCCGCAGCGGCGAGAACAAGTTCGCCGAGGTGTCCTGGACCCCGGCCCCATCCGGAGCCCCGGTCCTGACGGGTGCCCTGACCTGGATCGACTGCACCATCGAGACCGTGCACGAAGCGGGCGACCACTACATCGTCATCGGCCGGGTCGAAACCCTCGGCGAAACAAGGCCGGAGCGCCCGCTCCTGTTCTACCGAGGCGCCTACGCAGGACTCGGCCCGACATCCCAACCCCCACCACCAGACCTTGAAGCCTTCCTGACCGGCCTCCACCCGGACGACTGGATGTAACGGTCGTCCAAGTCCCGTGAGTACTTTCTGGCGCTATAGCAACAGAAAGTACTCACGGCATCTTTTGAGCGACTGTGCTGCGCCGAAGCGGTGCGCCGAGCTAGTTGCGGTGCTGGTGGGCGAGATGGTCGCGGAGCCGGGCGTGGCGGAACTGGTAGGCCGAGCCTGCTGTGCGCAGGACACCTCGCTCGTGGGCGTCCTCGATGAAAAGCTTTGGTTGCCACGGCAACCGGCGCGTCAGCGGCAGCCACAGGCGTACGAACAGCAGCCAACTCCCCCACGCCGAGAACACCAACCGAACGATTCCGGCGACCAGTCCGAGCGTCAGGTAGAGCAGGGTGGCTTCGATCTCGGCCGTGATCATGAACGCGAGAACAGCGGCGATGAATGTCGTCGCGATGGCCATTCGGATGAGCGTGACCTTCCGGTCCAGACTCAAGAGTGTCCACGGGGCCGTGGCGTGCGGGTTGTAGGTATCTCCAAGTGCAGAAACGATGCCATTCGCAAGCCCGACCACGAACCCGACCACGGGCACGACCACGAGCCCGACCACGAGCCCGAACGTGAGCCCGGAGATGAGCCCGAGCCCGAGTCCGTCCACGAGTCCGTTCAACCCGAGCACGAGCCCGAGCCCGAACCCGAATCCGAGCACGAGCACGAGCACGAACACGAGTCCGAACACGAGCCCGCTGGCGAACTCGGAAATTGCTTTTCTCAGAGGTACAGATCGAGACCGTGCTTGTCGATCCTGCTGGGGGCTCCGAGGCGGAGCCGTTCGGGTTGACATCGCGAATGCCCGCGTGAGAATCGCCTTTCGTTGATGAGCCCGCTGGCCAGCCCAGCCGCGAGTCCTGCCGTGAGCCCGAGCCCGAGCCAGGCCGTGAACCCGAGCTCGATGTCGCCGTGCATGATGCCGACCTGCACGTTGGTCTCGATCACGGACTTGTCGACCGCATTGCGGACTCCATCGCCTTCCGCCATCCCGCACAGTGTGCCGTAATCGTTCGCTCGCGGTGTGTGACTGCGCGGGATTCGTCCGTGTTGTCCGGTGCGCCCTGGGCCGCTCGCGAACCGGCTCGATTCCATCATTCCTGCAGGTCGGTGCGATCGCTTTCGCTCGTCGCGATGACGCCAGTGGCTCAACATGCCGTATCGTTCCCTACTGAGGTACCGTTAGGGAACGATGACGGAAGAAATGTACTCGGTGGAGCAGGTTGCCGACCTGCTCGGTCTGCATGTGCGCACGGTGCGGGGATACATCCGCGGCGGGCGGCTCAACGCGGTTCGGATCGGGAAGCAGTACCGGATCGCTCGGTCCGATCTGGAGGCGTTCACCGGGCAGCAGGCGCCGGTCGAGGTGGCCGGGGCTGCTTCGGTGGAGGTGTCGAGCATCGTGCAGATCGACGGTGTCGACCGGAGGTCGGCCGATCGGTTGGGCACTCTCGTGCTGGCCGGGGTCAACTCCGCTCGTGAGACGTCGCAGCCGCTGCGGGTTCAGACCGTCTACGACGAGGAGCGGCACCGGTTGAAGGTCGTGGTGCTCGGCAGTGCCGGCGACACCGCCGAGGTGTTGCGGTTGCTGGAGGCCGTGATCGAGGGCGGAATGCACTCAGGGGAGGGTGGGAATGGCTGACGTGATGGAGGAGCGGGCCGGCGTTCACGTGCTGGTGTGCGACGCCGACGGGCCGGAGGTCTCGACCGTTCAGGACGCGCTGGACCTCATCGGCGCGTCCTACGGCGGTGAGCTGGTCGCGCTGCCCGTCTCCCGGCTCGATGCGCGGTTCTTCAAGCTGAGCAGCGGTTTCGCCGGTGACGTGATGCAGAAGTTCGTCAACTACCACGTGAAGCTGGCGATCATCGGCGACATCTCGGAGCACCTGGAGTCCAGCTCGGCGCTGCGCGCGCTGGTCCGCGAGTCGAATCGCGCCAAGCACGTCTGGTTCCTGCCCGACCTGCCCGCGCTCGACGCCCGCCTGAGCGCGTGATCGACGTCCCGGCGGGACGGATCGTGCTGCGGGACGAAGGTGCGAAGACCAGCTGGGAGGCCGATGTCGAGGCCTTCCAGCTGGCTTCGCATCCGGTGACCCGCGAGGAGTACCACGCTGTTCTCCGCGCAGCAGAACCGGATTCACCGCGCACGCCGATGACCGAGGTGTCGTGGCTCGACGCGATCGAGTTCTGCAACCGGCTCTCGCGGGACTCGGGGCTCAACCCGTGCTACTCGATCTCCGACGACCCCGACGTAGTGGGCGTGCTCTGCGACTGGGCGGCCGACGGCTACCGCCTGCCGTCCGAGGCGGAATGGGAGCACGCGTGCCGGGCCGGGAGCTCCGACGTCCGCTACGGCCAGCTGGACGAAATCGCTTGGCATCGCGGGAACTCGGGGGAGCGGGTCCACGACGTCGCGACCAGGACACCGAATGCGTGGGGCTTCCACGACATGATCGGCAACGTCTGGGAGTGGTGCTGGGACCTCTACGACCCGCGGCGCTACGGCCCGTACCGGGTGTTCCGCGGTGGAGGCGCGTTCGATCCGCCCCGCGGTTGCCGGGCGTCCTGCCGCCGCAAGAGCCACCCGACGTTCCGCGTCGAGGACCTCGGGTTCCGCCTGGCGCGTCGGCTGCCGTGAGTGTTTTTGGGTGCTATGACACCCAAAAACACTCACGGTGGTCTCAGCGGAGGCGTTCGATGATGGTCGCGGTGGCGAGCGCTCCGCCCGCGCACATGGTGATCAGGGCCGTGCTGGCGTCGCTGCGTTCGAGTTCGTGCAGGGCCGTGGTGATCAGGCGCGCTCCGGTGCTGCCGACCGGGTGACCGAGCGCGATCGCGCCGCCGTTGACGTTGACGCGGTCCAGGTCCGGCTCGTGCACCGCCGCCCACGAGAGCACCACCGAGGCGAACGCCTCGTTGACCTCGAACAGGTCGATGTCGCCGATCTTCATCCCGCTGAGCTCCAGCACCCGCTGCGTGGCCTGCACCGGCCCGTCCAGGTGGTAGTAGGGCTCGCCGCCCACCAGGCACTGCGCGACGATGCGGGCGCGGGGGCGCAGTCCCAGCTCGGCCGCGCGGTCGGCGTCGGCCAGCAGCACCGCGGCCGCTCCGTCGGAGATCTGCGAGGACGTGCCCGCCGTGTGCAACCCGTCCTCCAGAACGGGTTTCAGCCCACCGAGGGCCTGCATGCTGGTCTCGCGCAGGCCTTCGTCGCGAGTGACCGGTTCGCCGTCGGGCACCTGTACCGGGACTATCTCGCGGTCGAACCGGCCCTCCCGCCACGCGGTCTGGGCGCGCTCCTGGGAGCGCAGGCCGAAGGCGTCGATGTCCTCGCGGCTCAGGCCGCGGTTGGCCGCGATCCGGTCGGCCGCCAGGTACTGGTTCGGCAGGTCGATGTCCCAGGAGTCCGGGCGTGGCGTGCCGACGTCCGTGCCGAGGTTGCTGCGCAGCGGCACCCGGCTCATCGCCTCGACGCCGCAGGAGATCCCGATGCGCACGGCGTCGGTGGCGATCAGCCCCGCGATCAGGTGCGTGGCCTGCTGCGCCGAGCCGCACTGGGCGTCGACGGTGGTGCAGCCGACCTGGTGCGGCAGGCCGGAGTGCAGCCACGCGGTGCGGGTGATGTTGTTCGACTGCTCGCCCGCCTGGGTCACGCAGCCGCCGATCGCCTGGTCGACTTCGGCGGCGTCGATACCGGCGCGGTCGAGCAGGCCGCGTTGGGCCGCGCCGAGGATCTCGGCCGCGTGCAGGCCGGAGAGCCGGCCGCGGCGCTTGCCGATCGGGGTGCGGACCGTGTCCACGATCACCGGGTTGCCCACCAGGTACTCCCTTCGGACGGCATCGTCGACCAAAATTAGAACACGTTCCTGTTGCTCGACAAGGCGTCTGGGCGGACTTGTTCGGAAAACCTGAACCTTGCTCGATTCGGGCTGAGTTACAGGGGTTTACTGAACCTGCGGAATGTGCTTCTCTCTAGCGTAGAACTCGTTTCATTTCTTGATCGGATTCCCGCGTAGGAGGTAGCCGTGGTCGCACCGCGCATTCCGGAGGGCTTCGACTTCACCGATCCCGATCTGCTCGCCGAACGGCTACCGCTGGCCGAGTTCGCCGAGCTCCGCAGCACCGCGCCGGTGTGGTGGAACGAACAGCCCGACCGGTGCGGCGGCTTCGACGACGGTGGTTTCTGGGTGGTCAGCAAGCACGCCGACGTCAAGGAGGTCTCCCGGCGTTCCGACGTGTTCTCGACCAGGGAGAACACCGCGATCATCCGGTTCAACGACAGCATGACCCGCGAGCAGATCGAGCTGCAGCGGTTCATCATGATCAACATGGATCCGCCGCAGCACACCAAGCTGCGCCAGATCGTGCAGCGCGGGTTCACGCCGCGCGCCATCAAGACCCTGGAAGCGACGTTGCAGGCTCGGGCGCAGCGCATCGTCGCCGAGGCGCGCGAGAACGGCAGCGGTGACTTCGTCACGGACGTGGCCTGCGAACTGCCGCTGCAGGCGATCGCCGAGCTGCTCGGCGTGCCCCAGGAGCACCGCAAGGAGATCTTCGACTGGTCCAACCAGATGATCGGCTACGACGATCCCGAGTACGGCGTGCAGCCGGACGTCGCCGCGGCCGAGATCCTCGGTTACTTCAGCAACATGGCCGAAGAGCGGCGCGGTTGCCCGATGGACGACATCGTGACCAAGCTCGTGCACGCCGACATCGACGGCACCGCGCTGACCTCGGACGAGTTCGGCTTCTTCGCGATCCTGCTGGCGGTGGCCGGCAACGAGACCACCCGCAACGCGATCACCCACGGCATGCTGGCCTTCATGGACAACCCCGACCAGTGGGAGCTGTACAAGGAGCAGCGGCCGAAGACCACGGCCGATGAGATCGTCCGGTGGGCGACGCCGGTGGTGTCGTTCCAGCGCACTGCCCTCGCCGACACCGAGCTCGGCGGGGTGCCGATCAAGCAGGGCCAGCGGGTGGGGCTGTTCTACAGCTCGGCGAACTTCGACCCGGAGGTCTTCGACGAGCCGGAGCGCTTCGACATCACCCGCGACCCCAACCCGCACGTCGGGTTCGGCGGCACCGGCGCGCACTTCTGCCTCGGCGCGAACCTGGCGCGCCTGGAGATCGACCTGATCTTCAACGCGATCGCCGACCAGATGCCGGACATCAAGCGCGTCGGCGACCCCCGCCGCCTCCGCTCCGGCTGGCTCAACGGCATCAAGGAAGTCCAGGTCCAGTACAGCTGATCCGCTGAACCGTCGGCGTGTCGGGCTCCAACACGCCGACGGTCGTGCACGACTTCCGCAATTTCAATGGAAATCGCACGTCTGATTTCCATTGAAATTGCACACCGGCACACCCCGTGCGGTGAGTGAAGGGCACCTCGACCGATCATCCGGTCGAGGTGCCCTTCTCCTGGTTCAGGTCACTCCGCCGTGCGGAGGGTCTTCAGCGCTCGGTCGAACTCCCAGAAGGCGCGCATCGAGCGGATCAGGCCCGATTCGTCGACGTGGTAGACGAAGACGCCTTCGGCGTCCATCGTGCTGCCGTCCGGGAGGAACGTCGTGATGTGACCGGTGTTGGCGACCTCCCGGCCCGCCGCGAACGAGTCCTGGATGTGGAACTCGATGCGCTCGGCCTGGGCGATGGCCAGGTCCCAGAACGCCGCGATGCCCTCGTGGCCGTGGTGACCGCGGCCCTCCGGGTCGAAGACCGACGGCCCGACCGGGTCCTCGACGAAGCCGTCGGGGGCGAACAGCGCCACCCACTCGTCCTTCTCGCCGCGGGTCACCGCGCTCATCGACCTCAGCGCCGCGTCGCGCGCCGGGTGCGGTTCCGTGCTGGCGGACCAGTGCACGCCCTCGACCATGGTTTCCTCCGAGTCCGGTGCGGTGATTCTCGCGCTCATTGGACGGTGGACGACCGCCGCGGGGCGGTCTCCGACGGGAACACTCACTCAGAACTGCCCGATGACCTCGTCGGCGAACTTGCGGATGGAGTCCTGCTTGGCGCGCAGGTCGGCGTCGAAGCCGTGCCCGTCGAACAGCCACGGGACCACGATCGCGTCCGTCACGCCGACCTCGGCCTGCTCGCGGTAGCCGGACGCGCCGAAGCGGTCCACGCACACCGCCTGGATCTCGAACGGCACCTCGGAGCGGCCGTGCTCGGCGCGCAGCTCGGCGAGCCGGTCGATGGTGGTGCGCAGCTCCTCCAGCGTCATCATCGCCGAGGCCCAGCCGTCGCCGATCCGGGCCGCTCGCCGCAGCGCGGGCTCGGTGTGCCCACCGATGTAGATCGGCACCGGAGCGGCCGGCGCCGGGCTCATCTGCAGGCGGTCGAAGTCGAAGAACTCGCCGTGGTGCTCGACCATCCCGCCGCCGAGGATCAGCCGCAGCACCTCGATGGCCTCGTCCACGCGCGCGCCGCGCTTGGCGTAGGGCGCGCCGCACCACTCGAACTCCTCCGGCGCCCAGCCGAGCCCGATGCCGAGCCCGAAGCGGTCACCGGTGAGCACCGCGACCGACGCCAGCTGACGTGCCAGCAGCACCGGGTTGCGCGGCCCGAGCTTGAGCACCGAGGTGTAGAAGCGCAGCTTCGAGGTGACCGCACCCATCGCCGCGGCGGCGATCAGCGGGTCGGCCCAAGGTGTTTCGGCATTCCACATCCGCGAGCCGTCCGGCGTGTACGGGTAGGCCGCGGAGACCTGCTCGGAGTAGAACAGCGAATCGGGCAGGGCGATGGCGGCGAAGCCGCACTCCTCCGCGGTGCGGGCGAGCCCGGCGAGCTGGTCCAGCGGGCTCATCGCCACCGATAGCGTGAACTTCATCGTTCCCCCGGTTTCCGGGTGCCGACCACCCACATCGAGAAGTACTGGGAGCCGCCGCCGTAGGCGTGGCCCAGCGCGGTGCGCGCACCGTCCACCTGGTGCTCGCCCGCCTTGCCGGTGACCTGCATCGCGGCCTCGGCGAAGCGCAGCATGCCGGAAGCGCCGATCGGGTTGGAGGACAGCACGCCGCCGGAGGGGTTCACCGGCAGCCGCCCGTCGAGCGCGGTGTCGCCGGATTCGGTGATCTTCCAGCCCTGGCCCTCGGCGGCGAAGCCGAGGTTCTCCAGCCACATCGGCTCGAACCAGGAGAACGGCACGTAGATCTCGGCGGCGTCCACTTCGGACAGCGGATCGGTGATGCCCGCCTCCCGCCACAGCGCCGCCGCGGCGTCCCGGCCGGCCTGCGGGTTCACCTGGTCGCGCCCGGCGAAGGTGGTCGGCTCGGTGCGCATCGCGGTCGCGTGGATCCAGGCCGCGGAACCACCCGCCGCGCTCTCGTCGCCGATGACCACCGCGCACGCGCCGTCGGAGGACGGGCATGTCTCGTCGTAGCGGATCGGGTCCCACAGCACCTGCGAGGCCAGCACCGACTCCAGCGTGATGTCGGGCTGCTTGAGGTGCGCGTACGGGTTCCGCGCGCCGTTGCGCCGGTCCTTCACCGCGACCATCGCGCCGATGTGCTCGGGCGCGCCGGAGCGGCGGATGTAGGAGCGCACGTGCGGCGCGAAGTAGCCGCCCGCGCCCGCGCCGACCGGCATGCTGAACGGCGGCAGGATCGACAGCGCCCACATCGCGTTGGACTCGGACTGCTTCTCGAAGGCCACCGCCAGCACCCGCCGGTGCACGCCGCCCTGCACCAGGCTCGCCGCGACGTTGGCCGTGGACCCGCCGACCGATCCGGCGGTGTGCACCCGGATCATCGGCTTTCCCGTCGCTCCCAGGGCATCCGCCAGGTGCAGCTCGGGCATCATGACGCCTTCGAACAGATCGGGCGCCTTGCCGACGACGACGGCGTCGACGTCCGGCCAGTCCAGCCCGGCATCGGCCAGCGCGCGTTCGGCGGCTTCCCGGCACAGCCCGGCGATCGAGACGTCGAGGCGCTTGCTGGTGTGGTGCGTCTGGCCGGTCCCGATGACCGCCGCCAACCGCTTGCCCATCAGGACCTTCCCTCCATCACGCAGACCAGGTTCTGCTGCAGCGCGGGCCCGCTGGTGGCGTGCGCCAGCACCCGCCGCGCCGCACCGGACATCACGCGGGAAGCGGCTTCACCGATGCGCGACAGCCCGGCGGAGAACATCGGATTGCCGCACAGCGGACCGCCCGAGGGGTTGATCGCCACGTCCTCGCCGAGCCCGATCGCCCGGCGCAGCACGATCTCCTGGTGGGTGAACGGCGCGTGCAGCTCGGCCACCTCGACGTCGGCGGCCCCGGCGGCCTCGGCCGCGGCGGTGGTCGACGGCGACCGGAGCAGGTCGCGGGCGCCGATGCTGCCGGATTCGATCCGGTGCTCCAGGCCGGTGATCCACGCCGGACGTTCGTGCAGTTCGCGCGCCCGGTCGGCGCTCGCGAGCACGACCACGGCGGCTCCGTCGGTGATCGGCGCGCAGTCGTGCTTGCGCAGCGGGTCGGCGAGGTACGGCTCGGCGAGCAGGTCGGCCGCTGCCACCCGGCCCGAGATCTGCGCACCGGGTCCGGCGGCGGCGCGGCTGCGGGCGGCGACTTCGGCCATGTCCTGCTCGGTCCACTCGCCGGCGTCCAGGCCGAGCCGGGCCTGCAGCCCGGCGATGCTCACCGAGTCCGGCCACAGCGGGGCCGCGGTGTACGGGTCGAGCTGCAGGGCGAGGGTCCGGCGCAGGTCACCGGCCGATGACTTGCCGAAGCCGTAGACCAGCGCGGTGTCGACCTCGCCGGTGCGGATCTTCACCCACGCCTCGTACAGCGCCCAGGCTGCGTCCATCTCGACGTGCGACTCGTTGATCGGCGGGAAGGCGCCGATGGCGTCCACCGCGGCGATGAACGAGAACGCCCGCCCCGCCAGGTAGTCCGACGAACCCGAGCACCAGAACCCGATGTCCTCGGTGCGCAACCCGGTGCTGTCGAGCACTTCCCGGAAGATCGGGACCAGCATCTCGACCCCGTTGGTGGTGCCGTGGGTGGCGCGCACGTTCGGTGCTTGCGCGAACCCGACGACCGCTACGTCTGCCACGGTGCACTCCTCGGCGTTTCGGTTGTCGCAGCGGGCCGACCCGGTCGGGCGTCGATCTCGTGCGAAATCGACCACCCCGGTCGGCCTAGAGGTGTTGGGCGTAGGTCTCGAAGGGGGCGTCGGGCTCACCGGTGGGGCGGAAGTGGTCGATGTTCTGCAGCGTGTAGCCCCACTCCTCGCGGGGTTTCCACTCCGCGCGCACCCGCATGCCCATCCGCACGTCAGCCGCGTCGCAGCCCAGCACCAGGTGCAGGAAGGCGATGTCGGCGCCGTCGAGCAGGACGTAGGCCGACACGTAAGGCGGCGGGATCCGCTGGCCCAGGAAAGGCACGTTGACGATGCAGAAGGTGGTCACGATGCCGGTGTCGGGCAGCTCCACCTCCTCCTCGGTGGGCACGCCGTCGGTGGGACAGGCGCCGCGCGGCGGGATGTAGACCTTGCGGCACTGCGGGCAGCGCTGGCCGAGCAACCGTCCCTCGGTGAGCCCGCGCAGGTAGCGGCTCTCCTCCGGGGACGCCGAGTGCTGGTAGTGCAGGTGCACCGGCGCGGTGATCATGGAGACCGGTTCGGGATCTTCCAGCGGCGGGGCGGGGGATTGGCCGACCGGCTCGAAGCAGGCGATGTCGCGGATGCCGTTGCCCAGCTCGGCGGCCCACCGGACCTGCACCCGCATGCCGGTGCGCACGGCATCGGGCGAACCGGCGTCCAGCGCGTGCAGCATCGGGGTGTCCGCGCCGTCGAGCAGCACCAGCGCCCAGGCGAACGGGTGCGCCAGCGGCTGGCCTTCCAGCGGGCGCGGCATCCACGACCAGCTCAGCACGGTGCCCCGAGTGCCGACCGGGACGAACTCGTCGAGCGCGGCGGCGGTGTCCGGGTCGTACTCGACCGGTGGCACGTGCACCCGGCCGTCGCTGCCGCGCACGCCGACGATGCGGCGGCCGCGCAGTTCGGTGGCGAACCGGCGGTGGACCGGTCCGAGGGAGCGGGTGTAGTCGAAGCCGACTTCGAGCGGTGCGCTGAGTGGTTCGGAGAGCCCAGTCACGTTTCGCAGTGAAACATGTTCTCGATTTTGGGGCAACATGCGGGCAGGATGGGCGCCGGTGAATCCGTCGGGACGAGGAGGATCGCTGATGAGGATCGGACTTCAGCTCGGCTACTGGGGAGCGGCGCCGCCGCCGAACGCGGAGGAACTCGTTCTCGGTGCCGAGAGCGCCGGGTTCGACTCGGTGTTCGCCGCGGAATCCTGGGGATCGGACGCCTTCACGCCGCTGGCCTGGTGGGGTTCGCGGACCAGCCGCGTGCGGCTGGGCACCTCGGTGGCGCAGGTCGCCGCGCGGACCCCGGCGTCGTGCGCGATGCACGCGCTGACGCTGGACCACCTCTCAGGTGGCCGCTGCGTGCTCGGGCTCGGCGTGTCCGGGCCGCAGGTGGCGGAGGGCTGGTACGGCACGCCGTTCGCGAAACCCCTTGCGCGGACCAGGGAATACGTCTCGATCGTGCGGCAGGTGCTGGCCCGCGAAGCTCCGGTGCGCAACGAGGGCGCGCACTACCGGCTGCCCTACGACGGGCCGGGATCGATCGGGCTGGGCAAGTCGCTGCGCCCGATCACCCACCCGCTGCGCGCCGATCTGCCGATCTGGCTGGGCGCCGAAGGCCCGCGCAACGTGGCGCAGACGGCCGAGATCGCCGACGGGTGGATCGCGGTGTACTACTCGCCGCGCGTCGCCGGGATGTACGAGGACTGGCTGGGGGAGGGCTTCGCCCGGCCGGGAGCGCGGCGCGGTCGCGCGGACTTCGAGGTCGCCGCCAGCTGCCAGGTGGTCGTCACCGACGATCCGGCTGCCGAGCGGGCGAAGCTGAAGCCCTCGCTCGCGCTCTACATCGGCGGGATGGGCGCGCCGGGGATGAACTTCCACGCCGAGCTCTTCCGCCGGATGGACTACGACGAGGTCGTCGACGACGTGCTGCGGCTGTACGGCGAAGGCCGGCGCGAGGAGGCGGTGGCCGCGGTGCCGGACGAGATGGTCGACGACGTGGCGGTCATCGGCGACGCCGAGACGGTGCGGGCGCGGGTGGCGGAGTGGGAGAAGTCCGGGGTGGACACGCTGCTGGTCGGCTGCCGCTCCGTCGATCACATCCGGCGCGTGTCGACGGCGCTCGGCCTTGAGTCCTCAGTGGACTGAACCGGTGATCGCGGCCGGGCCTTGCCGATGTGGTGGAACAGGTTCTAGATTTGCGGGAGGTTTCCGATTCCCCCGTCGCCGTTGACAGGAGTCCGCCGTGTCCGACATCGGGCTGTGGAAGATCGCAGAGCAAGAACCGGACCGCATCGCCGTGATCGCCCCCGACGGCAGCTCGGTCGGCTACGCCGAGCTCGCCGCCGCGGCGGACCGCTACGGCCGCGGGTTGCAGGGCATGGGGCTCGACGTCGGCGACAGCGTGGTGCTGATGCTGCCCAACGGCCCGGACCTGCTGGCCGCCTACTTCGCCGCGCTGCAGTGCGGCCTGTACGCGGTGACGGTGAACTGGCACCTGGTGGGTCCCGAGGTCGCCTACCTGATCGAGGACAGCGGCGCGAAGGCGTTCATCGCGCACGAGCGCTTCGCCGAAGCCGCCTCCGACGCCGCCGCGCGCAGCGGGCTGCCCGCCTCGGCGCGCTTCGCGGTGGGCGAGATCCCCGGGTTCCAGCAGCTGTCGCAGCTCGGCGCGCAGGAGCCGGCGAAGCGGCCGGACGTGCGCACCGCCGGCTCGCCGATGCTCTACACCTCCGGGACCACCGGGCGTCCCAAGGGCGTCCGGCGGCCGCTGACCGGTGCCGATCCCGACGTGGTGCCCGCCGCCGCGACCTGGTTCTTCGGCATCTTCGGGCTCGAACCCTTCGACGGGCACGTGCACCTGTGCGGCTCGCCGCTCTACCACACGGCGGTGCTCAACTTCGTCACCCACGCCATCCAGCTGGGGCACACCGCGGTGCTGATGGACCGCTGGGAACCGGCCGAGATGCTCCGGCTGATCGAGCGGCACCGGGTGACGCACACGCACATGGTGCCCACCCAGTTCCACCGGCTCCTGGCGCTGCCGCCCGAGGTGCGGCAGCGCTACGACGTCTCGTCGATGCGCGCGGCGATCCACGGGGCCGCGCCGTGCCCGCTGGAGGTCAAGCGGGCGATGCTGGAGTGGTGGGGCCCGGTGGTGATCGAGTACTACGCGGCGACCGAGGGCGGTGGCACCGCGATCGGCGCCGAGGAGTGGCTGCGCAAGCCGGGATCGGTGGGCAGGCCGTGGCCGGGCTCGACGGTCAAGGTGCTCGGCGACGACGGCGCGGAGCTGCCGCCGGACGAGATCGGCACGGTGTACATGCGGATGGGCGGCTCGACCTTCGAGTACCACCGCGATTCGCGCAAGACCGAGCAGGCGCGCGTCGGTGACCTGTTCACCCTCGGCGACGTCGGCTACCTCGACTCCGACGGCTACCTGTACCTGTGCGACCGCAAGAGCGACATGATCATCTCCGGTGGCGTGAACATCTACCCGGCGGAGATCGAGAACGCCCTGTCGGTGCACCCGAAGGTCGCCGACGTGGCGGTGTTCGGCGTCCCGAACGAGGACTGGGGCGAGGAGGTCAAGGCCGTCGTGCAGCCCGCCGAAGGCGCCTCGCCCGGCGACGAGCTGGCGGCCGAACTCCTCGCCTACGCCCGGGACCGCCTGGCGAAGTTCAAGACGCCCCGCACCATCGACTTCATCGATGAACTCCCCAGGGATCCCAACGGCAAGCTCTACAAGCGCAAGCTCCGCGCCCCGTACTGGGCCGACCGGGAACGCGCGATCTGAACGCGGTGAAGGGTGCCGGACCCGCCGCCGGCAGGGGCTAGCGGCGCAAGCTGATCATGGTGTGGCCGGTCTCCTCGTCCGGCCGCCGCCCCTGCTCGGTGAAGCCGAGCTGCTCGTAGAAGCGCCGAGCCCGCAGGTTCTGCTCGTAGACGTCCAGGGTCACCTCGCCGTGGAGGCTCACCGCGTGTTCCACGAGCGCCCTGCCGACGCCGCGGCCCTGCGACTCCGGCGCAACGAAGAGGCCGCCGATCTCGGCGTCGAGCAGGCCGAGCAGCCCGACGACGCGGCCCGAGATCTCCGCCACCCAGTTGTCCGCTTCGACCAGGTAGATCTCCCGGATCTTGCGGGCCCGCTCGCCCTCGCCCTCACCCTCGATGAACGGGTGCGCGATCTTGGACGCGCGCGACCACAGGTCGACCACGGGTTCCTCGTCGGCGGGCCGGTACCGCCGGATGACCATCTCCTGCTCCACGGCGTCGACGGTAGGACCGGCCCGCGCGAAATGCCAACGGGTTTTCTCACCGGCTGCCGCAAGCCCGGTCAACCGGCTCCGGAACGGAACGGCCGCGCGGTCGGTTCAGCGGGCGCGGAAGTCCGGGGTGCGCTTCTCCGCGAAGGCTCGGGGGCCTTCTTTGGCGTCCTCGCTGGTGAACACCTGCATGCCGAGTCGCGCGTCCACTGTGAACGCGTCGTTCTCCGGCATGCCTTCCGTTTCGCGCATCGTGCGGAGGATCGCCTGGACCGCCAGCGGGCCGTTGGCCGCGATCAGATCGGCCAGTTCGAGGGCCTTGACGAGTGCTTGGCCGTCGGGGACGACGTGACCGATCAAGCCGATCTCCTTGGCCTCCGCGGCGCGGATGTGCCTGCCCGTCAGCAGGATGTCCGCGGCGACGGTGTACGGGATCTGGCGCGGCAGGCGGACGGCCGAGCCGCCGAGCGGGAACAGGCCCCAGCGCGCTTCGGAGACGCCGAACCGGGCGCTCTCGCCGGCCACCCGGATGTCGGTGGCCTGCAGGATCTCGGTGCCGCCCGCGATCGCCGGGCCTTCCACCGCCGCGATCAGCGGTTTGGTCAGCCTGCGGCCCTTGAGCAGCGGCTCGATCACCGACATGTCCATGCCGCGCGTGGTGTCGCCGGGGTGGGACTGCGTCATCGCCTTGAGGTCCGCGCCCGCGCAGAACGCGCCGCCGGCACCGGTCAGGATGCAGGCGCGGATCTCGTCGTCGCGGTCCACTTCGTCCCACGCTTCTCGCATGATCTGCAACATCGGGCCGGACAGCGCATTTCGCGCCTCGGGCCGGTTCATCGTCACCACGAGCACCGGCCCGCGGCGCTCGACCAGGCAGTGGGGTGCTTCGTCGCTCGACGTCATGGGAAACCTTCCACTCGGCGGATGGCCTTGCTGTCAAGGGGAAAGCGGTTCTGGATCGTCCAAGGAGCCCGGCATCGGAGGCGAAATCCGGTTGGGCTCGAACGGGTTCTTGCCCGGGACGATAACACGTTCTACTTTCTTCAGGGTGGCGTACAACATCGCAGATCTTTTCGAGCACGCCGTCGATCTGACGCCAGATCGCGCCGCCGTGGTCTGCGGCGAGCAACGGCTCACCTTCGGGCAGCTGGACCGGCGGGTCAACCAGCTGGCGCACCACTACACCGCTCGTGGACTCGGGCGCGGCTCGCACATCGGGATCTACTCCCGCAACGGGATCGAGGCGCTGGAGGCCATGCTGGCGGCCTACAAGATCCGCGCCGTGCCGATCAACATCAACTTCCGCTACGTGCCGGCGGAACTGCGGTACATCTTCGACAACGCCGACCTGGCGGCGCTGGTGCACGAGCGCCGCTACAGCGACAACGTCGCGCAGATCCGCCCGGACTTCCCGGGATTGCGCGAAGTCCTGGTGATCGAGGACGGAACAGACCTCGAGCACGGCGGGACCGAGTACGAATCCGCGCTGTCCGGGCATTCCGGTGAGCGGGACTTCCCGGCGCGCAGCTCCGACGACCCGTACCTGCTCTACACCGGCGGCACCACGGGCATGCCGAAAGGCGTGATGTGGCGGCACGAGGACGTCTGGCGGGTGCTGGGCGGCGGCATCGACTTCATGACCGGTGAAGCGATGCGCGACGAGTGGCAGCAGGCGCGCGCCGGTGCCGAAAGCGGTGGCCTCACCCGGCTTCCGGCGGCTCCGTTCATCCACGGCGCCGCGCAGTGGGCCAGTTTCGGCAACCTCTTCGCGTGCAGCTCCGTGGTGTTCGTGCCGCAGTTCGACGCGCACGAGGTGTGGCGGGCCATCGAGCGCGAGAAGGTCAACGTGCTGGCGATCGTCGGCGACGCGATGGCCCGGCCGCTCATCGAGGCCTACCGCGACGGCGGCTACGACGCCTCCTCGCTGCTGGCCATCTCCAGCAGTGCGGCGCTGTTCTCGCCCGCGGTGCAGCGCCAGTACCTCGACGAGCTGCCGAACGTGGTGATCACCGATTCCATCGGCTCCTCCGAGACCGGGTTCAGCGGCATCGGCGTGGTCACCCGCGACAGCGGGCAGTCCGGCGGCCCGCGGGTCAACGCCGACGCCTCCACCACCGTCATCCGCGACGACAACACCTTCGCCGAGCCCGGTGAGGTGGGGTGGCTGGCGCGCCGCGGGCACGTGCCGCTCGGCTACTACAAGGACGAGGAGAAGTCGCGGAAGGTGTTCGTCGAGATCGACGGCACGCGCTACGTGGTGCCCGGCGACTACGCCCGGATCGAGGACGACGGCACGGTGACGATGCTGGGCCGCGGCTCGGTGTCCATCAACACCGGTGGGGAGAAGGTCTTCCCGGAGGAGGTGGAGGCGGCGCTGAAGTCCCACCCGGACGTCTTCGACGTGCTGGTCGTCGGAGTGCCCGACGAGCGGCTGGGCCAGCGCGTGGCAGCCGTGGTGCAGCCGAGGCCCGGTGCCCGGCCCGGGCTGGCCGGCCTCGACGCGCACGTCCGGGAGTCGATCGCCGGCTACAAGGTGCCGCGCAGCCTCTGGCTGGTCGACGAGATCACCCGCTCGCCCAGCGGGAAACCCGACTACACCTGGGCGAAGCAGCACACCGAAGCGCACCCGCCCGCCGAGGTGCGCGAGCCCAAGCGCGCGGCTCAGTAGATCCCGCGACTTCCGTTGAAATCGCACGTCCGATTTCAACGGAAGTCGCGGATTTCGGGAGCCCGGCGTTCCGAGACGACCGATGAGGACCAGATGCGAACGACACTGTGCGACACCCTGGGCATCGAGCACCCGATCGTCGGGTTCACGCCCTCCGAGCACGTCGCGGCGGCGATCAGCCGCGCGGGCGGGCTCGGAGTGCTGGGCTGCGTGCGGTACAACGACGCCGACGACCTGGACGCGGCGCTGGACTGGATGGACGCCAACACCGACGGCAAGCCCTACGGGGTGGACGTGGTGATGCCGGCGAAGATCCCCACCGAGGGCGCCGCCGTGGACCTCGCCGAGCTCATCCCGCCCGTGCACCGCGATTTCGTCCACCGCACGCTCGACGAGCTCGGCGTGCCGAAGCTGCCCGCCGAGGAGGAGCAGCGCGACGGCGTGCTGGGCTGGCTGCACTCGGTGGCCCGGTCGCACGTGGACGTCGCGCTGCGGCATCCGGTGCGGTTGATCGCCAACGCGCTGGGCTCGCCGCCGGTGGACGTCATCGAGCAGGCGCACGAGCACGACGTCCTGGTGGCGGCGCTGGCGGGCAAGGCGGAGCACGCGGTGCGGCACGTCGACAACGGGGTGGACATCGTCGTGGCGCAGGGCCACGAAGCCGGTGGCCACACCGGCGAGATCGCCACCATGGTGCTGGTGCCGGAGGTCGTCGACGCGGTCGGCGCGCGGGCGCCGGTGCTGGCCGCGGGCGGCATCGGATCCGGGCGGCAGGCCGCGGCGGCGCTCGCGCTCGGGGCCAGCGGCGCGTGGATGGGCTCGTACTGGCTGGCCACCACCGAGTACCAGCAGCTGCCGGGCAACGCCGTGACGCAGCAGGCGCTGCTGGCGGCCGGTTCCAGCGACACGGTGCGCTCGCGGATCTACACCGGAAAACCCGCGCGGCTGCTCAAAACCCGGTGGACCGAGGCGTGGTCGGTGCCCGGCGCACCCGATCCGCTGCCGATGCCGTTGCAGAACATCCTGGTCAGCGAGGCGCACCAGCGCATCATGCGGGCCGCGGACCCGTCGGTGGTGTCGATGCCGGTGGGCCAGATCGTGGGCCGGATGAACCAGGTCCGCCCGGTCGCCGAAGTGATGGCCGACCTGCTGGCGGAGCTCGACGCGACGGTCGACCGCCTCACCGGCCTCCGCTGAGGCGACGACCAGGACCCGAGTGGCCAGTCGCGACCGGCCCCTCGGGTCCTTAGAGCGCCCCGACGCGCCCGGGACGCGGTGAACCTCCGCAATTTCAATTGAAATCGGACGTCCGATTTCAATTGAAATTGCGGAACCATCGGCGTGTTGGGTGCCCGACACGCCGACGGTGCGTCGGTTTGCACGCGATTTCAATGGAAATTCGACGTTCGATTTCCATTGAAATCGCGTGGGTCCCGGCTACGGGGCGGGGACGTAGGTGTCGTCCGATCGGTGGTAGACCGGGTCTGAGGTGTCGAGGGCCTCGGCCATCAGGTGGCGTTTGAGGATCTTGTGCGTCGCCGTGCGGGGCAGGTCGGCGGCGAGGCGGAGGTAGCGGGGCCACTGCTTCGGGCCCAGATCCGGTTGGGCGGTCAGGAAGTCCGCGAGGGTTCCGGGGGCGAAGTCGGCGGTGGTGATCAGGGCGGCCATCACCTGGTCGCCGGTCGTCGGGTCCGGGACCGCGTAGACCGCCGCCTCGCGGATGTCCGGGTGGCGCAGCAGGATTCGCTCGATCGGCGCCGTCGCCAGGTTCTCACCGTCGACCCGCAGCCAGTCGGCGGTGCGGCCGGCGAAGCGGCAGAAGCCGTCGGCGTCCAGGTAGGCCAGGTCGCCGCTCCAGTACATGCCGTCGCGCATCCGCTCCGCATCGGCCTCCGGCGCGTTGTAGTAGCCGGCGAACCAGCCCGAACCGGTGGTGTTGACCAGCTCGCCGATGGCCTCGTCCGGGTTGAGCAGCCTGCCGTCGGGCGAGAACTGCGCGGTGGCGCAGGGCTTTCCGGTGTCCGGGTCCAGCACGGCCACGCCCTCGGGCAGCTTGCCGAGCGCGCCCGGCGGGGTGTCCGGGGTGCGGGCGATCGCGATGCCGCCCTCGGTGGAGCCGAAGCCGTCGACCACCCGGCAGCCGAACCGCTCGGCGAAGCGCCGCACGTCCCGCTCGTTGGCCTCGTTGCCGTACACCAGGCGCAGCGGGTTCTCCGCGTCGTCCGGCCGCGGCGGCGTGGCCAGCACGTGCGCGAGCGGTTTCCCGACGTAGTTGGCGTAGGTGACTCCGAACCGGCGCACGTCGGGCAGGAATCCGGAGGCGGAGAACCGGCGGCGCAGCGCGATGGTCGCACCGGCGGCGGCGCCGACCGCCCACCCGGCCATCAGGGCGTTGGAGTGGAACAGCGGCATCGACACGTAGGTCACGTCCTCGCCGGTGAGGCCGAAGCGCTGGGCCAGCATCCGGCCGGGGAACGCGATCTTGCCGTGCGTGCAGCGGACTGCCTTCGGATCGCCGCCGGTGCCGGAGGTGAACACCAGCACTAGCAGGTCGTCGGGGACGGCCTCGACGGGGGCGAGTTCGGTGCCGGAGTGCTCGGCGAGCAGCGCCGGCCACGGTGGCGTGTCGACCAGCAGCATCGGGACGTCCACGCCCGCGAGCAGGTCGGCGTGCGCGGTGTCGGTGATGATCAGCTGGCAGTCGGTCAGCCGCACGTCGCGGGCCAGCGCCGCGCCGCGCCGCGTCGGGTTCAGCCCGACCAGCACCGCGCCGGAGAACGCCGCGCCGCCGAGCAGGAAGAGGAACTCCGGGACGTTGCCGAGCAGCACGCCGACGTGGAACGGGCCCGGGCGGCGCAGGGAACGCAGCAGCGACGCGTACTGCGAGCAGGTGCGCACCACTTCCGCCCACGACCACGAGCGGTCTTCGAAGAGCAGGCCGCAGCGCTCGTCCTCGGCGCGGGCGAGCAGGAATCCGGTCACGGTGGGCGTCATGCGTCAGCCCGCCAGGGCGTCGCCGAGCCGGCCCAGCTGGACCGCCGCGGCACCGAGGCTGAACTCGTTCCGCTTGGCCGCGACGAAGTAGCGGTGCAGCGGGTGGTCGAGGTCGATGCCGACCCCGCCGTGCACGTGGACCGCCGTGTGCGCGACGCGGTGCCCGGCCTCGGCCGCCCAGAACTTCGCGGTCGCCAGTTCCGCCGCACAGGGCAGGCCCTCGTCGAGGCGCCAGGCGGCCTGCCACAGCGTCAGCCGCGCCGCCTCCACGTCGATGAAGGCGTCGGCCAACCGCTGGGCGACCGCCTGGAAGCTGCCGATCGGCCGTCCGAACTGCACCCGCTCGCGGGCGTACTCGCTGGTCATCTCCAGGGCCCTGGACACGACGCCGACCTGGTGAGCGCAGCTGCCGACGGTGGCGCGGGCCAGCAGCCAGCCGAGCACCGGATCACCGCCGAGCACCCGGTCGTCACCGACCCGGACGCCGTCCAGGTCCAGCCAGGCCTCGCTGTCGGAGTCGACGACGCGCTGGCGCTGCACGGCCAGCCGGTCGGGCTCGACCACGAACACCCGCGGGCCCTCCGATGTGGACGCCGGGATGAGCACCAGGTCGGCCATCGCGCCCGCTGGGACGCCGGTCTTGCTGCCGGTGAGCACCCATTCACCGCCCTGGCGCTCGGCCTGGCAGGACGGAACCGCCGGGGTCGGGTTGTGCTCCTCGGTCAGCGCCGCGGTGAGCACCAGTTCGCCGCGGGCGGCCGGTGCGGCCCAGCGGCGCCGCTGCTGCTCGGTGCCGAAGCGGGCGATCGCGGCCGCTGCGGTGGTGATCGAGCTCAGGTAGGGAACCGGCGCGACGGCGCGGCCGAGCTCGATGAGCACGCTGCACTGCTCCAGCAGCCCGAAACCGCCGCCACCGACGGATTCCGGCAGCCCGGCGCCGAGCACGTCGGCGGTGGCCAGCTGCGTCCACAGTGCTCGGTCGAACCGGTCGTCGCCGCGCTCCACCTCGCGCAGCCGCTCGTTGGTCACCTGGTCGTCGAGGATCTTGCGGGTGAGCTCGGCGAGGTCGTCCTGCGCCTCGGTCAGGGTGAAGTCCATGCCTCTCCTTCGAAGTCAGGTCACCCGGCGTGGTGTCAATTTCGTACGAAATCGACGTTCACCCGGGTGACGGTCGATTTCGCGCGAGATCGACGCGGTGCCGGGTGAATCAGCGCTTGGCCGGGGGGAGGCCCAGGCCGACCGCGGCCACGATGTCGCGCTGCACCTCGTTGGTCCCGCCGCCGAAGGTCAGGATCAGCGAGGAGCGGTGCATGCGTTCGATGCGGCCGCGCAGGGCCGCGCCGGGCGAGCCGCGGCGGATGTGGGCCGCGCTGCCGAGGACCTCCATCAGCAGGCGGTAGGCCTCGGTGGCGAACTCGGTGCCGAACACCTTCGTGGCCGATGCCGTGGCGGGCGCCGGGTGCCGCTCGATGGTGGTGGCGATCTTCCAGTTGACCAGCTTGAGGAATTCCGCGCCGGCGTGCGCGCGGGCCAGGTGGTGGCGCACCCACTCCTGGTCGATCACGCGCCGTCCGTCGGTGAGCCGCGTCTCCCGCGCCCACTCCAGGACTTCGTCCAGCGCGGAGCGCAGCGGGGCGGCCGAGGTGAGCGCCACGCGTTCGTGGTTGAGCTGGTTGGTGATCAGCGGCCAGCCCTCGTTCTCGGCGCCGACCAGCGCCGACGCGGGCACCCGCACGTCCTGGTAGTAGGTCGCGCTGGTGGTCGGCCCGGCGACGGTGTGCACCGGCGTCCAGGAGAAGCCGGGGGCGTCGGTGGGCACGATCAGGATGCTCAGCCCGCGGTGCTTCCTGGCCTCGCGATCGGTGCGGCAGGCCAGCCAGACGTAGTCGGCGTACTGGATCAGGCTGGTCCACATCTTCTGACCGTTGATCACGTAGTCCTCGCCGTCGCGATCGGCGGTGGTGCGCAGCGAGGCCAGGTCGGTGCCCGCCTCCGGCTCGGAGTAGCCGATCGCGAAGTGGATCTCGCCCGCGGCGATCTTGGGCAGGTAGTGGGCCTTCTGTTCCGGCGTGCCGTAGCGCATGATCGTCGGCGCGATGCTGTTGAGCGTCAGGAAGGGCACCGGGGCGCCCGCGACGGCCGCCTCGTCGGTGAAGATCAGCTGGTCGAGGGTGCTGCGGTTCTGCCCGCCGTACTCGGTCGGCCAGCCCAGCGCGAGCCATCCGTCGGCGCCCATCTGCCGCACGACCTGCCGGTAGGCCTCGCCGTTGCCGTAGTCGCCGTGCGCGGCCAGTTCCTCGCGGATCTCGGGCGTCATGAGCTTGTCGAAGTAGCGCCGCAGCTCCTCGCGCAGCTCCTCCTGCTCGGACGTGTAGGCGATGCGCATGCACCCCTCCTGCGATCGGCAGTGTGCTGAAACATGTTTCAACAACCATAAGCCCGGCGGGGTGCTCAGGTCGACAAGCCGCTAGTGGGATGGATGTCGGCGTTCGGTTTGACGGTGCGGAACGAGTTCTAAGGTGCGGCGAAGGGGTGAGATCGCACCGAACGGAGCAGTGACGTTCGCACGAACGGCTCGTTGAGCAGCCGAGTGGATCGCCCGAACGAGGCTCGGTAGAACTGGTTGCACGATCCACGACGTGGGTCGATCGGAAATCCGCAAGCTTTTTCCCGCTGGTCTTGCCACTGTGAAAGAACACGTTCTAGTGTGGTGCGAGTTACAGTCCCGGCTCCCTCGGTGAGGTGATCAACGGGTGAAGACGGCGGTTCTCGAGCAGATCGGGCATGGATCCGGCACCTGCGCGTCCGCCGGATCGTGAACTTCGACTGAAGCTAGGAGTGGTGGTGCGGAGTCTGGAGGGCAAGGTCGCTGTCGTCACCGGGGCGGGCGCCGGACTGGGGCGGGCGGAAGCGCTCGCGCTGGCCGGTGCCGGGGCCGAGGTGGTGGTCAACGACGTCACCGAGCGCGCTGCGGACGTGGTGTCCGAGATCGAGGAGGCCGGCGGCAAGGCCGTCGCGGTGCTCGGGGACGTCTCGTCCAGCGCGACCGCGGAGGAGCTGGTGTCCACCGCGCTGCAGCGCTTCGGCGGGCTGCACGTGGTGGTGAACAACGCCGGCGTGCTGCGCGACCGGATGCTGTTCAAGATGGCCGACCAGGAGTGGGACGACGTGGTCCGCGTCCACCTGCGCGGCCACTTCCTGCTGTCCCGCAACGCCGCCGCGTTCTGGCGCGACCAGTACAAGCAGGACGGCAGCACCTACGGCAGCGTGATCAACACCGCCTCGGAGGCCTTCCTGCTCGGTGCCGCGGCGCAGCCGAACTACGCCGCGGCCAAAGCCGGGATCGCCGCGCTCACCGTGTCCACCGCGCGTGCGCTCGCGCGAATGGGCGTGCGGGCCAACGCGATCTGCCCGCGGGCCCGCACGGCGATGACCGAGGAGGTCTTCGGCCCGGCGCCGGAGGACGGCGTCGACCCGCTGTCGACGGATCACGTGGCACCGCTGGTCGCCTACCTCGCCTCGCCCGCCGCCGAGCGGATCAGCGGGCAGGTCTTCGTCGTGCACAGCGGGTTGATCGCGCTCATGGCCGCGCCGGTGGTCGAGCAGCGCTTCGACACCAGCGGTCCGCTGTGGACGGAGGACGAGCTGGCGGGCACCGTCGGCGCCTACTTCGCCGACCGCGACCCGGAGCGCAACTTCTCCGCAGCCGAACTTCTCTCCCTCCCCTAGGGGAACGGAGCCAGGAGCTCCCCGAAACCAGCTGAAACCGCCGCTCAGGGAGGACTTCCGAATGGCGCTGACCGTGCAGCAGCACCGCGACGCTGCTGGGCTCAAGGACGGATTGCTGCTGGTCGACGGCCAGTGGCGGCAGGCCCGCGCGGGCCGCACCTGGACCCACCACCACCCGGCGACCGGCGAGGTCATCGGCGACATCGCCGTCGCCGGTGCCGAGGACGTCGACGAAGCGGTGCGGGCCGCGCGTCGTGCGTTCGACGAGGGCCCGTGGCCGACGATGCGGGTGGGCGAGCGCTCCCGGCTGCTGCGCCGGTGCTCCGACCTGCTCCGGGAGAACGCCGACGACCTGCGGGCGCGGCAGGCGCTGGACAACAGCGTGCCGCTGTCGTTCGCCACCGTCTACGCGGGTTCGGTCGACGTGGCCGCCGACGTCTTCGACCACCACGCTGGGTGGATCGACAAGGCCGGTGGCGAGACGTTCCCGCCGTACCAGGGCGGCGACCACCTCGCGATGACGCTGCGCGAACCGGTCGGCGTGGTGGCCGCGGTGCTGCCGTGGAACGCGCCGTTCCTGCTGTTCGCGCAGAAGGTCGCGCCCGCGCTGGCGGCCGGTTGCACCGTCGTCCTCAAACCCTCCGAGTACGCCACGTTCAGCGTGCTGCGGATGGTGGAACTGCTGCAGGAGGCCGGAATCCCGGACGGCGTGCTCAACGTCGTCACCGGCCCCGGCGATCCGACCGGCGAAGCGCTGATCACCCACCCGCAGGTGGACAAGGTCAGCTTCACCGGCAGCCGCGAGGTCGGCCGCCGCGTCGTCGCGGCCGCCGCGGGCACCATGAAGCGGGTGTCGCTGGAGCTCGGCGGCAAGAGCCCGGCGATCGTGTTCCCGGACGGTGACGTCGGTCTGGCCGGGATGACCGCGATGGGCATGGTCACCCTCGGGCTGTCCGGGCAGGCCTGCGTGGCGACCACCCGGGCGCTGGTGCACCGCGACGCCTACGACGAGTTCATCGGCGCCGCCGAGCTGATCGCCGGTTCGGTGACCTACGGCGACCCGTTCGACCCGGGCGTGCTGTCCAGCCCGCTGATCAACCAGCGGCAGCTGGAGCGGGTGCTCGGCTTCATCGAGCAGGGCCAGCGGGAGGGCGCGCGGCTGGTCACCGGCGGCGGGCGCGGCGACGGCGAGCTCAGCGCCGGGAACTTCGTGCAGCCGACCATCTTCGCCGACGCGGCCAACTCGATGACCGTCGCCCAGCAGGAGATCTTCGGGCCGGTGCTGACCGTGGTGCCCTTCGACGACGAGGACGAGGCGGTGCGGCTGGCCAACGACACCGAGTACGGCCTCGGCGCCGGGATCTACACCAAGGACGTGCAGCGGGCGTTCCGGGTGGCCAAGCGGATCCGCGCGGGCACGGTCGGGATCAACGGCTTCCAGGTGGAGCCGCACCTGCCCTTCGGCGGGTACAAGCAGTCCGGGCTCGGCCGGGAGGGCGGCCGGTCGGCCTACGAGTCCTTCACCGAGCTCAAGACCGTGCTGCTGCCGCTGACGGATGAGTTGATGTGACATGCGGTTGACGGGAAAGGTCGCGATCATCACCGGCGCGGCACGAGGGCAGGGCGCGGCGGCCGCGCGGCGGTTCGTCGAAGAGGGCGCGCGGGTGCTGATCGCCGATGTGGCCGACGAACCGGGCAAGGCGCTGGCCGACGAGCTCGGCCCGGACGCCGTCTACCAGCACCTGGACGTCAGCTCCGAGGACGACTGGGTCGACGCGGTGCGCGCGGCGGGCGAGCTGGGCCGGATCGACGTGCTGGTGAACAACGCCGGGGTGCTGCACTTCTCGGAGCTGGCCGAGACCAGCCTGGCCGACTACGAGCGGGTGATCCGGGTCAACCAGATCGGCACCTTCCTGGGCATGCGGGAGGTGATCCCGGCGATGTCCGACGGCGGCGGCTCGATCATCAACGTGTCCTCAGTGGAGGGACTGGGCGGCATGCCGCTGCTGGTGGCCTACTCGGCGAGCAAGTTCGCCATCCGCGGCATGACCAAGGTGGCGGCGATGGAGCTGGGCAAGCGCGGCATCCGGGTCAACTCGGTGCACCCGGGCGCCATCGACACCCAGATGATCCCCGACGCCGTCGGTGGGCCGGTGCCGATGGAGCACGTCGGCGAGCGGGTCGCGCTCGGCCGGGTCGGGCAGCCGGCGGAGATCGCCGACCTGGTGGTGTTCCTGGCCAGCGACGAGAGTTCCTACTGCACCGGCGCGGAGTTCGTCGCCGACGGCGGTGCGACGGCAACGCACTCGCTCGCCTGAGCGGTGCACGGGAGTGACTCCGCCGGGATCCCGGCCGGGTGATCTCCGGACGCGATTTCAATGGAAATCAGACGTCCGATTTCCATTGAAATCGCGGCAGAACAGCGCGCCGGAGCCGGTCCGGGGCGGCGTGCGGGGTCCCGGATCAACGCGGATCGGGAGGTGACCAGATGGCGGTGCGCAGCGCTGGCGCGGGCGCGTTCGTCCAGGTCGGACGGATGGCCACGCTGGCATGGGAGGTGCTGCGGGCCATGCCGCGGCGGCCCTTCCAGGTCCGCGAGTGCATCCAGCAGGCGTGGTTCTTCGCCAGCGTGACGATCCTGCCGACCGCGCTGGTGGCCATCCCGTTCGGCGCGGTCATCGCGATGCAGCTCGGGTCGCTGACCCAGCAGATCGGGGCGCAGTCGTTCACCGGCGCGGCCAGCGCGCTGGCCATCCTCCAGCAGGCCAGCCCGCTGATCACCGCGCTGCTGGTGGCCGGGGCCGGCGGCTCGGCGGTCTGCGCGGACATCGGGGCCCGCACCATCCGCGAGGAGATCGACGCGATGCAGGTGCTCGGCGTCTCGCCGATCCACCGGCTGATCGTGCCCAGGGTGGTCGGCGCGATGCTGGTCGCGCTGCTGCTCAACGGGATGGTCAGCGTCGTCGGCGTGATGGGCGGCTACTTCTTCAACGTGGTCCTGCAGGGCGGGACGCCGGGCGCCTACCTGGCCAGCTTCAACGCGCTCGCGCAGCTGCCGGACCTGTGGATCAGCGAGTTCAAGGCGCTGCTGTACGGGTTCGTGGCCGGTGTGGTCGCCGCCTACCGCGGACTCAACCCGTCCGGCGGGCCCAAGGGCGTGGGCGACGCGGTCAACCAGGCGGTGGTGAGCACCTTCCTGCTGCTGTTCCTGATCAACCTGGTGCTCACCGGGATCTACCTGCAACTCGTGCCACCGAAGGGGTTGTGAGCCGATGGCCGTCGTCGATCCGGTCGCCGCCTCCCCGGCGCGCCACCAGTTCCTGCGCGGGCCCGGGGACGCGCTCGCGGGCCTGGGCTGGCAGCTCTCCTTCTACCTGCGCGCCCTCGCGCTGGCCCCGGTCACGCTGCGCCGCTACTCGCGGGAGACCGCGCGGCTGCTGACCGAGGTGGTGTTCGGCAGCGGGGCGCTGGCCGTCATCGGCGGCACGCTCGGCGTGATGATCGGCATGACCGTGGCCACCGGCGCGGTGGTCGGCCTGCAGGGCTACTCCTCGCTGGACCAGCTGGGCACCTCCGCCCTGACCGGCTTCATCGCCGCCTACTTCGACACCCGCGAGGTGGCGCCGCTGGCCGCGGGCCTGGCGCTGTCGGCGACCGTGGGCTGCGGGTTCACCGCGCAGCTGGGCGCGATGCGGATCTCCGACGAGATCGACGCGCTGGAGGTGATGGGCGTGCGGACCGTGCCGTACCTGGTGACCAGCCGGGTGATCGCCGGGGTGACCGCGGTGATCCCGCTGTACGTGGTGGGCCTGCTGGGCTCCTACTTCGCCTCCCGGCAGATCACCGTGTGGTTCTACGGCCAGTCGGCGGGCACCTACGACCACTACTTCCACCTGTTCCTGCCGCCCGAGGACGTGCTGTGGTCCTTCGGGAAGGTGATCGTGTTCAGCATCGCGGTGATCCTGACGCACTGCTACTACGGCTACACCGCGCGCGGCGGGCCCGCCGGGGTCGGGATGGCCGTGGGCCGGGCGGTGCGCACCTCGATCGTGCTGATCTCGGTGCTGGACTTCTTCCTCAGCCTGGCCATCTGGGGCTCCACCACGACGGTTCGGATCTCCGGATGAGGGGCGATGAGAAGAGGCGCCGCTACCAGGCGCTCGGAGTGGCGTTCCTGGTCGCGACGGGGATGTTCTTCGCGGGCACCATCGCGGTCTACCGCAAGGCGTTCACGCCGGTGGTGGCGGTGAGCCTGGAGACCGACCGGATCGGCAACCAGATGCGCGTCGGCGCCGACGTCAAGGCGCGCGGTGTGGTGGTCGGCGAGGTCCGCGACGTGCGCGCGGTCGGCGACCACGCGGTGCTGGAGCTGGCGCTCAAGCCCGACCAGGCCGAGCTGATCCCGACGGGCGCGTCGGCGCGGCTGCTGCCCAAGACGCTGTTCGGCGAGCGCTACGTCGCGCTGCAGATCCCGGCAGGCGGCGGTTCGCAGGCGCTGGCCGACGGCGATGTGATCCCGCAGGACCGCAGCAGCTCGGCGATCGAGGTCGAGAAGGTGCTCGACGAGCTGATGCCGGTGCTGCAGGCGGTGCAGCCGGAGAAGCTGTCCACGACGCTGACCGCGGTGTCGCAGGCGCTGGACGGTCGCGGCGAGCAGCTGGGCGACACGCTGGTGCAGCTGGACAGCTACCTGGAGCAGCTCAACCCGTCGCTGCCGAAGCTGGAGTCGGTCATCGCCCGCATCGACGACGTGGCCGACACCTACCACGAGGCGGTGCCGGATCTGGCGCAGGCGCTGGGAGATCTGACCACCACCAGCCGGACGCTGGCCGAGCAGCGCACCCAGCTGCAGCACATGATCGGCAGCGTCACCACCAGCGCCGAGAGCCTCGACCGGTTCCTGGCGCTGAACAAGGACAACCTGATCAACCTGACCAGCAGCTCGCGGTCCACATTGGAGCTGCTGGCCGAGTACTCGCCGCAGTACCCGTGCATGCTCAAGCAGTTCGCGGACTCCATCCCGACGGCCGAGGCCTCCTTCGGCAAGGGCACCGAGAACCCGGAGATCGCCAAGTTCACCATCGAGATCACCGGCAGCCGCGGCAAGTACCTGCCCGGGGTGGACGATCCGAAGTACCTGGACCAGCGGGGGCCGCGCTGCTACCCGTGGGTCGAACCGCCGGACACCTTCCCGCAGTACCCGCCGGGCGGGCCGGTGGAGGACGGCTCGACGTTCCCGGAGCCGCCGCGCGACCGCGACGAGGTGTTCCCGTGGGCGGCCCCGGCATCGACCGCACCGCAGTCGGTGGCGAACGCACCGGCCGAGCGCGAGCTGCTCTCGACGCTGCTCGCCCCGCAGCTCGGTGTCGCCCGCGAGGACGTGCCGGGGTGGAGCGGGCTGCTGGTCGGGCCGGTCTACCGCGGGGCCGAGGTGGAGGTGAGATGAGGTCGATCACTGCGCCGCTGCTCAAGCTGTCGCTGTTCGCGCTGGTCACGGTGGTGCTGACCGGAGTGCTGGCGATGACCATCGCGGCGTCGACGTCCAGCTCGTCCAGCGACTACACCGCGCGGTTCGCCGACGCCTCCGGGCTCAACCTCGGCGACGACGTGCGGATGGCCGGGGTCAAGGTCGGCCGCATCACCGGGCTGGAGGTCGTCGACGCCAAGCACGCGCTGGTGAGCTTCGACGTCGACGCGAACCGCCGGCTGCCGGTGGACGCCTCGGCGACGGTGAAGTACCGCAACCTCGCCGGGCAGCGCTACCTCGCGCTGGACGCGCCCATCGGCGAGGGCGACGAGGTGCTGCCGCCGGGCGGCGAGATCCCGCTGGAGCGCACCCACCCGGCGCTGAACCTCACCGCGCTGTTCAACGGCTTCAAGCCGCTGTTCCAAGCGCTCTCGCCGGAGGACGTCAACCAGCTCTCCGGCGAACTCGTCCAGGTGCTGCAGGGCGAAGCGGGCACCGTGGACAGCCTGCTCGCGCACACCGCCTCGCTGACCACCACGCTCGCCCGCAAGGACGAGGTGATCGGCCAGGTCATCGACAACCTCAACACCGCGGTCGGCGCGGTCAACGCGCGCGGCCCGCAGCTGGGCGAGCTGATCACCTCGCTGCAGCAGCTCACCAGCGGGCTCGCCGAGCAGCGCAAGCCGGTCGGCGAAGCGGTCGCGGCGCTCGACGAGCTGGCGGGCACCACCGGTGATCTGCTCGCCGAGGGCCGGGAACCGCTGCAGCGCAACATCGCCGAGCTCCAGCGGTTCACCACCGTGCTCAACGCCGAGATGCCCAAGCTGGAGCACGACCTGCAGACCGTGCCCGAGCGGCTGAACGCGCTGACGCGGACGGTGAGCTACGGGAGCTGGTTCAACTTCTACCTGTGCCGGATGTCGGGCACCGTCGGGATCTCCGACCTCAACATCAAGATCCCGATCCTGCCCGCGCCGCCGTCGGAGATGCCGGAGAGGTGCCAGTCGTGAAACCGTTGCGGGAGCGGAACCAGGCGGTCGTCGGGGTGGTGACGATCGTACTGCTGGTGCTCGTCACGAGCGGCGCGTTCTTCGCCAAGGACCTGCCGGTGCTCGGCGGGAGCACCTACCAGGCCTACTTCACCGAATCGGCCGGGCTGGCTGCCGGGAACGACGTGCGCATCGCGGGCATCCGAAGCGGCGAGGTCACCGACGTGTCGCTGGAGGGCAACCGGGTGCTGGTGTCCTTCCGCGTCGACGACGCCGAGGTGGGCGACCGCAGCCGCGCCGGGATCGAGATCAAGACGCTGCTCGGCGAGAAGTTCCTGGCGCTGCAACCGGAGGGCGAGCAGGAGCTGTCCGAGCCGATCCCGGTGGAGCGCACCGCCGCGCCGTTCGACATCCCCGACGCGCTCGACCAGCTCACCCGCACCGCCGATGAGGTCGACGGCGAGCAGCTCGCGCAGAGCTTCCGGGTGCTGGCCGACACCTTCCGCGGCGCGCCGGAGCACTTCGGGGAGGCCGTCGACGGGCTCTCCGCGCTGTCGCAGACGATCTCCTCGCGCGACCAGCAGCTCAGCGAACTGCTGCGCAACACCAGCGGAGTCAGCCGGATCGTCGCCGACCGCGACGAGCAGGTGCAGCGGCTGATCGCCGACGGCAACCTCCTGCTGACCGAGCTGCAGCAGCGCCGCGGCGCGATCTCCTCGCTGCTCAGCGGCACCCAGAAGCTCTCCGACGAGCTGCGCGGCCTGGTCGCCGACAACCAGGCGCAGCTGCGGCCGACGCTGGACCAGCTCAACCAGCTGACCGAGATGCTGCAGCGCAACCAGGACAATCTCGGCCGCACCATCGAGGCGATGGCGCCCTACGTGCGCGGGTTCAACAACACCGTCGGCAACGGGCGCTGGTTCGACGGCTACATCTGCGGGCTGTTCCCGCCCCCGATCAACGCCGGGCCGCTGCAGACGAACACGACCTCCTGCGAGCTCCCGGTGCCGACCCGACCCGTCGGAGGTGACTGATGTCCGCACCTGGGCCGGACGAGGAAGAACCGCGCCGGAAGTCGCCGCTGACCAGGCTGCTCGTCCTCGGCAGCGCGCTGGTGCTGCTGGTCAGCGCCGGCCTGTGGTGGGCGTTCAGCGATCCGGGCAAGCAGCTGACCGCCTACTTCGACAAGGCCGTCGGCGTCTACGCCGGGTCGAGCGTGCGGGTGCTCGGCGTCGAGGTGGGGCGCATCGCCGCGGTGGTGCCGCAGGGCGAGGTGGTCCGCGTCGACCTGCACGTCGACCGGGAGGTGCAGATCCCCGCCGACGTCAAGGCCGTGGTGGTGGCGCCGAGCCTGGTCAGCGACCGGTACGTGCAGCTGACCCCGGCCTACTCCGGTGGCCCGGAGCTGGCCACCGGCGCGGTGCTGGACAAGGACCGCACTGCCACCCCGGCCGAGCTCGACGAGCTCTACAACAGCGCCAAGTCGCTGGCGGAGGCGCTCGGGCCGGACGGAGCCAACCGCACCGGCGCATTGACCGACGTGCTCAACACCTCGGCCGCGGCGCTGGACGGCAAGGGCGAGAACCTCAACGCGACCATCAAGCGGCTCGGCGATCTGGCCGGGACGCTGCAGGACAACCAGGACGACCTGTTCGCCACGGTGGACAACCTGAACGAGTTCACCGCCGCGCTGGCCGCCAGCGACGGGCAGATCCGGGAGTTCAACGGCAGGCTCGCCGACGTCGCCGGGTTCCTGGCGAGCGAGCAGGACCAGATGGGCGCCTCGCTGAGCTCGCTGGCGGCGGCGCTGGGCGATGTCTCGGCGTTCATCCGGGACAACCGCGAGCAGTTCTCGTCCAACGTGGAGAACCTGACCGGCGTGACGCAGGCCCTGGTGGACCAGCGCGAGGCGCTGGGCGAGGTGCTCGACGTGGCGCCGCTGGGCGCGACGAACTTCATCAACGCCTACGACGCGGCCTCCGGCACCGTGACCGTGCGCGGGCACCTCAACGAGCTCACCCACCCGCCGGTGCTGATGGTGTGCAAGCTGATCCAGCACAGCCTGCCCGAACCGGTGCCCGAGGACCTGAAGAAGACCTGCGACGAGCTGGCCCCGGTGCTCGACGGCAAGCTCGGCCTGCCGTCGATCGGCGAGACCATGCACTACCTCCAGCAGGGCGAACTCCCGCCGCTGCCGCTACCGCTCGTCGACGCCTCGCGAGAGGGGGGCTCGCAATGAGGATCTTCCAGGCTCGTTTTGCGTGGCGGTGCGGGTGGCGGAACCTCAGCGCCCGCCTGGCTGCGGGATCCCGTTCTCATGTATGTCCAATACACGGCGAACAGGCTGTCCTCGCCAGGCGACCGCTGAGAACCCTCAGCGGTGCCGGTTGCGGGGGTGGGTCATGCGCCTGCGGCGCATGCGATGTTCTGCCGGGGCTCGGCCAGTCGGTCGTCGCGGCTGCGGCCGACCAATACGAAAAGAGCTCCCAGTGAAGCGGTGTGCGTTGGTGGTGATCCTGCTGCTGGTGTCCGGCTGCTCGGCGGGCGGGTTCACCGGCCTCTACAACGCGCCGCTGCCCGGCGGCGCCGAGCTGGGCGACCGGCCCTACCGGGTCAGCGCGCAGTTCGCCGACGTGCTCGACCTCGTGCCGCAGTCCAGCGTGAAGGTCAACGACGTGCCGGTCGGCCGGGTGGAGCGCATCGAGCTCGGCCCGGACAACACCACGGCGCTGGTGTCGATGTCGATCAACGGCGACGTCCGGCTGCCCGCCAACGCCGACGCCCGGTTGCGGCAGTCCAGCCTGCTGGGGGAGAAGTTCATCGAGCTCGCCGCACCCGCGCAGCCCGCGTCCGACGAGCTCGCCGACGGCGCGGTGATCCCGATCGAGCGGACCAACCGCAACCCGCAGATCGAGGAGGTGCTCGGCGCGCTGTCGATGCTGCTCAACGGCGGCGGAGTGGCGCAGCTGCAGGACATCGTGCGGGAGATGAACAAGGTCTTCACCGGCAACGAGGCGGAAATCCGCTCGCTGCTGGGGAACCTGGACGAGACGGTGTCCAGGTTGGACGGTCAGCGGGAGGACATCACCCGGGCCATCGACGGGCTCGGCCGGTTGTCCACGACGTTGCGCGAGCAGACCGGCACCGTCTCGGCCGCGCTCGACGGCATCGGGCCGGGCTTGCAGGTGCTCAACGAGCAGCGCGGTCAGCTGGTGTCGATGCTGGAGTCGCTGGACCGGCTCTCCGGTGTCGCGGTCGACACCGTCAACCGCAGCAGGGACGACATGCTCGCCGACCTGCACGCGCTCGCTCCGACGCTGCAGAAGCTCGCCGACACCGGTGACGCGCTGCCGGACGCGATCGGCTTCCTGGCCACCTACCCGTTCCCGGAGTACGTGATGAAGCCGCTCAAGGGCGACTTCGTCAACGCCGACGTGCGCTTCGACCTGGACCTGAGCAGCATCGTGGAGAACCTCTCGCGCTCCTCCGGCCCGCTGATCCCGATCCCCGGCCTCAGCGACGCCGGCCAGTCGGGACTGCGGCCGCCGCCACCGGCCCCGCCGCTGCCGCCGCTCCCGCTGCCGGTGCCCGGCTCCGCGCCGACGCCCTCCGTCCCGCCGCTGCTGGGAGGCCAGTGATGTTCAGCCGCAAGACCAAGGTGCACCTGGCGCTGTTCCTGGTCCTGGCCGTGGTCGGGATCGGCTACACCGGCGGCCGCTACGCCGGGCTGGACCGGCTCTTCGGCGGCAACGGCTACTCGGTCACCGTGCAGCTGGCCGACTCCGGCGGGCTGTTCACCAACTCCGAGGTCACCTACCGGGGCGTGGCGGTCGGCCGGGTGACCGCGATGCGGCTCACCGAGACCGGCCTCGAAGCCGAACTGCACATCGACGACTCCGCCCCGCAGATCCCCGCCGACACCCGCGCGGTGGTGGCCAACCGGTCCGCGGTCGGCGAGCAGTACCTGGACCTGCGGCCCGAGCACGACGGCGGTCCGTACCTGGCGAGCGGTGCCGTGGTCGCCCAGGACCGCACCGCCGTGCCGCTGCCGCCGGAATCGCTGCTGGTCGACCTCGACCGGCTGGTGGGCAGCGTCCCGGTCGACGACCTGCGCACGGTCGTCAACGAGGTCGGCACCGCTTTCGAGGGCTCCGGCGCACACCTGCAGCGGCTGCTGGACGCGACCAGCTCGGTGACCGCCGCGGCCGAGCAGCACCTCCCGCAGACCACCTCGTTGCTCGCCAACAGCGACGTCGTGCTGCGCACCCAGCAGCAGCAGGCCGAGGAGATCGTGTCGTTCAGCGAGGGCCTGCGCGAGATCTCCGGGCAGCTAAAGGAATCCGACCCGGATCTGCGCGGGATCATCCGCGACGCGCCCGCGGCGGGCCAGGAGGTCCAGGCGCTGCTCGACAGCGCGGGCACCGACTTCGGCGTGGTCGCGGCGAACATGCTGACCACGATGAAGATCACCGAGGTGCGCACCGAGGGCATGGAGCAGTTGCTGGTGGCCCTGCCGGTGATCTCGGCGTTCTCCCACACGCTGTCCCCGGACGGCACCGGGCACCTCGGCCTGGTCCTGAACTTCTTCAACCCGATCGCCTGCACCCGGGGCTACGAGGGCACGCCCCGCCGCCCGGGCAGCGAAACGGCGCCCGGCCCGATCAACGAGGACCTGCACTGCGCCGAGCCCCCGGGCAGCGTGATCAGCGTCCGAGGCTCCCAGAACGCCCCGCGTCAGCCCATCCCGGACCCGGTACCGGCTCCGCCGCCGTTCAGGTGAGTCACGACGGTTGGCACGGCGGGTCGAACGCCAGCTCGCCCGCGACGTACTTGCGCCATTCCTCCTCGGTCAGGACGTTGGCGTTGGTGGTGGCGCAGATGCGTTGCGCGGCGAAGCCCGGGTCCAGGTTCCACAGCTGCACCGACTGGTCGTGGCTGCCGGTGGCCAGCGTGGTGTTGGAGCTGAAGGCCAGACCCCACACCGCATCGGTGTGGCCGGTGATGGGTTGGCCGATCGGTCCTGGGCGAGCCGGGTCGGAGACGTCCCAGAACCGCACTGCGCCATCGGCGTCCGAGCTGGCCAAGGTGCGGCCGTCCGGGCTGAACACCACGGCCGTCACGAAGTTCGTGTGGCCGGTCAGGGGTGATCCCAGCTGTTTCGGCTTCGCGGGGTCGGAAACGTCCCACAGGCGAACCGTCAGGTCGTAACCGGCGGTGGCCAGGAGATCATCGGTGGGATCGAAGACCACCGACCGCACGGTGCCGGTGTGGCCGGTCATCAGCGGCAGGGCGACCGGCCGTTCCGGGTCGGTGATGTCGAAGAGCCGGATCGCGTTGGTGCCTCCAACGGCCAGGATGCGGTTGTCCGAGCTGAACGCGACCGAACTCGCGCCTTCGGTGCCGATGGTGAAGGGGCTGCCCAGCTGCTCCGGGTGAGCCGGGTCGGAGACGTTCCAGAGCTGGGCCGTCCCATTCTCCCTCGCGGCGGCCAGGAACTCACCGCTCGGGCTGAACTTCACCGACCACAGTGGAGTGGGATCGCCGATCGAGGTTTGACGGGCCACCGGCTGCGCCGGTTCGGAAACGTCCCACAACCGCAAGGTGCCACCGCTGCCCACGCTGGCCAGCGTGCGCCCGTCGGGGCTGAACGCCACCGAGAACACGGCGTCCGTGTGGCCGGTGAGGGGTTCACCCAGCGGGGTCGGGCGGGTGGTGCTGGAAACGTCCCACAACCGCACGGTCCGGTCATCGCCGCCGCTGGCCAGCGTGCGTCCGTCCGGGCTGAACGCCACGGCGTTGACGACGTGGGTGTGGCCGGTCACGATCGTGCGCGGCAGATTCCACACCCGGATCGTGCTGTCATTGCTGCTGCTCGTCAGCGTCTCTCCGTCGGGACTGAACGCCACCGAGAGCACGTAGTTGCTGTGCCCGGTCAACGGTTTTCCCAGTGCCACCGGATAGGCGGGATCGGCGATGTTCCACAACCGGATGGTCCGGTCGACGCCGGCGCTGGCCAGCACGCGTCCGTCGGGGCTGAAGGCGACCGAGAACACCGGACCGGTGTGGCCGGTCATGGCTCGGTCCAGCAGCACGGGCTGCGCGGGATCGGAAACGTTCCACATCAGGATCTTCTCGTCGTCACTGGAAGCAGCCAGGAGCCGCCCGTCCGGGCTGAACACCGCGGAGTGGACGTTGCCGTTGTGACCGTCGAGATTCTTGCCGAGTGGGGCTGGGTTGGCGGGGTCGGCGACGTTCCACAGCAACAGCAGCCCGTCTTTTCCGGAACTGGCGAGCGTACGGCTGTCGGGACTGAACGAGACGGAGAAGATGTCGCCGGAGTAGCCGCTGAGGAGACGGTTCAACGCCACTGGCCGCGCCGGGTCTGCGACGTTCCACAGCCGCACCGTGCCGTTCTCCCCCGCAGCGGCCAGCGTGCGTCCGTCCGGGCTGTACGCCACGTCCGCGATCTGGCCGATCTGGTCCTCGAGGGGCTGGCCGAGAAGAACGGGGTGTACCGGGTCCGCGACGTTCCACAACCGGACCGAGCCGTCATTGCTCCCGGAGGCGAGGACGCGGCCGTCGGGACTGAACGCCGTCTGCGTCGACACATCGGTGTGCCCGGTCAGAGGTGCTCCGAGCGGCACGGGACGCGCGGGATCGGAGAAGTTCCACAGCCGCACGGTCTTGTCCTCACCTGTGCTGGCGAGAGTGCGTCCGTCCGGGCTGGGTGTTGCCGAGACCACCCGGCCGGTGTGCCCGGTCAGCAGCGACGAGAGCGGGGTGTTCTCGGTGGCGATGAGGTTCGTCCGGACGTCGAGGTCGTCCGGGCGCATGTGGCTGGCGGCTAGGCTCAGCTTGGCCGACAGGGACATGTCGAGGCCCTGCAGGCGGTCGGCCTGCGCGGTGACCTGGTTGAAGATGGCGGTGTCGCGCTGCCCGATGGCGGTCGCCGCCGCGAGCGTCGCCACCAGGGCGAGCACTCCGACCAGCGCGACCGCGGTGTAGCCCGCACCGGTGAGCAAGCGCTTCCGCCGGGCGGACGCGGAGAGGAACGCCGAGGCCAGCGAGTTCGACTCGGCCCGGTTCGCCTTGGCCCACGCGCGGGCGTCGTCCAGCCGCTTTCCCCGGTACAGCAGGGCAGGACTGCGTCCGTCGCGGTCCCAGGCGGCGGCGTCCTCGTCGAGCGCTTGGCGGATCAGGTTGCCGGACCGGTCGTCGTCGATCCAGCGGCGCAGCCGGGGCCAGGCGCGGAGCAGGACTTCGTGGGTGATCTCCACGGTGTCCTGCTGCTGGGTCAGCAGGCGGGCGCGGGTGAACTTCTCCAGCACGTCCCGCGCGAGCTGCTGATCGGTCAGATCGGCCAGCAGCTCGGTCCGGGACGTCCGCCTGCGGGTGTCCTCGGTGCCGTCGCCGATCTTGATCAGCCGCAGGAGCAGAGTCCGCGCGACCTGCTGCTCGGCGGAGAGCAGCGCGTCGTACACGCCGTCGGCGGTGGTCGCCACCGCGTGCTGGATCCCGCCCGTCCTGCGGTATCCGGCGACGGTGAGCTGATCGCCGGCCCGCACCTGCCAGGTGACCCGCAGCGCATGGGCCAGCAGCGGCAGGCGTCCGGCCTCGTACCCGGCTGCGGTGTCGTCGTCGGGATCGGGGATGCCGAGATCGCGCAGCAGGAGGTCGACCAGTCCGTCTTCGACCCGCAGCTTCGCCCGCCGCGCCGGGAAGATGATCGCTTGGCGCAGTTCCTTCCGGCTCATGGGTCCGACGACGACCTGACCGTTCTGCAGTGCGTCGCGCAGCTGCGGGTGGTCGGTGCACTGCGCGTAGAAGTCCGCTCGCAGGGAGTAGACCACCAGCGCGGTCGGTGTTCCGCCGCCCGGACCCGGTTCGGAGAGGTGCGAGAGCAGCGCGAGGAAGCGCTGCCGTTCCGCCGCGTCGGTGCACAGCGTGAACAGCTCTTCGAGCTGGTCGACGATGACCACTAGGCGTGCCCCCGACTCCACCCCGATGCCCACCCGTTCCCGCAGCGCTTCGCGCAGGCGCTCGCCGAACTGAACGGGATCGGCCAACTGCTGCTCGACCTCGTCCGGGTCGTCACCGGTGAGACCGACGAGCTCGGCTGCGAAGGCGCGGACCGGGTCGTCGGTGGGGGTGAACAGCAGTCGCGGCCAACGCGCCGAATTCTCGCCGGGCAGCGCACCTGTTTCGAGCATGGGGAGCAACCCGGCTTGGAGCAGGGACGACTTCCCCGCTCCGGAGGGAGCGACGACGACCAGCGGACCGCGGCCGTCCCGCCACCGCTGGTCGAGGCGCTGCACGAGGTCCGCGACCAAGTGGTCCCGGCCGAAGAACCAGTGCCTGTCCGCCGAGCTGAACGCCGCCATGTCGGTCGGGTACGGGCAGACACCGTCGGTCGCGGCCAGGAACGTGCGATACGTCCGGTTGCCGTCGCCGTCGTAGAAGTGGAAGTGCTGGTCGCGAAGTGCCTGGAAGATCTTCGCGTAGTCGCGTGCCGTGGCCGAGAGGTGGTGCGCTCCGGCCTTCTCGTCGGGCTTCACCGCTCGTTGAAGTGCATGTCGCCGCCGGCCTGGTACACCCTGCCGTGCTCGGACGCCCTGCCGTACATCGTCCCCACCTGGGTGTTGCGCTCCGGTGGTGCGGCACGCAGATCCTCGACCAACCGGATCAGCTCGGCGGCCACCTCGGGGTCGTCGTTCAGCAAGCGGCGCAGCCGTGACCGCCATTCCGCGATGAGCGCCTGCCCGGTCTCCTCATCGCCGGTGCGGATGGCCGCCAGCGCTTCCTCGCGGGCGTCGTCGAACTCCGCTTCCACGGTCGCGGCCCGGTCGGGGTGCACCCGGCGCCACAGCGCTCCGAGGCCGTTCTTCGCCTGTTGCCACGCACTGGTCGTCAGCGATTCCACCAGCGTGTTCGCCGCGGACGACGCCAAAGCCGCGAGTTCGGGATCCATTGGTCCCCCCAGTGAAGGGTTATGACTGCTCGACTGACGCGGTGACCATAGACCGCCGGGTCAGCTGGGCGGAAAGGAATCAAGGAGATTCACTTGGTGAAATGATTCCCGAATTTGCGGAATATGCCGGAAAGGCGGTTGTCGTCTGCCGGAGTGTGAAACGGCGCCCGGTCCGATCAACGAGGACCTGCACCGCGCCGAGCCGTCGGGCCACGTGATCAGCGTCCGCGGCTGGCGGAATGCGCCGCGCCAGCCGCTCCCGGGCCCCGTGTTCCGCCGAAGTTCTGGCGGGCGGGTTCCGGTGGGGATCATCACGTGCGGGGGTGCCCGAGGGGTACCTTCAGAACAAGATTGATAATTTGTTGAACATGCAGGTAGATCCTCTGAGAGACGGCTCGGTGCGGCGCGCCGCGGTCGTGCTGGCCGGTGCCGGGCTGAGCGCGCTGCTGCTCGCGGGGTGCGGTTCGGGCGGCCAGCCGACTTCCGAGTCCGGTGACGCCTCGGCGTCCTCCGACGCGCAGGCCGCACCGCTGCCGGTCGTGGACGACACCGACGCGGCCGTCGACGCCGCCGGTCAGGGTGACACCACCGGGCAGGGCGGCGATCAGGACGAATCCGGCGACGACTACCGGGGCGGCAACTTCCAGGGCGGCGGCGGGGCTCCGCTGATCGTCCGCGCCAACGGCACCTCGCTGACCGAGGACTGCGCGGCCCGGAAGGTCATCGTGCTGGCCAGCGACGCCAACCTGACTCTCAACGGCGCGTGTTCGCTGGTCAAGGTCGAGGGCGGCAACTCCACCGTCGACGTGGGCTCCGCGCAGAAGATCATCGCGGTCGGTCCCGGCAGCACCGTGCACTACGCCTCCGGCCAGCCGCAGGTGATCAACAAGGGTGGCACCGTCGCCCAGGGCGGCTCGGCAACCCCCTGACCGGATCCGCAGGTCAAGGCCCGTGAGTGCTTTGTGCGGCTATAGCGTCACAAAACGCTCACGGGCTCTACCGGCGCCGATCGGTCAGGCGGGGTTGTGTCCGAAGTGGACCGTCTTCGCGGTGAGCAGGAAGAGGTCGGGGCGCTGGTCGAGGCCCATCGGGTCGGCCGGGTCCAGCAGGCGGTCCAGCGTCGCGAGGTCCTCGGCGTCGAGGTGGTCCTGGAGACCGTGGCGGTAGCGCTCGGCCGTTCCGCGCAGCCACCGCCGGGTGCCGTCGTCCAGCGGGGCCGGGCGGTCCACCAGGAACGTCTTGCTCCGGGTCCCTTCGAGGCCGGCCGTGCGCAGCATGTCGGCCCAGGTCTCCACCGTCGCCACCGAGCCGGGCAGTTCGGCGCGCATCTGGTTGAAGCGCTCGGACATCGCCGCGTCGACGCGGGATTGCAGGCCGGGGCGGCCGAAGCCGAGGTCGTGCGGGAGCCAGCGGGTCGGCAGCCCGCCCTCCACGACCGCCAGCACGCCGCCCGGCGTCAGCAGCCGCGCCAGCCGGTTCAGCGCGTCCTGCTGGTCGCCGACGTGGTGCACCGTCTGCGCCGTCCAGATCAGGTCCGCGGTGCCGAGGTCGTCCAGCCCGGCCGGGAACTCGGCGACCCGGGTGCGCAGTTCGACCCCGAGCCGCTTCGCCCGCTGCTCAGCGCGCGCCAGCAGTTCCGGCGTGCCGTCGACGGCGGTCACCTCGGCCTTCGGGAACGCGGCGGCCAGCTGGCAGGCGGCCACGCCCGGGCCGCTGCCGATGTCCATGATCCGCTGCGGTTCCAGCTGCGCCAGCTCGGCCAGCGCCAGCTGCACGTAGGGCCGGTGCGCCTCGCCTTCGAGTTCGAGCACGTCGGCCATCGCGGCCCAGTCGAGGTCGGTCATCTGCACTCCAATCCGGATGTCCTGGCACCACGATGCGCACGGCCTCGCCGACTTGACAAATCCTGTTGCTGTTTCTGCAATACGGGCATGGACGAAGTGCTCGCCGCGGTCGGACCGCGTCTCAAGGCCATCCGCCAGCAGCGCAAGTGCACGCTGGCCGCGCTGTCGGAGAAGACCGGGATCTCGGTCAGCACGCTCTCCCGCCTGGAGTCGGGGCAGCGCAAACCGAGCCTGGAACTGCTGCTGCCGATCGCGCAGGCCCACCAGGTGCCGCTGGACGAACTGGTCGGCGCGCCGCCGGTCGGCGACCCGCGGGTGCGGATGAAGCCGTTCAAGCAGGGCGACGCCACCACGATCGTGCCGCTCACCCAGCAGCCGGGCGGGCTGCAGGCGTTCAAGATGATCATCGGCCCGGAGCGCAGCGAACCCGATCAGCGCACCCACGAGGGCTACGAGTGGCTCTACGTGCTCAGCGGCAAGCTGCGGCTGGTGCTCGCCCAGCACGACGTGGTGCTCAAGGTGGGCGAAGCGGCCGAGTTCGACACCCGCGTCCCGCACTGGTTCGGCAGCACTGGCGAGGCGCCGGTGGAGGTTCTCAGCCTCTTCGGACCGCAGGGGGAGAAGATGCACGTCCGCGCCAGGCCGCGGTCCGCCTGAGCACTGGCGGCACACGCGCAACGACCGCACCTCCGGTCGCTCCAGCACCGTTCGCCCAGGTGGACGTGCCCGTGGGGCGTTCCCATACTGAGGACATCGACCTCGGAGGGCTCGACGGAAGCGAGTCGGAGAGGGGTGCGTGATGGGGCGCGCGGTCGGCATTGATCTGGGGACGACGAACTCCGTTGTGGCGGTCCTGGAGGGCGGTGAACCGACGGTGATCGCCAACTCCGAGGGCTCGCGGACCACGCCCTCGGTGGTGGCCTTCGCCAAGAACGGCGATCTGCTCACCGGGCAACCGGCGAAGAACCAGGCCGTCACCAACGTGGACCGCACCATTCGGTCGGTCAAGCGGCACATGGGCACCGACTGGAAGGTGCAGATCGACGACAGGGCTTACACGCCGCAGGAGATCAGCGCCCGCGTGCTGATGAAGCTCAAGCGCGATGCGGAGTCGTACCTGGGCGAGGAGGTCACCGACGCGGTGATCACCGTCCCGGCCTACTTCGACGACTCGCAGCGGCAGACGACCAAGGAAGCGGGTCAGATCGCCGGTCTGAACGTGCTGCGGATCATCAACGAGCCGACCGCGGCTGCGCTGGCCTACGGCCTGGAGAAGGGCGAGAAGGAGCAGACCATCCTGGTCTTCGACCTCGGTGGCGGCACCTTCGACGTCTCGCTGCTCGACGTCGGCGAAGGGCTCGTCGAGGTCAAGGCCACCTCCGGCGACACCCACCTGGGCGGTGACGACTGGGACGAGCGCATCGTCGAGTGGCTGGTGGAGCGGTTCCGGGCGTCGGCGGGCATCGATCTGACCAAGGACCGGATGGCCATGCAGCGGATCAAGGAAGCTGCCGAGAAGGCCAAGATCGAGCTCTCCAGCTCCTCGCAGACCAGCATCAACCTGCCCTACATCACGGTCGACGCGGACAAGAACCCGCTGTTCCTGGACGAGACGCTCTCCCGCGCCGAGTTCGAGCGGATCACCTCGGACCTGCTGGAGCGCTGCCGCAAGCCGTTCGGCAACGCGATCCGGGACGCCGGGGTCAAGGTCGGCGACATCGACCACGTGGTGCTGGTGGGCGGCGCGACGCGGATGCCCGCGGTGACCGACCTGGTGCGCGAGCTGACCGACGGCAAGGAGCCGAACAAGGGCGTGAACCCGGACGAGGTCGTCGCGGTCGGCGCCAGCCTGCAGGCCGGTGTGCTGCGCGGTGAGGTCAAGGACGTCCTGCTGCTCGACGTCACGCCGCTGTCCCTGGGCATCGAGACCAAGGGCGGCATCATGACCAAGCTGATCGAGCGCAACACCACGATCCCGACCAAGCGCTCCGAGACCTTCACCACCGCCGACGACAACCAGCCCTCGGTGATGATCCAGGTCTTCCAGGGCGAGCGCGAGATCGCCGCGCACAACAAGAAGCTCGGCATGTTCGAGCTCACCGGCCTCCCGCCGGCGCCGCGCGGCATGCCGCAGATCGAGGTCACCTTCGACATCGACGCCAACGGCATCGTGCACGTCTCCGCCAAGGACCTGGGCACCGGCCGCCACCAGTCCATCAAGATCAGCGGTGGGTCGGCGCTGCCGAAGGACGACATCGACCGGATGGTCAAGGACGCCGAGGCCCACGCCGAGGAGGACCGCCAGCGCCGCGAGGAGGCCGAGACCCGCAACCAGGCCGAGACCCTCGTCTACCAGACCGAGAAGGTCCTCACCGACAACACGGACAAGATCCCGGCCGACACGCGCACCCGGGTGCAGGACGCGATCAAGGACGTCAACGAGGCGCTCAAGGGCGAAGACGTGGAACGCATCCGATCGGCGGTCGACCACCTGGCGACCGCCTCGCAGGCCATCGGCCAAGCGATGTACGGGCGCCAGGCACAGCAGGAGCCCGAACCGGAGCAGCCGGGACAGGCGGAGGACGACGTCGTCGATGCCGAGGTCGTCGACGAGGACGACAAGAAGAAGGAGTGACCAGCGGATTCGCGTTCAGGGCGCAATTTCCGGAATATTCCCCCGGGAATTCGCGAGAATACGTTGCGTCCGCCGAACGGGGTAGGGTTGAGTGGTGCCCGCCCGTTCCCGGGAATTGACATGTTCCTCTGTGGACGGTGGCTGGTCTGTTCCGGTGATTGAGTCCCCGGTTCCTGGATTGATGCTGCGGTCTGGCTAGTCTCGAAGGTCCTCGAAAGTTCCGTGCGTGCGGCATTGCGAGGTCTGGGGTGGAGTGCAGCTTCTGGGAATTCGGCGCGATCGTGCGGCACGAGAAGGCACGTCGCGAGAACGGGGGAGCGGGAGCGCGGCGCAGGTTCGACATCCCCGCGTTCGTCACCTCCCGCGACAGCGGGCTGGCCCAGCCGGAGGATCCGGTGGAGGTGCTGGAAGCCGCGGAGAAGAGCGTCCGTGCCAAGAAATGGATCACGGGCGGCCGGCTGAGCGATGAGTGGTACGAGATCGTGACGGCGTTGGCGCAGGGCCACTCCCTGACGTACCTGTACCTGACGGAACCGGATCAGCCGGAAACCCGCGCCATGGCGGCGGTGAGCAACCTGGCGTTCCGCATCGTCCTCCGCGGTGACAGGGTCTGGATCGACGAAGTCGCCACGAGCGCGGCGGAGCGCTCGGTGGTGGAATGCCTCCCGGACGTCAACCCGGCAAACGGCCGAAGTGTCCTGCTACCAACGGAACTCCTCGCAGCGGCGGCCCTGGAAGCGGAGAACCACAAGGCGGACCAAGGCGACTGGATCGCCTACGAACTGGGCAAGGCCGACATCGACCCGGCCGATGCCAGGGAGGTGGGCCGCCTGGCGAAGCTGGCGGACCGCGTGATCGGTCAGTTCAACGTGATCTCCAGGGATGATGTCGGCCGGAAGCGTGTGGCACCGTGGGCGATTACCGTTCACCACAATTCTTCTGGGCGCGTCGCGCAGATTCCGCAACCGCCGGATGGGGTAGAAGTGCTGGTAGCTCCGGGGGATGTCGACGTGATTGCTGCGGCGCTCCGCACTTACCACGAAGAGGCGCGCTCGTGTGCTGAACGCCCGTAGTGGGCCCGAATGCCAGCTGGTTTCCGCCTTCCGGGCCACGGATATGTGATTTGTTGAACACGAACTGATGAAGATTTGCCTGGCGCTGTTGGAATTCTAGCCGGATCTGGAGAGTATCAGCCGCGACACAACCTCTTTCCGGGGGGATCAGGTGAATGTCCCGATACCGCCACGGCAAGCGGCTGCTGAGCTGACAGCGGAAGCCGTTCTGACCCCGTTCGATCCGGTCAGCGGCGCGGCGTTGATCGCCGTGGGAACCTACGCCGGTGCCGAGACCTTCCACATCCAGCCCGAGCAGCTCCCGAAGGTTCTCGCCGGTCTGGACGAGGTCCGAGCCAAGTACGAGTTCGCTCGAGACAAGGCGGCGCAGCTCGGAAACTTCCCGGCGCCCGCTGTTGACGACGTGACCACGCGTGCCGTGCAGAAATTTTGCGAACGTGCCAGCGGTGCTGAGGGAAGCTTGTTCACCACGGCCGAAGCTCTGATCGCCTGGGTCGAAGCCTTTGAGAAGGCTGTTCAGGCGGCGATCCGGGATCACCAGCGCATCGACGAGGATAACAGGATGGGTGGCTGACCTGTGCGGACGAAGCATGTCGTGCTCATCGTTGCTGCTGCCGTGGGCACACTCGTCTTGGGCGTAGGTATCTGGTACGCGGCCTACACGGTCATGGCGCCCAAAGAGCCTGTGGGGCAAACGAATCCGCCGGTCGCGGATGATCCGTTTCGCATCGAGAAGCCTAAGAACCTGAAAGCCATCAGCGATCCGTGTCAGCTGCTGAGCCCGCAGCAACTCGAGCAGCTCGCCTCGCTGTCGGCAGGCGTGCCTGAGTCGAGCTTGTGGGATCAGCAGGCCTGCCGCTGGCGGAACCGGCAGCTCACGGTCAGCATCGCGCCTGATACCACGCAGGGGCTGGGGCTGAAGAACACGGCGAAGAACGTCTCGGGCGGTGTTCCGACCGGCGAGGTTTCCGGGTATCCGGTGGTGCACTTCGGGAAGAGTGCTGGGTCCTGTGGAACCTACGTCGGTACTTCGGCCACCGAACTCCTGCTGGTCAGCTTCCAGGTCGGGACTGACGGCCGGAGCAACCCGGAGTACGCGGATCCGTGCGCGATGTCTGACAAGATCACGGACATGGTGCTGTCCAATCTTCCCGCGACATAAAGGGGAATCTTTCAGGAACTCACGATTCTGGGGGAACGATGGGTCTTTTCGACTGGTTGTTCGGCAAGCTGGTCGTGCCGGTCCAGGCCCGGACACCATTCGATCACGTGCGGACCTACAGCCAGGTCATGCAGGGATCGGTCGCTCCGATGTCTGATGTCGCGGCGACATGGCAGAGGGTTGTACGTGAGGCGTTCGCGGACGCTGATGCTGCGCTGAACCGGGTGTTGAAGGACTCCGAGGTCCTGATGCAGGGTGGAGCAGCCGATCAGGCGCGTGAGGCGGTCACCCCGCTGGCGCAGGCAACTCGTGAAGCGAGCGAGATCGCGGGGCTGATAGGCAAGACCGTTGAGGCGCAAGCGGGTGCGTCGGCCGATTTCAAGAACGTTTTCCTGCCACCGCACCAGGTGCCGCCGGACAACATCGGCTGGGGTGACTACGTCAACCCCTATGCGTTCGCGCTGAAGTCCGGGGTCCGGGCGGGACATGAAGAAGTGCGGGACCAGATCGAAGCGCAGGCGCGGCAGCAGTACGAGGACTACGCTCGCATAACAGGCGAGCGGATCAACAGCATCCCCCATTTCTCGCCGCCGCCGAAGTTCACCGCCGACGTCGAACCTGCGAAGACCAATCCGGTGCACAAGGTCGAGCCGATCAGCAGCGACACCAGCACCAGAGGAGCCCGGGCCGAGGCGGAGCGGCCCGTGGCGCCGCCGGTGGTTGATCCTGGGCCGTGGCCCGAACCGGCGATGCCGCACGAGCCGACAGCCGCGGACGCGCCACCGGTGGCGCCGGCTGAGTCCGGCTCGGCGTGGGTGACACCCGCTGCGAGCGGGAGTCCGATGACGGGTGGGAGCGCTCCCACTCCCGGCGGCGGTGGCGGAGTGACCGGCGGTGTGGTCGTGCCGCCAGGCGGGAGCGGTGGTCGCCCGGCTCCGCCTGGAAGCGGGCACGGCGGGACCGGGCGGGGCGTTCCCGGGGGAGGCACCGGCCGGGGCGGTGACACGGGGAAGGGGCTCCCCGGTGGTGGCCGTTCCGGGAGCGGCGGCGGCCCGACGGCTCCGGGCTCCACTGGCTCCGGCAGCACGGCCGCGCGGGGACCGTCCGGTGCGGGCGGCGTGGCTGGTGGGCCGCCGGCGGCTGGTAACCGGCAGAAGGAAGAGGACAAGGAGCACGACCGCAAGTTCGTCAAGGGCGACCGGGACGCGTGGAGCGATCTCGAGATCCCCAAGGTCGCTCCGGCGGTGTTCGGGGACTGGGAGGCCGAGGCGCTGAACGGCAAGCCGCCGCGGCCTCCTGAGCAGACGTAGTCCGCGCCGGGCAGCGTGCCGATGCCGGTATGATCAGCCGTCGGTTAGCCTTCTGGCCGTGCTCTTCTTCGTGATCGCCGCTGTGCTGTTCGGCATCTTCCTGATCGGCTTCATCCGCGACCGTCGTCGGGTGCGCAACGGCGTCTACCTGTTCTTCTGCCTGATGTTCGTGATCGCCGGGCTGCTGTTCGAGCTCGCGATGATCAACCAGGTCGCCGCCGCGCTGATCCTCGCGGGCCTGGTGGTGCTGGTGCCGGTGACGGTGCTCGTGCTCGCGGGGTTCCTGATCGCCAACGGGATCACGATGCTGCGCCGGGAGGGCAGGCGGGTGGCGAACCTGCTGTCGCTGGCCGCCGGGCTCGGGATCATCGGGTTGATCGTGCTGAGCTTCGTGGCCAACTACTTCCAGCTGAAGCCGGTCATGGCGTTCGTGAACGCCGTGACCAGCGTGCTGTTCTACGTGTCGTTCCTGTTCGTGTGCTTCCTGCTGTACTCCTTCGTCTACGGCAAGTTCCCGCACAAGACCGATGTCGACTTCATCGTGGTGCTCGGCTCCGGGCTGTTCGGTTCCAAGGTGCCGCCGCTGCTGGCCAGCAGGCTCGACCGGGGCCGCGCGGTGTTCGACGCCGAGCGCGCGCGGGGCAGGCAGCCGCTGCTGGTCACCTCCGGCGGGCAGGGGCCGGGCGAGGACCTGCCGGAGGCGCGCGCCATGGCCGACTACCTGATCGAGCGCGGCGTGCCCGCCGAGCAGATCCTGGTCGAGGACCAGTCGCGCACCACCGACCAGAACCTCCGGTTCAGCAAGGCGATCATGGAGCAGTCCAAGCCGGACTTCCGCTGCCTGGTGGTCACCAACAACTTCCACGTGATGCGCGCCGCACGCATCACCCGCGCGGAGAAGGTCAACGGCCAGGTGATCGGTTCGCCCACCGCCCGGTACTACTGGCCGAGCGCGACGATCCGCGAGTTCGTGGCGGTCTTCCTCTCGCACAAGGTGATCAACGGCGGCATCTGCCTGCTGCTGTTCCTCGGCGGCCTGAACCCGATGTCCTGACCCGCCGGGGCGCGGGTTCGGGCCCTCCCGGTTAGGATCGCCGCGTTCCTGTGCAGGGGTCCTGCGCTGTTTCGCCGTGCGTGAAGGGGAGTTGTGAGCACGCGGTTGATTCCGGCTGTGGTGGCGATCGTGCTGGGGGCGCTGCTGGCGATCGCCCTGTTCGTGCCGTACGTCGCGAGGCAGTACCGCAGACGTGGCGAACTCGGCATCGGCAACGCCGCGCTGGCCCTCGGCGGGCTCGTCTACAGCCTCGGGCTGATCGCCTACGTGCTGCTCCCGATGCCGGCCATGCGCCCGGACTTCTGCGCGGTCCACGGCACCAGCGGTCCACAGTGGATCCCGTTCAACTTCCTCACCGACATGGAGAAGGAAGCGATCGGCACCGGGATCGCCGCCACCCTGCGCAATCCGGCGCTGACGCAGGTGCTGCTGAACGTGGCGCTGTTCCTGCCGCTGGGCATGTTCGTCCGGTACATGTTCCAGCGCAGCGTGCTCGCCACCACGGCCATCGGCCTGGGCGTGTCGCTGCTGATCGAGCTGACGCAGGTCACCGGGATCTGGTTCCTCTACCCGTGCGCGTACCGGCTGTTCGACGTCGACGACCTGATGGCCAACGGGCTCGGTGCGCTGCTCGGTGCGTTCGCGGCGCCGCTGCTGCGCGCGGTGCCCGGCCAGCGCATCGACTCCGATCCGGGCCTGCCGCGGCCGGTGACCAGGTCGAGGCGGTTGCTGGCGATGGTGTGCGATCTGATGGCCTTCCAGTTCACCGGTGCCGTCGTCGTCGCAGGCGCCAACGCGGGTCTGCTCGCCGTGCACGGTGAGCTGCTCAGCGGCGTCACCCCGCCTGCCGAGCTGGCCGGGTACGCCGAGGTCAACGCGGTGACGCCCTGGCTGCCGTGGTTCCTGCTGGCGGTCGTCGTCCCGCTGGCGGGCAAGGCACCCAGCCTCGGCCAGCGGATCGTGCGGTTGCAGGCCACGAGGCCCGACGGACGACCGGCGGGAGCGGCGATGCGCCTGCTCCGCAGCCTGTTCGGCGTCGGTGGCTACGTGCTCCTGAGCCAGCTGAGCAGCACCGCGCCTGACCTCGAACTGCTGGGCACGCTCGGGTCCCTCTACGGCCTGGCCTCGCTCATCGCGCTGTTCACCACGGACGGGCACCGCGGGCTGTCCTACGTGTTCACCGGGCTGCGGCTGACCGACTCGCGCGCCGTCGACCGGGCCGAAGTCCTCAGCTGAGGTCGCGCGGCTGCGCGGGGAGCGTGGCCGACACCTCGAAGCCGCCGTCGGGCAGCCGGCCGGAGCTGATCTCGCCACCGGCCAGCTGCACCCGCTCGGCCAGGCCGATCAGGCCCTGGCCGCCGCTGGGCAGGCTGCGCTGGAAGCCCGCCGCCGGGCGGCCGTTGCGGACCGAGAGAGCGAGCTGCTTCGGCCGGTAGTCCAGCGCGACGGTGGCCCGCGCGCCGCCTGCGTGCTTGTGGACGTTGGTCAGTGCCTCCTGCACGACGCGGTACGCGGCGCGTTCCACCTGGTCGGCCAGGTCGCGGCGGTCGCCGGTGAGGACCAGCTCCACGTCGAGCCCGGCGTCGCGGGAGGCCGACACGAGCGATTCGAGATCCTTGAGCTTCGGCTGCGGCGGCTCCGGCGTCTCGTCGCCGGGGTTGGCGCGCAGCACGCCGATCATCTGCCGCAGCTCGTCCAGCGCGCCGCGGCCCACCTGCTGGATGGTCGCCGCCGCGCTGACCGCCTTCTCCGGGTCGGCCTTGGCCACCATCTCCAGCGCCCCGGCGTGCACCACGACCAGACTCACCTGGTGCGCAACGGAATCGTGCATCTCGCGCGCGATGCGGGCGCGCTCCTCGCTGCGCGTGCGCTCGGCGATCAGGGAGCGTTCGCGCTCGGCGCGCTCGGCCCGCTCCACCCAGTGCACCAGCCGGGTGCGGCGGCCGGCCATGTAGCGGCCGATCACGACCGGGAAGAAGAGGACGAGCGACCACATCACGATGCTGGTGATGAGGGATTCGACGTTCCCGTCGAACCCCTTGAGCAGCCAGGAGACGAGATCCTGCAGGACGCACAGCGCCGCGACGCCCCAGATCTGCCAGTTCTTCCGCCCGTAGGCGCCCAGCGCGTACAACGCGGGCAGCTGAGCCAGCGAAGACAACGGCTCGATGAAGCGCAGGACCGTGGTGATGACGACCACAGTGATCGGGAACCGGCGCATGCCAAGCAGCGCCAGCGCCCCGATCAGTGCCCCCACCAGCAGTGGCAGCGCCGCGTTGAAGTCCGGGCGGTTCTGCAGGACGCTCATGGCCGAGAGCGCGAAGGTGATCGCGCTGATGGCGGCCAGCACGACCCACCGCGGCACGCCCGCGAGCCAGGACGGTCGCGAACCGACGAACGGTTCTTCGTCCGGTTCTGCGGTGCTCGGCGAGGGCGCGTTGAGCTTCTCGGTAGCCACGCGGCGAGCCTATGGCAACCGGCGTCGCGCCGGATGAACCCCGGGTCGTACTCCCCGGGTATGACGAGATCGCGCTGCACGCGATCTCCGTGCGCCTGGCGGATGATCGGTGAATGCGCCTGGAGTCCGACGCCCGCGCAGCGCACCCGGGCATAGCGTTCGCCGCATGGTTTTCACGAACGAAAGTCCGCCGGTGGCAAGGACTCCGGCGCCCGTCCGCACCCGCCTCGACGGCGTCGACATCGCCAGGGGGCTGGCGGTGCTCGGGATGTTCGTCGCGCACGCCGGTCCGGCCATGCTCGACCCGACCGCCGGTGGTGCGGCGGAATTCCTGGCAGGCCTCGGCAACGGGCACGCCTCGGTGCTGTTCGCCGTGCTGGCCGGGGTTTCGCTGGCGCTGCTGACCGGCGGCAGCCGGCCGCACGAGGGCTCGGTGCTGCGCCGGGACCGGGTGCGCATCGCGGTGCGCGCGGTCGTCCTCTTCGTGCTCGGCATGGTGCTGACCCAGCTGGGCGCGCAGATGATGGTGATCCTCTCGTTCTACGCGCTGTACTTCCTGCTGGCGCTGCCGTTCCTGCGCGTGCGCCCCGCGGTGCTGGCCGTGATCGCCGCGGTGTGGACGATCGCCGGGCCGATCGCCTCCTTCTTCATCCGCGGCGCGTGGACCAGCGCGGACACCGTGGGCGGCGCGCTGTCGTTCACCGACCTGACCTCGTGGGACACCGCCGGGGCGGGATTCCAGCGGCTGCTGCTCGACGGCGCCTACCCGGTGCTGACCTGGATGCCGTTCGTGTTCGCCGGGCTGGCCGTCGGGCGGCTGGACCTGCGGTCGACGGCGGTGCGCCTGCGGCTGCTGATCAGCGGTGTCGTGCTGGCCGTGATCGGCGCGGGCAGTTCCTGGCTGGCCCTCAACGTCTTCGGCGGTCTCCGCGCCCTGGAACCGGTCCTGGCCAACCTGGCGCCGATCGCCGCCGAGATCGGCAAGGAACCCGTCGAACTGCTGCAGATGATGGGCTTCGGCGTCGTTCCCACGACTTCACCGGCGTTCCTGCTGCTCAACGCCCCGCACGCCGGCACGCCGTTCGAGATCACCGCTTCGACCGGTGCCGCTCTCGCGGTCCTGGCCCTCTGCCTGTTCGCGGGTGATCGCCTGCGCACGCTGCTGGCCCCGCTGTCGGCGGTCGGCGCGCTCGCCCTGACCGTGTACACCGTGCAGGGCCTGCTGCTGGAGCCGGTGCTGGTCGGGCTGAGCTGGCAGCCGTGGCTGCCGCTGCTCGTCCTCGCGCTGGGTTCGCTGGTGTTCTGCGCGCTGTGGCGGCCGCTGCTCGGTCGCGGGCCGCTGGAGCGGGTCCTGCACTGGACCTCCACCAAGACCGCCGACCTGGTCGTGCGGTGAATCCCGGTGGGCGCCGGCTCCCGCGCGAAGCCGGCGCCCACCCGCCGGTCCGGCAGTGATTGGATCGCTCCGTGGATCTGCTTCGCCATCTCCGGTTCTTCGTGGCGGTCGCCGAGGAAGGGCACTTCGGGCACGCCGCCGACCGCCTCGGCATGACCCAGCCGCCGGTTTCGCAGGGCGTGCAGCGGCTGGAGGCCAAGCTCGGCGTCACCCTGCTCACCAGGGGGTCGCGCGGGGTGCACCTGACCACCGCCGGGGCCGAGCTGCTGCCCCGGGCGCGGGCGCTGCTCGACGGCGCGGAGCAGTTCGAGGAGGAGGCCCGGCGGCAGCGGGAGAACCGCGGCGCGGTGCGCATCGGCGTCATCCCGGCGCTGACCGACCGGCAGGTCGCCGCCTGCACGGCCGCGGTGCGCGCCGCGGCACCGGACCCGGCGGCCCGCACCGTGATCACCACGACCGCACCGACCACCGACCTCGTCGAAGCGGTCGCGGCCGGCCGCCTCGACTGCGCGGCGGTGCACCACCCCGCGCTGATCGGCGCGCTGACGCCCGGCCCGGTCCTGAAGATCCGGCGCTGGCTGCTGATCCCGTCCGACCGCAAGCCCTCGATCCGCGGCCTGCGCGGCCTGGCCTGCGCGACCGCCCCGCGCAACCACGGCACGGCCGCGTTCGACCTGCTCGTGGACACCCTGCGGACCAAGGGGCTGGATCCGGACTTCCTGCCCGCACCCGGCGATCGCGAGGCCATCACCGCCGTCGCCGCCGGGCGGGCGTTCGCGCTGACCACCGACCCGGAGCTGGACGGCCCGGGCGTGGTCCGGGCGCCGGCCGGCGACGACCTGGCGCTGCGGGTCCGGCTGGTCTGGCAGGAATCCGCGGCCGAGGACGTGCGCACCGCTTTCGAGGCGTCCCTGCGAGGCGACCGGTGAGCCCGGTCGAGCGGCGGATCCGCGAGGTGCTCGCCGACGCCGGTGCCGAGGGCTGGGTGCACGCGACGCAGTTCGGCGGCGGGCGGGAGATCTGCGTCGGCGCCGACGAGCTGGTGGTCACGGCCTCGGTCTACAAGCTGCCGCTGCTGGTGGCGATGTGCCGGGCCTTCGACGCCGGCCGCCTCGACCCGCGCGCGACGGTGCGCATCGACCCGACCTCCTGCACACCGGGCCCGAGCGGCTTCTCGACCTTCCTCGACCCGGTGACGGTGTCCTGGCGCGACCTGGCCGCCTCGATGATCGCGGTGTCGGACAACTCGGCCGCGGACGTCATCCTCGGCGCCGTCGGCCTGGACGCGGTCGCCGACGTGCTCGACGACCTGGGGCTCACCCGGACCCGCGTGGTCGGCGGCACCGCCGACCAGCACGCCTCGCTGGTCCGCGACCTGGGCACCACCACGGCGGCGGAAGCGTTCGCGCTGCTGGGCGACAACGACGCCGCGCGCACCGTCAGCGCCTACGACCCGGCCTACGCGGGCGCCACCACACCGCGTGAGATGACCCGGCTGCTGGAGCTGATCTGGACCGACGCCGTGGCCTCGCCGCAGCAGTGCGCGTTCATCCGGCGGCTGCTGGGCAACCAGATCTGGATGCACCGGGTGCGCTCCGGCTTCCCGTTCCAGGGCGTGCGGGTGGCGGGCAAGACCGGCACCATCGGTGCGGTGCGCAACGAGGTGTCGGTGGTGGAGTTCGAGGGCGAGGAACCGGTCGCGGTGGCGGTGTTCACGCTCGCCGCGCGAGCCGATTCCGCGCTGCCGCGGGTGGACACGGCGATCGGGGAGTGCGCCTGGGTCGCGGTCAACGACCTGCGCTCCGGGCGGCTGTGAGCGAAGTTTTTTTCCGCCCGATCCGGGCGGTGGCGACCGGGTGCGCGCTGCGGCCATATCGAACCGCTATCGCCGGGCGGTCGGCTGTGGATTGGCGCGATCGCGCGGGTGCTGCTTGATTGGTCCCGACCGGACTTCCGGTCTTCGGACTGAACGGAGAAGTACTTGCGGCACAACGAAATCCGCCTCGGGCGACGCGCTGTCCTGGGGGCGCTGCTGGCCGTTCCGGCACTGGTGGCGTGCGGCACCGTCGAGGGAGCTCCGCCGCCCGCTCCCGCCCCGCCCGGCCCCGACCTGGCCGAGCTGGAGCGCCGCTACGACGCCCGCGTGGGCCTGTACGCGATCAACGTCCGCACCGGCCGGACGCTGGTGAACCGCCCCGACGAGCGGTTCGCGCTGTGCTCCACCTTCAAGACCTACGCCGTCGCGGCTCTGCTGCGCGACCACGGCCTGAGCAGCGGCTACTTCGACAAGGTCATCCGCTACACGAAGGACGACCTGGTGAGCTACTCGCCGGAGACCGAGAAGCACGTGGACACCGGCATGACGGTCCGCGCGCTCTGCGAGGCGACCATGAAGCTCAGCGACAACACCGCGGCCAACCTGCTGCTGCGCGAACGCGGTGGCCCGCAGTCGATCGCGCCGTTCGCCCGCTCGATCGGTGATCCGACCACCCGGCTGGACCGGTGGGAGACCGAGCTGAACACGGCGATCCCCGGTGACGAGCGCGACACCTCGACCCCGGCCGGGCTCGCCGCGGGCTACCGGGCGCTGGTGCTCGGCGACGCGCTCGCGGCACCGGAGCGCGACCAGCTGACCGAGTGGCTGCTCGCCAACACCACCGGCGACGAGTGCATCCGGGCCGGAGTGCCGCCGACCTGGCGCACCGGGGAGAAGACCGGCGCGGGCGACTACGGCACGCGCAACGACGCAGGCGTCACCTGGACCGAGGACGGCACGCCGATCGTCATCGCGATCCTGACCACCAGGCCGAGGCAGGACGACGAGTACCGCAACGAGCTGCTCGCCGACACCGCCCGCGCGGTCGCGGCGCACCTGCGCTGAACCGTCCTGTGTGGAGGGAGTGGGGACGTGCGTCGCGCGCATCGTTCGAAAGGTTGATTCCGCGGTGCCGCTTTCGGTTCGCGGCAACCGATCCCCGGATCGATGCGCGCGAGCGCGGTCGGCGACGACAGTGGGAGGTGCAGACGGCGACCGCAGGGAAGGAAGCGCATCGGCGATGAAGAAGGTCTACTGGGCGGCGTTGAGCTACATGGTCCTCGGGCTGGCGGCCGGGCTGTACTACCGCGAGCTGACCAAGGCCCAGGAGTTCACCGGCGACACCCAGCTGGCGGTGGCGCACACCCACCTGCTCGCGCTGGGCATGCTGTTCTTCCTGGTGGTGCTGGCGCTGGACAAGGCCTTCGGGCTCTCCGGCAACCGGCTGTTCACGCTGTTCTTCTGGTTCTACAACAGCGGGCTGGCGCTCACCGCGGCGATGATGCTGGTGCACGGCACCATGACGGTGCTCGGCGCGGAGAGCTCGGCGGCGATCTCGGGCATCGCCGGACTCGGCCACATCCTGATCACCGTCGGCCTCGTCCACCTGTTCCTGGCCCTGCGCAAGGCCCTGCCCGCACGGGCAGAAGCCCGCTAGTCGGGTTTGACTCTTTACGGCAGGCCGCGACCGCGAGGCGTACCGCAACAACGGCATGAGCCGCCGCAAGCGCGCAGCGCTTGACCCACCCTGGCAGCTTGCACCGCCGCGGGTTCTCAGGGCTTTCCTGGCGAGGACGGCCCAGCCGCCGTGTATTGGTCATACATCAGGCTGGGCACCCGCAGTCCAGGGAAGCCCTGAGGTTCCGCTACCCGCACCGCTACGCAAAACGAGTCTGGAATCACTGAATCAGTCCCGCTTGGCGCGGCTCGGTGCGACGCGCGGTGGCTCGTTCGGCTGCTTCGGGTAGACCGGCGGCCACGGCGCGTCCTGCAGGCCGGCGGCCATGTCCCGGGCCGACTGCTCCAGCAGCGGTTCGATCGACTGCGGCCGCCGGCCGGCCCACGGGTCGCCGAGCTCGGCCAGCCGGCCCGGGACCGTGGCGATGGTCAGCGAATCCGGTTCGACGGTGCCGAGCTCGTCCCACGAGATCGGCGTGGACACCTGCGCGCCCACTCGCGGGCGCACGCACCAGGCGCCGAAAACGGTCTTGTGCGGGGCGTTCTGGTTGTAGTCGACGAACACCCGGGAGCCCCGCTCCTCCTTCCACCACTTGGCGGTGATCAGGTCGGGGTGGCGGCGCTCCAGCTCGCGGGCCAGCGCCACGGCGGCCGCCCGCACCTCGTAGCTGTCCCACCGCGCCTCCAGCGCGGCGTAGATGTGCAGGCCGCGCGAGCCGGAGGTCTTCACCTGCGCCTCGATGCCGAGCTCGGCCAGCAGCTGCCGGGTCAGCTGCGCGGCCTCGACCACCTGCGGGAACGTGACGCCCGGCGAGGGATCGAGATCGATGCGCAGCTCATCGGTGACCGCGGGTGCGCCTGCGTGGTAGGGCCAGACGTGGAAGCCCAGGCAGCCGAGGTTCACCGCCCAGGCGATGTGCGCCAGATCGGCGGCGACCAGCGCATCGCTGGTGGTCCCGTTGGGGGTGGACACCACGGTGGTCTGCAGCCACTCGGGTGCCGACTTGGGCACCCGCTTCTGGAAGAACGACTTGCCGCTCGCCCCGTCGGGGTAGCGCTCCAGCAGCAGCGGGCGGCCCTGCAACGTGCTCAGCAGCGGTTCGGCAACGGCCTGGTAGTACCGGATCAGGTCGAGCTTGGTCTCGCCGCGCTTGCTGAAGAACACCTTGTCCGGGTGCGAGACCGGCACCTCGGTCTCCCCGAACTCCAGCACCACCGATTCAGCCACCCGGACAGCCTATGGCCCGCCACCCCCGACCGCAGCCGTTTCCGCACTGCGAGCGCGGGGCCCGGCGGTTGTACTGGGTCGGATGTTCGCGGAGTGATGGGGGACCGGTGAGCGAGCTGCCCTTCGCCGATCGCAGTGACTTCGAGGATGCCGATCGCGGTTTCATCGCCGCGCTCCAACCCGGCGTCGTCGCCGACGAGGACGGGCGCGTGGTGTGGGACGACGACGCCTACGCCTTCCTGCGCGGCGACTGCCCGCCGACGGTGCACCCGAGCCTGTGGCGGCAGTCCCAGCTGTGCGCCGAGCAGGGCCTCTACGAGGTGGTGCCGGGCATCTACCAGGTCCGCGGCCTGGACCTGTCCAACATGACCCTGGTGGAGGGCGAGCGGGGCGTCATCGTGATCGACCCGCTGATCTCGGTGGAGACGGCCGCCGCGGGACTGGCGCTGTACCGGGCGCACCGCGGCGACCGGCCGGTCACGGCGGTGATCTACACGCACTCCCACGTCGACCACTTCGGCGGCGTGGAGGGCGTGGTGTCCGGCGAGGTGCCGATCCTGGCGCCGGTGGGCTTCATGGAGCACGCGGTGGCGGAGAACGTCTACGCCGGAACCGCCATGACCCGCCGCGGCAACTACATGTACGGCGCGCTGCTGGAGAAGGGCCCGCGCGGCCAGGTCGGCACCGGACTGGGCCAGGGCATCTCGGTGGGCAGGGTCTCGCTGCTCCCGCCCACGCTCGACATCACGCGCACCGGGCAGCGGGAGGTCGTCGACGGCGTGCCCATCCGGTTCCAGCTCACCCCGGGCACCGAGGCACCCGCGGAGATGAACTTCCACTTCCCCGACCACCGCGCGCTGTGCATGGCCGAGAACGCGACGCACACCATGCACAACGTCCTCACGCTGCGCGGAGCCGAGGTCCGCGACGCCCGGAACTGGGCGCGGTACCTCACCGAGGCCATCGCCGAGTTCGGCGACGACACCGAGGTCGCGTTCGCCTCCCACCACTGGCCGACCTGGGGCCGCGACCGCGTCGTGAAGCACCTGACCGAACAACGCGACCTCTACGCCTACCTGCACGACCAGACGCTGCGCCGGATCAACCTCGGCTGGACCGGCAGCGAGATCGCCGAGCGTTTCGAACTGCCCCCGGCGCTGGAAGCGGCCTGGCACGCCCGCGGCTACTACGGATCGGTGAGCCACAACGTCAAAGCGATCTACCAGCGCTACATGGGCTGGTACGACGGCAACCCGTCCTCGCTGTGGGAGCACCCGCCGGAGGAGTCGGCGAAGCGCTACGTCGACTGCATCGGAGGCGTGGACCGCGTGGTGGAGAAGGCCGCGGAGTACGCGGCGGCCGGCGACCTGCGCTTCGCCGCCCAGCTGCTCAAGCACGCGGTGTTCGCCGAACCCGACCACACCGCGGCCGGCGACCTGCTCGCCGACGTTTACCAGCGGCTCGGCTTCGGCGCCGAGAACGCCACCTGGCGGAACTTCTACCTGACCGGCGCGCAGGAGCTCCGCCAGGGCATCACCCCGATGGAGATCAGCATCTCGGGGGCGATCCTGGCGGCGCTGACGGTCGAACAGCTCCTGGACTCGGTGGCGATCCGCATCGACGGTCCCCGCGCGGCGACCGCGGCCCTGGCCATCGACTGGCACGTGACCGACACCGACGACCACGTCCGCACGACGCTCTCCAACGGCGCCCTCGTCCAGGAGCCGATCCGCGAATCGCGACCACCGGACCTGACCCTCACCCTGACCAAGCAGCAACTCCTCGCCCTGCTCGCCGGAGACGCCCCGGAAGACATCGACCACCGGGGAGACCGCGCGGCCCTGACCACCCTCCAGGACCTCCTGGACGCCCCGGACCCGAACTTCCCGATCGTCCGCCCGTGATCCCGCGTCTCATGTGGACGGTTGGGTCGGGGTGCGTTCGGCTTGGGCTTGGCGGTAGAGGACTTTCAGCGCGGCGGTGATCGGGAGGGCGATCAGCGCGCCCAGGATTCCTGCCAGCGAGCCGCCGAGGAGGATCGCCACGAAAGCCGCCAGCGGGCTCAGCTCGACGGTGCGGGCGAAGACCCTTGGCGCGATCAGGTAGTTCTCGAACGCCTGGTAGCAGATGAAGAAGAGCAGTGTGATCACCGCCAGGGACAGGCTCTGCGACAGCGCCACCAGGATCCCCGCCACCGACGCCAGCGTCGCGCCGATCTGCGGGACGGCGTCGAGCGCGGCGACCACGAGCGCCAGGAGCGCGGGGTAGGGGATGCCCGCGATCAGGAAGAACACGAACGACACCGCGCCCGCGCACAGCGACACCAGGGCCTGACCGGTGACGTAGCCGCCGACCCGGCTCATGGCGACGAGGATCGCTTCCGGTCGGCCGGGGTGGTGCGAGGCCGCGCGCGTCATCGCGGACTGGAGCCGCGGCATGGCGAGCGAGAAGTAGACCAGCAGGGCACCGGCCGTGCAGGCCGCGAAGACGCCCCCGAGCAAGCTGCCGATGACGGCGAACCCGGCGCCCAGCGCGCTCGCCAGGAACGCGGCGCCCTTCTCGACGGCTTCCCGCACCTTGTCGTGGACGGCGGGATCGTCGAGCGTGGCGCGCAGCTGGTGGTCGCCCAGGTGCACGCCCAGCCGGGACAGCACGTCGGGGAGCTGCGCCGCGAAGTGGCCCAGCTGGCCGATCGCGGGCACCACCGCGAACAGCACCACGACCCCGACCAGCAGCACGACGGCGAGGATGACCGCGGTTATCGCCATGCCGCGCCGCCAGCGGTGCCGCTGCAACCACGCCACCACCGGTTCCACGCCGAGCGCGAGGAAGAACCCGACGAAGATCAGCACGAGCATGCTGCGCGCCGTGTAGGCCAGCACCGCCAGCGCCGCCACCGCGAGGTAGACGCAGGCGATCTGGGCGTGCCGCAGCAGGGACGGGCTCGCGGGCGGCTGCCCGCTGGGACCTGGACCGGCCATGGCGCACGAGCCTCCTGCCGACGACGTCCCAACAGGATCCGGCAGCGCCCGCGAGCCCGCTCGTGGATCAGATCGCGGTCTCGTGCACGTGCTGCCAGCGCAGCCCGTCGGGCGTGCGGCGCAGGACCGCCGTGGTGCGGCGGGTCGTGCTGGTGCCGTCGTGGTGGTGGACTTCGCGGAAGCGGACGACGGTGAACTCGGGGCTCTCCGCGACGATCGCGATCTCGTCCACCTCGATCGCCAGGCCCGGCGCTGAGTTGCCCGCGCCCGCGAGCGCGGTGAAGAGCTCCTCGGCGGTCAGCACCGCGCCCTCGGTGGTGATCAGCGCGAAGTCCTCGGCGTGCGAATCGCGGAACTCGGTGAGGACCGCGGGGTCGCAGTCCGCACCGAGCCAGGTCGCCAGCACCCGGTGCAGGCGCTGGACCTCTGCGGGGACGTCGCTCACCAGCCGCGCTCGCGCCACTCGGCGAGGTGGGGGCGCTGCTCGCCGAGCGTCGAGTCGTCGCCGTGGCCCGGGTAGAACCAGGTGTCGTCGGGGAGTTCGGCGAACAGGCGGTTCTCCACGTCGTCGATCAGCGACCGGAAGTTCTCCGGCGAGGTCGTCTTGCCCACCCCGCCCGGGAACAGCGAGTCACCGGTGAACAGGTGCGGGTGGCCCGCCGGGTCGCGGTAGAGCAGCGCGATCGAGCCCGGCGTGTGGCCGCGCAGGTGGATCACCGACAGCTCCGAGTCGCCCACCGCGATGGTGTCGCCGTGCTCGACCAGGCGGTCCGGCGGCACCGGCAGCGGCTTGGCGTCGGCCGGGTGCGCCAGGGTGAAGCACCCGGTCTGGCCCGCCACCGAGCCCAGCGCCTGCCAGTGGTCGGCGTGCTGGTGGGTGGTGACGATGGTGCGCAGCCGGGGGCGCTGGTCGTCGTGGCCGAGCAGGTCGGCCAGCTTCTCGGACTCGTTGGCGGCGTCGATCAGCAGCGCGTCACCGGTGTTGCGGCACACCAGCAGGTACGCGTTGTTGTCCATCGGGCCGACCGAGATCTTCGTGATGGTCAGCGCGGCCAGCTCCCGGCGAGCCGGGTTCCCACCGGGCTCGACGTGTCCCGTGTACTCAGCTTCGATCTCCACGCCGCCGAGCTTAGAGACTGCTGCCCGGTCACCTCGCGCGGCGGTGCGCGTGTCGACCCGGTCAGGACGCGGTGTTCTTCTCCGGGACCACCAGGCCGTAGATCACCAGCACGGACAGCGCGATCACCAGCAGCGACCACAGCGGGAACGCGGCCAGGAACGCCAGGTGCCCGATCGCGCACAGCGCGGCCAGCACGATACCGCTGGTGCGGGCCCACGTCTGCTCGTACATGCACCCCACGCCGGTGGCCACCTGCAGGACGCCCAGCACCAGCAGGATCGTGCCCCAGGTCGCGAAGTTGAAGACCAGCAGCTGGCCCTCGCCGACGATGAAGTAATCGGTGCGGAACAGCGAGGTGAGCCCCTCGATGATGTTGAAGATGCCGACCAGCAGGATCAGCGAACCGGCGAAGGTCAGCCAGCCGGACATCGCGGTCGTCTCCGGTGCGGACGTCATCGCCCACTGCTTCTGCTGCTGCTCCGGAGCCTGCTTCTGCTCCTCGGCGTGCTTCGCCTCGGCCCCGTGCTGGCCGGAGCCGGGTCCGGTTTGCGGACTGGACATCGTGAGCGCCCCCTCTGCGAACTCGACGACTTCCGCTGCCAATGTCGCGCGATCGGGCGAACGGCGCAGCCCGGACGCGTTGCCGCCCGGCTTCCTTCTGGATGACGGAAGCGGAGTTCCGGGTTCAGCGGAGTTCGGGATCCGCGGGGTGCGGCTGCTCGTCGCGGACCAGCCGCAGCGCGATCAGCGGGAAGATCAGCACGCTGAGCATGCCCGCGCCGACCATGGCTGAAGCCGTGCTCGTCGGCAGCAGACCGGCCTCGGTGCCGATGGTGGTGATCACCACGACCAGCGGCAGCGCCGCCGAGGCCAGCAGCGCCAGCGTCCAGCGCGGCCGCACCGGCAGGTCGCGGTGGTGCAGGGCCAGCACCGGCAGTCCGCGGATCACCAGGAACAGCACCAGGAACACCGGCAGCAGGGCGATCGCGCTCGGCGTGGCCAGCAGCGCGTCGAGGTCGTAGCGCATGCCGCTGACCACGAAGAAGAACGGGATGAGCAGCCCGAAGCCGATCGCCTCGATCTTGCTCTCCACCACCGCGCCCTCCTCGGGATCGCCCGCGTCGAGGAACAGGCGCACCACCAGCCCCGCCACGAACGCGCCGAGCAGCAGGTCCAGGCCGAGGGTTCCGGCGAGCCACAGCATGAACACCACGACGACCATGCACAGCCGCACGGCGAACTGGACGCTGGTGCCCAGCGTGGTGCGCACCAGCCTGCTGATCCGCCCCGACCTGCGGTTCGCCGCCGCCCACAGCAGCCGCGCCGCCACCACGCCGAAGGCCAGCAGGAACAGCACGGTGCGCGCCGGGTCCTGGTCGTTGAACAGCAGCGCCACCGCGATGATCGGCCCGAACTCGCCCGCCGCGCCCACGGCGAGAACCCGGGCGCCCAGCGGAGTGGGCAGCAGCCCGGCGTCGCGGACCATCGGCAGCGTGGTCCCGAGCGCGGTCGTGGTCAGCGCCAGGCCGATGATCAGCGAGGCGAACGCCCACCCGTGCACCAGCGCGCCGAAGCCCAGGCCGAGCACCAGCGAGATCAGCCAGCCCGCCGAGGCCAGCCGGATCGGCTTGCCGCGCACCTCGTCGATCTTGAGCTCGTAGCCGGCCAGGAACATCAGCATCGCCAGGCCGAAGTCGGCGACGAAGCCCATCACGTCGTCCACGCCGGCCCAGCCGAGCACCTGCGGGCCGATGAGGATGCCCAGCAGGATCTCCAGCACGACCGAGGGGATCGCGATCCACCGCTTGACATGATCGGTGATCAGCGGCGCGATCGTGGTGGCGGCCACGATGACGGCGAAGCTCACCAGCGCGGTCTGCGGCATCGGTCCTCCACCGGGTCAACCACCGAGGTCGCCGGGGAACCTAAGCCGCCCTTGGCCCGATCGCTGATCAACGTCACGCGGACGGGTGTAGATCAGACCCAGTCCGAGGCCGAATGAACACATCGACGAACGTCAAGCTCTCATGCCCTTATCTGCTCCCAAAATGCGTGTACCCGATCATCACCGGTTGTGTTCTCGCGGATAATCTTGGGGGTAACCTGGAAGCGAATGCGCAGCTTCTTGCTTCCGCTGGCGGGCATGGGTTCGATGGACACCAATTCGGCTTGTTCTAACTGCTTGATGAAAGACTTCCAATGGTCGGGCCCGTAGTGTTGAGTCCACTTCTTGTGGCCGGTAGCCGGCTGGGAATCGCTTTCGCGGATTATGATGGAGTTCTCTCCTCCGTGTTCCAGCTTGGACAGAAAATGCTCTGTGGATTCGGCAAGTTCATTGTGGCTGTCGCGCGGGTCGGCGGGGATCGATTCGACGCCGCGTTCGCGCAGCCGGTTGCGAATATCGCCCGGCCTGTAGGCCAGTTCACCTGCGAGCAGCATTTGTTTTACGTTGATTGAATTGGCGAACCGAAGGGTTGAGAGGTCTAGGTCGGCGCGCCCTAACGTAAGTTGTCCAATTTGTGTTTCGTCGAGCGTGAGGTCCCAGTGTAGCGAAGAAGGAAGCATAAGCTCCTCTGCGACGCAGTCGCGGAGCACGCCATCCTGGCAGTCGACATCGCGAAGGTCGAGCACCTCGAAGGTCGCGCCGTGGAGTACGGAATGCGGGAAACGTTTTGTGTTGGAGATCATGGCCGCCCATAGGGCGCCGAGGTTTGACGAAGCGATCTCGGATCGGTTGCCATCTCGTTCCAAGAGATCCCGCTCTTGCAGTGATTCCAGCGCTTCCTGCAGTTGATCGATTCCTGATCGAATAAGTGCGTTTACGGTAGCTGGGCGCCAGTGCGACTCACGCAACATCCTGGCGAAATGGCCTTGACCCTGTGCCGGAAGGTACTGAGCGATGGCATCTGCGAGGAACTGGTCGTAGAACAATTCATGTTGAAAAGTGAAGCGCCGTGGAGTCGAGCTGCCATCGTGTGCGTCCACGCTGAGTCCGCAGAGTACCGTGAGTCGACTTCGAAGCCTCTCTTGCCCTTCTAGGTCGCCGACCACCATTTCGGCGGCGTATTCGAGATCGCTGGGGTCAATCTCCCGTTCCCCGGACTGGGCCATGATCTCAGCGATGTTGCGAAATGTTTGCCGTAGCTGTTGCTGGTCGAGTAGGGCGGTATGTCTTCCGTCGGAGTTGAGTTTACTCTCTTCCCGGCGCAAGTACTGGCTTAACAGACGCTCCGGCAGCGATTCTGCCTGCCAATCGTCAACCTCGCCACTCAGTCGCATTTCCACAAATGCGCGGGCAAAAAATGGGAGATGCAGGAGCTCTCTGTCCTGTTCATTTAGCCTGAAGACTTCGGACTTATCGATTCCGTAGGAGCGTACGAAATTTGTCACCTCTTCTTGAGTCCACGGTTGGATCTCGGCGATCCGGTGGCGCGCGTCAACGGGCCTATTTTTGGAGATGCTCTTCTGCAGGCTTGACCTGTACTGGTTGAGATAGTACGACGAGCGCGAAGACACCACGACAACACCGCGCCCGCCAAGTGCTTCGAGCCAGGGTGCGAGAGAGCCGACGGCGTCTGCATATCCACTTCCGCCTAGCAGTTCGTCGAAACCGTCGATGAGGAGGACCATGAGCCCGTTTCGGCAAAGTGCTTTGACTGACTCGTCATTAAGGTTCTGGGTGGCGTTAACGGCTGCATTGATGACGGTCTGAAGGTGATCGAGAACTTGCCCGGTGGATCGAACGTAGAGGAAGAGAGGTTTATTTGGGGCTTTATCCGGTGAGTCGGCGATTTCTGCGGCACGTTTTTTTGCTGCATCGACCATGGCACGGGTTTTTCCGATGCCTGCTTCGCCGGTAATGAAGTAGACTAATGGGGTTCCACGGTTTGAATCTACATCCCGGTCGACGTTGCTTATCAGGTCGGAGAAGTTCTTGGTCGAAGGCGCTTCGCGGTCGAGATCTGTCACATTTACTGTTGCGTTGACCGGGTGGATCGACCCGCTGTCCGACCAGCCGAGCCTGGTTCGTTCATCGTCCACAAGTCGCTTGTCGATGCTATGGAAGCTATAGCTCAGGCGGCGTGCTACCATTTTCCAATTGGCTAGCTCACGCAAGTAGTGCTGGTATGTAACCCAACCTGCGGGTGATCGCCACTGACGTTCGTCATTGGGACCAAGGCGGAAATGGTCACGTCTCTGGATTGTTCCTTCGCTAGTTGCTTTACGCCAGGTGTAGACAATGTCGTCGCTCTCGGACAGCTGTGGTTCTTCGCCGCGTTCGACGAAACCGGCAAGATCGTTATTGATGTCCTGGGCGTATCTTAAAGCGGCGTTGTCCGAAGTGGGTGGAGTGAGAAAGTCATGGAGGGCGTTTCTGGTTGCTTCGTCCTCGGGGCATTGGCGGTGTACACCGGCATTGGGCCACAAGTAGCTGGGTGCCTTATTTGGGCGCCATCGCGCGAAAAGGCACAGGTTTCCGTCGCTGTCAGCGTAGAATAATGGCCATAGGGGAATCGCGTCGTTACTAAAGTTTAAGGACGGCCTATGTACGTCGGGATGCTCGCTGGTGAAGCGAATCTCGAAGTCCGTGAGGACTGATGTGATCTGGCTGGAGATTGCCTGAATGAGGCTGTTGACTGCAGCCTTGCATTCTGGGTTATCGGGTTCTGGGCCGCCGTGGCTGATGTGGTCCCGGAGCTGTTTGAAGGTGCGAAGCTCCACAGTTCCTGGAACACCGCTGTCGATGTGTCCTAATATGGCCGCCAGTCCATCACGAAGGCGGGACTCCAATATTGTCCCGTCTCCGGCGAGCGTGTTGTGTGCCTTGCGGAGGTACGCAATGAACTCCCCGAGACCTGGCTGTCTGCGGAGCCTTGTCGTGTGCCGCTGTTTGAGGGTTGCTGCCGACAGCAGGCAGAGGAAGCGTAGCTGAAAGTCGAGACACGCGATCCCGACGTGCGTGCTGACTTGCTGTTCGGGTGGCGTCGACCTGTACGCGGATTCGAGGCGCAGGTAGACACTCGGGGCTGAGCCGAACACGGTCCATCCGATCGTCGTACGGGGCTACGCGACCAGCCACTGTGGGCTTGATCACCGAACGGTGGTCATTATGCGCTGCCTGGAGGTGTGGGTGTCCGTTATTCGGGTGATCGGCCAGAACGCAATGTGATCGTTAGGGTGCTGAAGGGCGCCAAAACGGGTGGTCGGGCACTTGAGCAGGTAGAGGTCAGAGCCAGTCGGGGAGGTCGGGGGCTTCGCCGTGGAGGTCCGAGGCGTCGGTGCGGCCGAGGAGCCAGCCGAGCATCGGGCCGGGTTCGCCGCTGACGCGGCTCGGCGGGGCCGTGGTGCCGCGGAGCTCCCAGGTGCGGCGGTGGTCGCCGAAGTCGACCTCCACCGCCAGGGCCGGGACGTCCGGGCGGCCGCCGAACTGCTGCGCGACGTCCTCCAGCAGCTGTTCGGCGTCGCGCGGCGGGATGTCGGCGAAGTCCACGTCGTGGTCCAGGTCGACCAGGTGCACCCACACCTCCAGCAGGCGCAGCCGCAGCATGTGGTGGGCGGGCATCGGATCACCGACGGCGTCGGCGATCTCGGCGTTCCACGCGCTCTCCGGCAGCTCCCGGGCGGCGTGCGCGAAGCGGTCGCAGGAGGCGGCCAGGTCCTCGTACAGGAGGCGGTAGCTGTGCTGGGCGCCTTCGGCGATGGCCTCGTCCCGGTCGTCGCCGCTGGCGTACATCGCGTGCTCGATCCCGGTGCGGGCCCAGATCAGCAGGTTGCCGAACCCGTCGGCGTTGCGGGCCAGGTGGGCGATCACGTGCGCGCGGCTCCAGCCGGGCAGCAGGCTGGGCTGTCGCACGGACACCTCGTCCAGGCCGCCGACGGTCCGCAGCAGCCGCTCGGTGGCGCGCTCCACCGCGGCCAGCTGGTCGGTTACTTCGCGCGCGAGCTGCGCGCCGGTGCCGAGGACGGTGTCAGCCATGGTTCACCTCTCGGAGGGAGGGGTGCGCGGAGCGCGATGGGAAGTATCGAGCCTAATTGCGCAGGCCACAGGGGCAACAGTGCCCAATCCGGGGGAATTTGCGTATCGTCGGGAGTGTCGTCGGCCAACCGCTTCGGATGTCACACGATCGGGTGTAGATCCGGGGTTGCGCCGGATGTGGGGCGCAGGCGATCCGGGACTGTCGGTGGCCCCGAATAGCATGGGCGACGCGACGTCGCGACCTGTCGAAGACCGGGTTCTCGCGCCCGGCCCGCAGCGGCGCGCGTCGACCTCAACGCAAGTACTTCCGAAGGGATCACTGTGGCTGACCGCCTCGTCGTCCGCGGCGCCCGTGAGCACAACCTGCGCGGGATCGACCTCGATCTGCCCCGGGACAGCCTGATCGTGTTCACCGGGCTGTCCGGCTCCGGCAAGTCGAGCCTGGCCTTCGACACCATCTTCGCCGAGGGGCAGCGCCGCTACGTCGAGTCGCTGTCCGCCTACGCCCGGCAGTTCCTCGGCCAGATGGACAAGCCCGACGTGGACTTCATCGAAGGCCTGTCCCCGGCGGTGTCGATCGACCAGAAGTCCACCAGCCGCAACCCGCGGTCCACCGTGGGCACCATCACCGAGGTCTACGACTACCTGCGCCTGCTGTACGCGCGGGCGGGCAAACCGCACTGCCCGACCTGCGGGGAGGCGATCAGCAAGCAGACCCCGCAGCAGATCGTCGACCAGGTCCTGGAGATGCCCGAGCGGGCCAAGTTCCAGGTGCTGGCGCCGGTGGTGCGCGGCCGCAAGGGCGAGTACGTCGACCTGTTCGAGCAGCTGCAGTCGCAGGGCTACGCCCGCGCCCGCATCGACGGCGTGGTGCACCCGCTGGACGCGCCGCCGAAGCTGAAGAAGCAGGAGAAGCACGACATCGCGGTGGTCGTGGACCGGCTCACCGTGAAGGCGGGCGCCAAGCAGCGGCTGACCGACTCGGTGGAGACCGCGCTGCGGCTGGCCGACGGGCTGGTGCTCATCGAGTTCATCGACCTCGACGAGGACGACCCGGGCCGGGAGCGCAAGTTCTCCGAGAACCTGGCCTGCCCGAACGGCCACCCGCTGGGCGTCGACGAGCTGGAGCCGCGCTCCTTCTCCTTCAACTCGCCCTACGGCGCGTGCCCGGAGTGCGCGGGGCTGGGCATCCGCAAGGAGGTCGACCCGGAGCTGGTGGTGCCCGACGAGGACCTGTCGCTGGCCGACGGCGCGATCGCCCCGTGGGCCGGCGGGCACACCGCGGAGTACTTCACCCGGCTGCTGACCTCGCTGTCGGAGTCCATCGGGTTCCGGATGGACACCCCGTGGCGGCAGCTGACCACCAAGGTCAAGAAGGCCGTGCTGCACGGCAGCAACGACCAGGTGCACGTCCGCTACAAGAACCGCTACGGGCGCACCCGCTCCTACTACGCCAACTACGAGGGCGTCATCCCGTTCCTGGAGCGGCGGCTGGAGCAGACCGAGTCCGACTTCGCCCGCGAGAAGTACGAGGGCTACATGCGGGACGTGCCGTGCCCGGCCTGCGACGGCACCCGCCTCAAGCCCGAGATCCTGGCCGTGACCATGGCGGGCGCGGACGCGGGCGAGCTGTCCATCGCCGAGGTCAGCGCGCTGAGCGTGCAGGAGTGCTCGGACTTCCTCAACGGCCTGGTGCTCGGGCCGCGCGAGCAGATGATCGCCGGTGCGGTGCTCAAGGAGGTGCAGGCACGGCTGGGCTTCCTGCTCGACGTGGGCCTGGACTACCTGTCGCTGGACCGCGCGGCCGGTACGCTCTCCGGCGGTGAGGCGCAGCGCATCCGCCTGGCCACCCAGATCGGATCGGGCCTGGTGGGCGTGCTCTACGTGCTCGACGAGCCGTCGATCGGCCTGCACCAGCGCGACAACCACCGGCTGCTGGAGACGCTGAGCCGGCTGCGGGACCTGGGCAACACGCTGATCGTCGTGGAGCACGACGAGGACACCGTGCGCAGCGCGGACTGGGTGGTCGACATCGGCCCCGGCGCGGGCGAGCACGGTGGCCAGGTGGTGCACAGCGGCACCTACAAGAAGCTGCTGGAGAACAAGAACTCGCTGACCGGCGCCTACCTGGCCCGGCGCAAGCAGATCCCGGTGCCGGAGCTGCGCCGCGTCCCCGACCGCAAGCGCCAGCTGACCGTGGTCGGCGCGCGCGAGCACAACCTGCGCAAGATCGACGTGTCGTTCCCGCTGGGCTGCCTGACCGCGGTCACCGGTGTGTCCGGTTCGGGCAAGTCCACGCTGGTCAACGACATCCTCGCGTCGGTGCTGGCGAACAAGCTCAACGGCGCCCGCCAGGTGCCGGGGCGGCACACCCGGGTCAAGGGCCTGGAGCACGTGGACAAGCTGGTGCAGGTCGACCAGTCGCCGATCGGCCGCACCCCGCGGTCGAACCCGGCCACCTACACCGGTGTGTTCGACCACATCCGCAAGCTGTTCGCGGCGACCACCGAGGCGAAGGTGCGCGGCTACCAGCCGGGCCGCTTCTCCTTCAACATCAAGGGCGGCCGCTGCGAGTCCTGCGCGGGCGACGGCACCTTGAAGATCGAGATGAACTTCCTGCCCGACGTCTACGTCCCGTGCGAGGTGTGCAAGGGCGCCCGGTACAACCGGGAGACCCTGGAGGTGCACTACAAGGGCAAGACGATCGCCGAGGTCCTGGACATGCCGATCGAGGAGGCCGCGACGTTCTTCGAGCCGATCACGGCCATCCACCGGCACCTCAAGACGCTGGTGGACGTGGGGCTGGGCTACGTGCGGCTGGGGCAGCCGGCGCCGACGCTGTCCGGTGGTGAGGCGCAGCGCGTGAAGCTGGCCAGCGAGCTGCAGAAGCGCTCCACCGGCAAGACGGTCTACATCCTCGACGAGCCGACCACCGGGCTGCACTTCGAGGACATCCGCAAGCTGATCGGCGTGGTCAACGGCCTGGTGGACAAGGGCAACACGGTGATCGTGATCGAGCACAACCTGGACGTGATCAAGACCGCGGACTGGGTGCTGGACATGGGTCCGGAAGGCGGCAACGGCGGCGGCATGCTGGTGGCCGAAGGCACTCCGGAGGACCTGGCGGCCACTGACGAAAGTCACACCGGCCGATTCCTCGCGCCGGTGCTGGCAGAGGTCTGATCTGCGAAAACGGGGCCCTGCGCCGCTCGGCGCGGGCCCCGTTTTGTAACCTTTCCGCCACGGCACGGGGCGCTGCGCCCAACCATCGGACAGACTGTGCCGACCGAAACGAGCGGTGATCTTTGGCGGGCGCGTCGACCTCGGCGTGCGCGGGAACGTCGATGCTCCGCACCACCCCTGCGGAAAGGTTCTACGTGGAAGCGCTCAACGACGCGATCGTCGCGCTGAACGACACGTTCTGGCTCTACCTGATCATCCCAGTGCTGGCCGTGCTCAGCCTTTACTTCACGTTCCGCTCCGGCGCGGTGCAGATCCGGATGATCCCGGAGATGGTCCGCGCGATGGTCGGCAAGGCCGAGACCGCGGAGGACGGCAAGAAGGCGATCTCGTCGTTCCAGGCGTTCGCGATCTCCGCGGCCGCCCGGATCGGCACCGGCAACATCGCTGGCGTGGCCACCGCGATCGCGTTGGGCGGGCCCGGTGCGGTGTTCTGGATGTGGATCATGGGCCTGGTCGTCGGTGCGGCCAGCTTCGTGGAGTCCACCCTGGCCCAGCTGTACAAGGTCCGCGACAAGTCCGGCTTCCGCGGCGGCCCGGCCTACTACATGCTGCACGGCCTGCGCGCCAAGTGGATGGGCGTGCTCTTCGCGGTGGTCATCACGGTCACCTTCGGCTTCGTGTTCAACGCGGTGCAGAGCAACACCATCGTCGGCGCGATCATGACCTCGGTGGAGGCCACCGGCGCGACCGGGATGAGCTGGCTGGAGCCGGTGCTGGGCCTGGCCCTGGTGGCGGTGACCGCCGCGGTCATCTTCGGCGGGGTGCGCCGCATCGCGCACGTCGCGCAGCTGCTGGTGCCGTTCATGGCCGGCCTGTACATGATCCTCGGCCTGGTCATCGTGGTGCTCAACATCGACGCGCTGCCGAGCGTGTTCGGCCAGATCTTCGCCAACGCCTTCGGCTTCGAGGAGATGGCGGCCGGTGGTGTGGGCGCGGCGATCGTGCAGGGCGTGCGGCGCGGCATGTTCTCCAACGAGGCCGGTCTCGGTTCGGCCCCGAACGCCGGTGCCACCGCCTCGGTGAGCCACCCGGTCAAGCAGGGCTTGGTGCAGACCCTCGGCGTCTACGTCGACACCCTGCTGGTGTGCTCGACCACGGCGTTCATCGTGCTGCTGTCCAACCCGACCTACGGCGAGAACCGCGGCCCGACGATGACCCAGGAAGCCCTGCAGTTCAACCTGGGCAACTGGTCGCTGCACCTGCTGACGCTGATCATCCTGCTGGTCGCGTTCACCTCGGTGCTGGGCAACTACTTCTACGGCGAGTCCAACGTCGGCTTCCTGACCCAGAACCGCGCGGTTCTGACCGGCTACCGCTGGGTCGTGCTGGTGGTGACGTTCCTGGGCGCGATCGGTTCCTCGGACCTGGTCTGGAACTTGGCCGACACCACGATGGGCCTGATGGCGCTGGTGAACCTGGCGGCGATCGCGCCGCTGAGCGCGATCGCGTTCAAGCTCCTCAAGGACTACAACGAGCAGCGCAAGCAGGGCCTGGACCCGGTCTTCACCCGGGACCGCCTGCCGGAGCTGACCGGCGTGGAGTGCTGGGAGCCCAAGGCCACCGAGCCGGAGAGGACCTCGGCCAGCTGATCTCGCACCGAGCCGCGGGCGGGTGCTCCTCGGGAGCGCCCGCCCGCGGTTTCGTTTCCGCACCGGGTGAATCGCGGTACCGGAACCCGGATCAGGCCGGATTCGGCGAGCTGCCCTCGCGCACACTCCGAGGGAGCGAGTTCCTCCGATGAAGGTGGTATCGACGAGTCCTGGTTGTCCCGCCGCGCGAGTCTCATCCTGGGAGCGTGGAACGGAACGAACTCGCAGACTTCCTCCGGCGCCGACGTGCGCTGCTCCAGCCGGAGAACGTCGGTGTTCCGGCCGGGGGGCGACGTCGGACACCGGGGCTTCGGCGCTTCGAAGTCGCCCAGCTCGCCGGTATGTCACCGGACTACTACGCCAGGCTCGAGCAGGGACGCGGACCGCAACCGTCGCTCACGATGCTCACCGCGTTGGCCCGCGCGCTGCGGTTGACGATCGACGAACGCGACCACCTCTTCCGCCTCGCCGGTCACCACGCTCCGCCTCGCATCGGTGGTGACGAGCACGTCAGCCGCGGCCTCCTCCGGCTGCTGGACGGGTTGCCGGGCCTGCCCGCCCTGATCGCCTCCGACCTGAACATCGTGCTCGCCCAGAACCCGATGGCGGATGCGCTGTTGGGGGAGCAGGCCCATTTCCACGGCCTCGCGCGCAGCTGCACCTACCGGTGGTTCACCGACCCGGAGATGCGCGGGCGTTATCCCGCCGAGGACCACGAGCACGAGAGCCGTGCACAGGTGGACGACCTGCGTGCGACCCTCGCCGTCCGTCCGGCTGATCCCATGGCGGGCAAGCTGGTCGGGGCGTTGCGCGCGGAGAGCGCGGAGTTCGCCGAGCTCTGGGGCCGGCACGACGTCGTGGTCCGTCGCAGCGACCGCAAGCGCATCCTGCACCCCGCGGTCGGACTCATCGAGCTGGATTTCGACATCCTCGCGACGGCCCGGCAGGACCAACGCCTGATCGTCTACTCACCCGCGCCGGGCAGCGCCGCGGTCTCGCAGCTGGAGCTGCTGGCCGTGCTCGGCCAGGAACGTTTCACCCCGTCCCGGACCGACCCGCGCAGCGAAGCGCGGACGGACCGGCACCTCCCGGACTAGCCCGGCACCATCGGCACACCCGACAGCCCCGCGCGGGCCACCGGGTGCCGCGTCCTGCCCGGATGCTTTCCCATCCCGCACGACCGAAAGGAAGACATGTCTCCCCAGCCCGACCACGCTGCCGGCACCCGCCTGGGCGACGTGCACGTCCTCGCTCACTTCGACCGGGCCGCGGGCCAGGCCGCCGAGAGCATCGCCCTGGAACCCGGCGGCGGCGCGGTCATCGGCATGATCCCCGCCCGCCAGGTGGTGCGGGTCGCGCCGGACGGGGCCGTCCAGGTCCTCGTCACCATGCCGTTGCCCCCGGGCGGCGGTGGCACCACCCCGGTCGTCGGGATCCCCGTGGTCACCGGGGTCGCCCGGTCGGACAGCGGCGCCGTGTACTTCCTCTACTCCGCCGGGCAGGGCGGGCTGACCGGGATCTGGCAGATCCGTCGCTCCGGTGAGCCCCGGCTGGTCGTGCCACTGCCTGCCGACACCATGCCGAACGCACTGGTCATCGACGGCGAGCGGGATCGCTTCCTGGTCACCGACTCCACCGGCGGGCGCATCTGGCAGGCCCCGCTGCGCGGTGGCGAGGCCACCGTGTGGTCGGCGGACCCGGCCCTGGCGCCCGGTGGCTTCTTCGGCGCCAACGGCCTGAAGGTCCACGACGGCGCCGTGTGGGCGAGCAACTCCGACCACGGCACCATCGTCCGCTTCCCAGTGACCGAGGGCGGCGGCGCCGGCCGGGGCACCGAGATCCTCGCCGCGATCAACCAGACCAGCAAGCTCGTGCGGGTGGGCGCGGACGGCGCCCAAGAGACCCTGCTGGACGCCGAGGACGGCATGCAGGGGACCACGGCCGTCGTCGTTCGAGGAGATCGGGCCTATGTGACCAACGGCGCCAACCTGGTCGGGAACGACTCGCACCTGCTGATCGCGGAGCTGCAGCGGCGCTGACACGGCCCGCGGGACGGGCCACGCCCGCGCCGCGAGTGGACCACCGGCGGGAGTGCGGCGGTGGGATCGGCTGGGGCCGCTGGCGCGACGGGGGCGCCGACGTGGTCGTTCACGAGTCGCCGCACGGAGTTCTCGCCGGGCGATCGAGGAGTTGCCGCTCCCGGACGGACGCGGTTCGTGGACCACGTTCGACGCGAACGCCGGACGTCTCCAGCTCTGGCGGCGGGGTGAGTGAAGGATCGCGGCCGTGCCCGGTTCGTTATCGGCGGTCACTAGGTTCGGTGGCATGGCGCAGAACGAGTTCTCGGTGTCCAGCAGCACGGTCGTGAACGCTCCGGCCGAGGCGGTGTTCGCGGTGCTGGCCGATCCGCGGAAGCATTCGGTCATCGATGGTTCCGGCACCGTGCAGGGGGAGATCAGCGGACCGGAGCGGTTGGTGCTCGGGTCGAAGTTCGGCATGCGGATGCGCCGGGGCATCGGCTACCGGATCACCAACACCGTGGTGGAGTACGAGGAGAACCGGCTGATCGCCTGGCGGCACATGCTGCCCGCCCGCTGGCGCTACGAGCTGGAGCCGGAGGGCGATTCCGCGACCAGGGTCACCGAGACCTTCGACTACGCGGCGATGCTGCCGAAGCTGGTCGCCCGGACCGGACTGCCCGGGCAGAACCTCCGCTCGATCGAAGCCACCCTGCAACGCCTGAAGTCCCACGTCGAGGAGAACCGGGGCTGATCCCGGGAAGTCCAGCGGACTACGGCGGGCACTGGCCGATCTGCTCCCTGGGATCCCCGCAGTACATCAGGACCTGGGCGTTGCTCTTGCGCGCCGGGTCGCCCGGTGCGGTTCCGACCACGCGCATCACCGAGATGGCCTTGCGGTTCGGGACCTGCTGGAGCTGCCCGGTCGGGGAGCGGTAGTCGAGGCGACCGCTGATCGCGCCGATACCGCCCGGGTTCTGGCTGAGCTGGACGATGCCGTACCAGACGGCCTGACCGTTCAGCTGCGTTCCGCTCGGCTCCTGTCCTTCGAGGGTCTTCTTCACCGCTTGCCGGACCAGGCCCACCGCGTCGTAGGCGAGCATTCCGCGCCCCACCACGCCCTCGGCGCCGCCCTGCACCCGGTGACCGGTGAAGTCGACGTAGTCCAGCGCGAATCCGGCAGGCAGGTCGTTGTCGAACAGGTACTTCGTCGTGTCGTCACCGGCCATGATGCGCGGCATGCTGCCGGGGGCGGTGCACGTTTCCTGCACCGTGGTGCGGAAGTCGCCGAACTTGTCCGCCCGCCCGGCGAAGAACACCAGCGAATCGGGCGAGCAGTGCAGGTTCTCGGCGGAGACGGTGTCCGACCGCTTCGCCTCGATCCCCGGCTGGTTCTCGATGACCTGGGCCAGGTTCTCGCTGTAGACGTCCTTGTCCGGCGAGTAGACGGTGACCTGGCCGACTCCCTGGTTGCGGATGTGCTGGGCGACGATCTCGGCCTGCCAGCTGTTCGTCGGCCCCACCTGGTAGTAGAGCCTGCTCAGCTTGGGGAGCTCATCGGCGGAAGGCACCGTCGCGACCATGCTCAGCCCGTTGCCGCCGAGCGTTCCGATCGCCCTCTTGGTCCCCTCCCAGCTGCCGCCGAGCCCGACGACCGACACGACCGGCGGGTTCTCGGCCAGCGCTCGTTCGTCGCCGGGGTTCTGCGGCACCGATTTCGCGGCGTACTCCACGATGTGCTCGGCGACCTCGTCGGCGTGTCCCATCCGGGCGCCGCCGTTGGCGATCACGATCCGGATCGCGGCCTGGTTGTTGCGCCGGGAGTACTCCTGCGCCTTCGCCAGCCCCTCCAGCTCCGCCGCGACACCGTCCAGCGTCGTGGAGTCGGCGTCCACCCCGGTGAGGGTGCTGAAGTAGATGATCGTGATGTGCGGCAGGCCGGTCTTCTTCGCCGCCTCCTCGTTCTGCGCGTTGATCGCTTCCTGGGCCTCGTCGAGCCGATCGCGCAGGTTCCCGTCCCGGACACCGCTGGAGAAGCGGTAGTCGGCGTCGGCGATCCCGACGCACTCGTCGTCGGCCATCCACAGGTCGGTGTTGGTCCACGGCCAGACGCTGCGCCCGCAGTGGTGCTGGTACTGCTGGTAGTACGCGGCTCCACCGCCGAGGAGCAGCAGCACGCCCAGCGCGATCGGGACGTGGCGCAGCAGTTTCGAGCGCTTCAGCGGCAGGCTCGTCTGCCCCAGCGAAACACCGGGATCGTCGTCGGTGATGGGTGGCTCGTCCGCCACCCGGAGGGTTACGTACCAGGCGGTGTTGGAGCGCTTGCGGCGTGCTTCCTGCAGCGTTTCGTGCCAGGTCTCCAGCGTGACCGGGGCGCTCGGCGTGTCGCTGTCGTCCAGCGGTTCCGAGCCGCTGCCGATCACCAGCAGCGGGTCCGGCACGCCGGTTTCGTTGCGGACGTCGTTGATCAGCCGCACCAGCATCTTGCCGACGCTGTCGTCGCGGAGGTTGCGCAGCAGCAGCACCGGGTAGCAGTCCTTGGGCACCCACTTCCAGCGCAGCCGCCTGCTGTAGGAATCGGCGAGGTCGGCGAGGAAGGCGTGCACCAGCAGTTTGCGGACCTGTTCGGCGTTCTCCCAGCGCGACGGCGTGGTGATCAGGCGCTGGGCGAAGCTGGGGAAGTCGGCCGATTCACCAGGGGAGAGGTAGCGCTGCCGCATGAACCAGCGGGCGACGCGCCCCTTGCGCACCCACCATCCGTAGTAGACGGGGAAGAAGACCAGTGACAGCAGGTACAGGTACCAGGGCAGGTTCTGCGCGGCCAGCTCCCAGCCCTGGGACTCCAGCTGCTCCTCCTGCTGGGTGCGCGGCGGCCGCCTGCTGCTGAGGTATTCGCGCAGCAGGTGCCGGGTGTCCGAGTGCGGTGCGCGGGAGAGGTTCGTCGGCTGCATGTTCTTCTTGAGCAGCCAGCTCAGCAACGCGTAGCGGCGGAAGCGCAGCTTGCCGATCCGCGGCCACGAATCGGCATCGCGCAGCCCGAGCGCCGCGCGGTCCAGCAGCTTGCGGATCTGGACGGACTTGCCGCGCTGGGTCTCGGCCGGGGTGCCGCCGACGTCGAGCACGACGTGCGGCACCACCGAGCCGAGGTGCCCGGAGAGCTGGTCGACCAGCCTTCCCGGGTCGTTCTCGCGCAGCAGGTGGACCACCGGCTGGTCCGGGATCTTCTCCAGCCGGCTCCGCCGGACCCATCGCCGCCCCAGGCGATTGGGCAGTTGCGCGACCGGAATCCCTTGGCCGGTGGTCGCTTCCGTCAATGAACACCCCCAGTGGTCACGTGATCACCAGCGACCGTACAGCCGTGGTGTGACGGGGCGCACCGGTTTCGCGGGATCGGCCCTCAGCGGGGCCTGCCGGGTACGCCGGGGCGGGTCTGCCAGGGGTGGGGGCCGCCGAGCGGGCGGTACTCGACGCCGCAGGCGTCCAGGCGGGGCAGGTGGTGGTCGACCAGCCTGCGCTGGAAGTCGGCGAGGTCGGTCTCCTGGCTCCAGGCCACCTCGGCGAAGGCCGACAGGCGGGGGAACGCCGCGTAGTCCACCCGGCGCGGGGTGTCCAGGTGCTCGGTCCACACCTGGGCCTGGACGCCGAGGACGTCCGGTCGCGGCTGGTAGCCGTAGACCTTCTCCAGCGTGGTCAGGAAGCCCACCGGGATCGGTTCGTCGGGGTGGTCGGACTGGCGGTGGTCGAAGTAGAAGTGGCTCTCCGGGCACAGCACGACGTCGTGGCCGCGTTCGGCGGCGCGCACCGCTGCTTCCTCGTCCCGCCACGCCGCGATGATGGTGCCCGCGGGCAGCGGGTCCACCGTCTCCAGCAGTTCGTCCCAGCCCGAGGCGCGGCGGCCGCGCGCGTGCACGTGCTCGATGAGCTCGCGCAGGAACACGCCGTGCTCCGGGGTGATGCCGGGGACCTCGTCGCCACCGATGCAGATCACCGGCGACGGGAACACCTCCATCAGGTGATCCAGCACGGCGCGGTAGAAGTCCGTGGTCGCCGGGTCGGTGTTGAGCAGGTCGGTGCTGATGCCCCAGGACTGCCAGACCTCGGGGCGCACGCCGTTGCCCAGTTCCGGGTAGGCGGCGATGGCGGCCGTGCTGTGGCCGGGCACGTCGACCTCCGGCACCACGGTGATGTGGTGGCGGGCCGCGTGGGCGACGATCTCGCGCAGGTCGTCGGAGGTGTAGAAGCCGCCGTGCGGGCGGGAGTCGAACTCCGGTTCCGGGCCGCGCCCGACCATCGACCGGTGCCGCCAGCCGCCGACCCGGGTGAGCTCCGGGTAGCGCGGCACCTCGAACCGCCAGCCCTGGTCGTCGGTGAGGTGCAGGTGCAGCACGTTGAGCTTGTGCACCGCCAGCAGCTCGATGAAGCGCAGCACCTCCCGCTTGGGCAGGAAGTGGCGGGCGACGTCGAGGTGGCAGCCGCGCCAGGAGAAGCGCGGCCGGTCCTCGACCTCCCCGCACGGCAGCACGAACCGCCGGTAGTGGATCAGCGCCGACCGGTACGCCGACGGGTCCAGCAGCTGCCGCAGCGTCTGCGCCGCGTGGTGCGCGCCCGCGGTGTCGTGCGCGACGACCTCGACGCCGTCCGGCCGGACCTGCACGCGATAGCCGCCCGGCACCGATTCGCTCGCGTCGACGCGGAATTCGATCGTCGGCCGCTCGTCGTCGGCCAGCTGCAGCCCGGTCGCCGCCCCGACGTGGCGGCGGAACCAGTCGGCGGTGGTGGGTTCCCCGCCGACCGTGGTGTTGTGGTCCAGCTCCAGCACTCCGGCCGCGGGCCGGACCAGCACCGGGCGCGGCAGCAGCGAGTCCCAAGTCATGCGCGTTCCGCCTCTCCCTGTCCCGCCTCTCCGCGATTGACAGTGGTGGTTGCGTGTGGGGTTGTTCTTGCGTTTTCGGGGTTTCTCGTGGCTGGTTTGCGTCACGTTCCCCTGAGGTGCGGTTGTGCAGGGCTCATCCCTTCACCGCCCCGGCCAGCCCGGAGACCAGCTTGCGCTGCACCAGCACGAAGAAGATGAGCACCGGTATCGTCATCAGCGTCGAACCCGCCATGATGGCACCCCAATCGTTGCCCTCGGGTTTGAAGAACACCAGGATCGCCATCGGCAGCGTCTGGTTCTCCGTCGCCGAGATGATGAACGTCTTGGCGAACAGGAAGTCGTTCCAGGCGTGGATGAACGACAGCACGCTGGTGGCCACCAGGCCCGGCGCCACCAGCGGGAAGAGCACCTGCCAGACGAACCGGGCGCGGCTGGCGCCGTCGAGCTTGGCGGCCTCCTCCAGCTCGTCGGGAACCGCGGCCACGAACCCGCGCAGCATCCAGATCGCCAGCGGCAGGCTGAACGCCAGGTGCACCAGCACCAGCGAGCCCAGGTGGTTGAGGCCGAACGCCGGGGCCACGCCGCCGACCTCGCGCATCAGGAAGAACAGCGGGATGGTCAGCGCCTCCACCGGGACCATCTGCGCCACCAGGATCATCAGCAGCAGGACGGTGCGGCCCCGGAACCGGAAGCGGGTCAGCGCCACCGCCGCCAGGAACGACATCAGCAGCGACAGCAGCACCACCGCGGCCGCCACCAGCAGGCTGTTCGCGAAGTAGCCGCCGAGACCGTCCACTGTGAACACGCGGCGGAACCCGTCCAGGGTCGGCGCCCACGTCCACGGCCGCGGGTCCGAGGACAGCAGCTCGCCCTCCGGCTTGAACGCCGAGAGCACCATCCAGTACAGCGGGAACGCCACCACGGCGGCGATCAGCACCGCCACGCCGTCGGCGATCCGGCGCGGCAAGCGCTTGCGCGATCCACTCATACGACCGCCCCGTCCTTCCGCTGCGCCCGCAGGTAGGCCAGCGTGATCAGCATGAGCAGCACGGTCATCACCACGCCGATCGCCGAGCCCATCCCGTAGTTCGAGCCGGCGAAGGCCTCCTGGTAGGCGTAGACGTTGAGCACCATGTTCTGCCCGGCGACCCCGCCGCCGTTGGTCATCACGTAGATCTGGGTGAAGATCTTGAAGTCCCAGATGATCGACTGGATGGTGGCGATCACCAGCACCGGCTTGAGCATCGGCAGCAGCACGCTGCGCGCGGTCCGCCAGGCCGACGCGCCGTCCAGCGACGCGGCCTCCACCACCTCGCCGGGAATGCCGCTGAGCCCGGCGTAGGTGGTGACCAGCACGAACGGGAACGAGCACCAGATCACCTCGGCGGCCACCAGGCCGAAGGCGATGAACTTGTCGTAGGTCCAGGAGAACCCGGCCGCGCCGTCGATGCCGATCCCGGTGAGCACCTCGTTGACCAGGCCGAAGTCCTGGTCGAACAGGAACAGCCAGACCGTCGAGCCGGCCATCGCCGGGGTGGCCCAGGCGCCGATCGCGGCCAGGAACAGCAGCAGCCGCGGCACCCGGCTGATCCTGGTGGCCAGCACCGCCAGCCCGATGCCGACCGCCAGGCTGCCCACCACGCACACCGCGGCGAACAGGCAGGTCTGCACCAGGATCGTCCAGAACTTCGGATCGCCCAGCAGCTCCAGGTAGTTGCCCGCGCCGAGGAATTCCAGCGCGGCGCCGCCGGAGGCCTGCGCCTGTCCGTACTCGTAGAGCGAGATCTGCACCAGCTGGTAGAGCGGGTAGCCCATCATCACGACGAGCAGCAGCCCGGCCGGCGCCAGGTAGAGCAGTGCGGCCATCAGCGTCCTTCGAAGACGTCGTTCATCTGCGCCGCCGCGGCATCGGTGGCCTGCTCGACGCTCTGGCCGTTGACCACCTGCTGCACCATCGTGGGCAGCACGCCCTGCGCGTCGATCTTCGACCAGCCCTCCGCGGTGGGCACGAACCGGGTGCCCGCCTGCAGGGACTGCACGAACGGGGCCACCGCGGGGTCGCCCGCCGCGAGTTCCTGCTGCACGTCGGAGAACGTCGGCAGGTTGCCCATCGCGATGTACATCTTGCGCTGGTACTCCTTGCCCGCCAGCAGCTGCACGAACTCCTTGGCCAGCGTGGCGCGCTTGGAGGACTTGAGCACGCCGAGCATGTTCCCGCCGGCGAAGGGCGGGGCGATCGATCCGGCCGTCGGGCCGGGCAGCGGGACCACGGCGTACTTGCCCGCGGCTGCACCGGCTTCTACCGCTGCGCGGTTGAAGTCGCCGCCGATGGTCATCGCCGCCTTCCCGGAGGCGAAGGCCTGCACGGCCTGGCTGCCGGTCATGTCCGCGCACTGCTCGCGCGGGCACGCGCCACCGCTGATCAGCGAGGCGTAGGTGGCCACGCCCTCGCGCGCGGCGGGCTCGTTCACAGTGGACACCCACTTGTCGCCCTCGCGGCGGGCCAGGTCGCCACCGGCCGCCCAGATGAACGGCATCAGCGCGTAGTGGTACTTGCCGCCGACGGAGATGCCGTAGAGGTCGGGACGGGCTTCGCGGATCCGCTGCGCGGTGTCCACCAGCTCGGCGGTGGTGCGCGGCGGCTGCAGCCCGAGCTCGGCGAAGACGTCGGTGCGGTAGTACAGCGCCCGGATGCCGGTGTACCAGGGCACGCCGTAGACCTTGTCGTCGACCTTCGCGGTGTCCAGCACCGATTCGTTGAGGTCGGCGCCCTCCGGCCACTCGCCGATCTGCTCGGTCAGGTCGAGCAGGCCGCCGGCTGCGACGTAGCCCGCCACGTCGGTGTTGCCGTACTCGGCGACGTCCGGCGCGCTGGCCGGGTCGTTGAACGCGCCGGTGAACCGCTGCGAGCGGGTGTCCACGGGGATGTACTGCACGTCGACCTCGACGCCCTGGTGCTCCGCCTCGAAGCGGGCCACTGCTTCGTCCACAGTGGTCTGCTTGGGTTCGCGGCTCGCCTCGTCGAACAGCCAGACCCGCAGGGTTCCGGTGCGTTCGTCCTCGGCGGGTGCGTTCTGCTGCACCTGCGGTGGTCCGCAGGCGGCGAGCAACGCGCCGATGGCGGTGATGGTGATGGCTTTCCAGGCGCGCATGAGCAGTCTCCGTTGCACTGTCTGCAATTCCCGTTTTGCGCTGAGCAATCGGATGCTATGGATCACAACCCTGGTTGGCAAGGTCTGAACCAATGTTCGGTTCGGCCTCCGCGCGGTGCCGCCGACGGGGGATCACCGCCGAACTCCTGGTCGTTCCTGGTGAACGGCGGCAAAAGTGGTGAATTCACAGATATTTCCGGCCCGTTGATCTTTGCGAGGATGAACGTCCGCCGCCGATCCGCGATTCGTCCGAACCCAGGGAGCGCGCATGATCGCCGGGGTGCTCACCACCCTCCTCGCAGCAACGCTCGTGCAACCACTGCCACCCGGCCCGGAGCCGGTCGCGACGTGGACGGCGCCGCTGCACACCGAGGGCCGCTACATCGTCGACGCCGACGGGGCCCGCTTCAAGCTGAAATCCGGGAACTGGCACGGCGCCAGCGGCACCTACGACGGCAGCGGCGACGTCGACGACCCGGCCAACCACCACGCGGGCGAGAACAGCAGCGGCATCCCGCTGGGCCTGGACCGCGCGCCGGTGGAGGAGATCCTCGACAGCTTCGCCGAACTCGGCCTCAACAGCATCCGGCTGCCCTTCGCCAACGACATGATCCGCGACGAGGCGGTGGTGCCGGACCGGGCGGTGGCCGCCAACCCGCAGCTGCGCGGCAAGACCCGGCTGCAGATCTACGACGCGGCGGTCGCCGCGCTCACCGAACGCGGTTTCGCGGTCATCCTGAACAACCACACCAACACCACCCGCTGGTGCTGCGGGATCGACGGCAACGAGCGCTGGAACAGCAGCCAGAGCGACCAGCAGTGGGAGGAGGACTGGCTGTTCATGGCCGGCCGCTACCGGGACAACCCGCGCGTGGTCGGCGCCGACCTCTACAACGAGGTCCGCCGCGACGTCTTCGACGACCCGAACTGGGGGCTCGGCGACGAGCACGACTGGTTCGCCGCCTCGCAGCGCGCCGGCAACCGGATCCTCACCGAGGCCAACCCGAACCTGCTCATCATCATCGAGGGCATCAACTGGGTCGGCATCCCGGTCGACGGCTTCCCGCACGGCCGGCCGACGCTGGAACCGGTGCGGACCCTGTCGCACACCCTGGCCGAGCCCGGAAAGCTCGTGTACTCCGCGCACTTCTACGGCTACACGGGCCCGAACCACTCCGGCGCGACGGGAGTGGGGGAGACCAGCGACCCGCGCTACCAGGACCTGAGCCCCGACGAGCTGCGGGAAGTGCTGCAGCGGCAGGCGTTCTTCGTCACCGAGGACGGCAAGCCCTACACCGCGCCGCTGTGGATCAGCGAGTTCGGCGTCGGCGGCCGCGAGGAGCAGGACCCGAAGGCGCGGGCCTGGTTCGAGAACTTCGTGGACTTCCTGGTCGACAACGACACCGACTTCGCCTACTGGCCGCTGGTCGGCTGGCACGAGAACCGCACCGGCAACGGCTGGGCCCTGACCCACTGGGACAGCGCGGGCAACCGGATGTTCCTCGACGACGGCGACGACTGGCGCGCCGCGGCCTGGCACCGCCTCATCGGCGGATCAGCCCGCGACCTCCAGGTCGGCGGGTAGCAGCTGCTCGGTGAGCAGCCGGCGCACCCGCGCCTCGCGATCCGGCGCGGCAAGCCACCGTTCGAGCTCGGCCTGACCACCGTCCTCGACGGGATCGAGGCGCAGCTCCGGGGCTCGGGCGATTCCTCCTGATCGGCGGCGAGTGATCAGGGCGAAGGGCGCCTTCTGGCGAGTTGCTCGCCGGGAGGCGCCCTTCGCCGCTGCGGATCAGCCGTGGAAGGTCAGCGCGGCCACCGACGGGCACTCGTAGACGTCCTGGGTGGGGGTCAGGGCACCGGTGTTCGCGTCGCGGGCCAGCCGGGTGATGGCGCCGGAGCGCTGGTTGGCCACGAACAGCGAGGTCTGCTCCGGGTCGAGGGCGAAGTGGCGGGGCCAGTCGCCGCCGACCGGTGTGGTGCCGCGGAACTCCAGACCCTCCTCGGTGATCGCGAAGGTGGCGATGTTGTTGTCGCCGCGGTTGGAGGCGTAGGCGAACTTGGCGTCGCGGGTGACCGCGATCTCCGCCGGGAAGTTCTCGCCGGCGGCGTCGGGTTCGCGGGTGCCGATGACCTGGCCCGCGGTGAACCGCCCGGCGTCGAGGTCCCAGTCCAGCACGGTGATCTCGGACTTCAGCTCCGCCAGCAGGTAGGCGCGGTCGTAGTTGAACGCCAGGTGGCGCGGCCCGGTCCCGGCGGGCAGCTCCAGGTGCTGGTGCTGGGTGAGCTTGCCGGTGGCGGTGTCGAAGGCGTAGACGAACACCGCGTCGGCACCGAGGTCGACCGCCACCACCCACCGCTTGCTCGGGTCGACGAGGATCTGGTGGGCGTGCGGCTGGGAACCCGGGTGCTTGATCAGGTCGGTCCGCTCGCCGATGGTGCCGTCGGCGTTGCGGCGGTGCACCGCGACCGTGCCGTCGGTGTAGTGGGCGGTGAAGATGAACTCGCCGCCGGGGTGCACGGACAGGTGCGTCGGGCCGGCGCCGCCGCTGGGCCGGCTGCCCAGGACCACCGGGTGGTGCTGGGAGATGTCCACGGCGGTGATGGTGCCGTTCGGGACGAGCTCGTTGGTGACGTAGAGGTACTGGTGGTCCGGCGACCAGGCGAAGAACGACGCGTCGGGCACTCCGTCGACCACCGCGGACTGCACGAGCTTGCCCGCGTCGTCGCGGATGGCCACCTCCAGGCCGCGACCGGCCGGGCTGGCCGAGGTGTAGCTGCCGATCAGCGTCATCAGCCCGGCGGTCGCGTGGTGCATCACCGGCTCGGTCCGGGGCGCCGCACCCGGCGAAGTGGTCGCGCACGCGGTGCTGGTGGTGGCGACCACCCCGGCCGCGCCGGCGAGGCCGATCGCGCCGGCGGCGGTGAGGAACCGGCGACGCGGCATTGCGTTGTCCCGCACGATGTTCTCCCTGCTCGGTGGATGATCGCGGGTCAGTCTGCCGCATTCACCGCCATTGGACTAGACCACAACGCCTTAAACCTTCCTCAACCCGGGACCACGTCTGCGAAGTTCCCAACTTTCCCCGAAAAGGGGAAATTCCCCGTCCGCGCTCCACTTCCGCGCTGGTGATGGCCGATTTCGCGCGGAATCGGCCATCACCATGGTGACCGTCGATCTCGCGCGAGATCGACGTGATGGGTGTCAGGGCAGCGGTGCGGCTCGCTTCGCGGGCTCGGCCGGTGGTGCTACGCCGACGCCCGGGCTGCCGCCGCAGGGGCCGGACATGCTCCAGTCGGGGTCGACGTCACCGCACGCACCTTGCGACTTCTGCGCCTGCACCATCTCGGCGACGTCGGCGAGCAGCCGCTTGGCGTCGTAGACCACGCCGTTGCGGATCGTCCACTGCACCCCGCCGGTCCGGGCGATGTCGCCGGTTTCGGGGTCCAGCCGCGGAGTTCCGGTGCCGTAGAGGGTTTTCAGGTCCTGCAGCGGGTTGTGCCCGGTGATCGCCAGGTCGGCGATGAAGCCCTCCTTGACCGCGCCGTACTCGGGCGCCCGCCCGGTGGGTTCGGCGATGGTGCGCGCGGTCGCCGAGCTCATCGCCTCGATCGCCTCCAGCGCCGACAGGCCCGCCTCGCGCAGCATCTCCAGCTCGTTGATGTTGGCGAAGCCGTAGAGGTTGTAGATGTAGCCCGGGTCGGTGCCGCCCGCGATGCGCCCGCCCATCTCCTTGTAGTCGTGGACGAGCTGCAGGTACTGCACGTAGAAGCGCTTCCAGCTCGCTTCGTCCTCGCTGGTCCAGTCGTAGTAGAACGATCCGTGCGCCTGCGGGCTCGGTTCCCAGAAGTTCCACAGCGACGGCAGCACGAAGCGCGGGTGCCACTCCAGCCCGCGCGCCCGCAGCAGGTCGCGGCCGGCGAGGTAGACGCCGAAGGTGGGACCGAACGTCACGCCGTTGTCCAGCTGCCGCGACAGGTACGCGCGCCACTGCGGGGAGCCGGGCTGGAAGGTGTAGTCGATTACCTCGGCGACCGCGCGCCACCGCGAGGCCTCGTTGGAGTAGTCGTAGTCCGGCGGCTTCGGGTGCTCGCGGCCCTCCTTGAGCAGCGCCTCGAAGTGGCCGTAGAAGTGCGTGATGGTGCCCAAGCCCAGCTGAGCGGTCTCCAGCGCGTTGAGCTGCGGGTAGATCGGCGGCGAGTGGTGCATCGTGGTGCCGAGCCCGGCCTGCTGGGCGGCCCGGATCGCGGCCTCGATCTCGGGGCGGCCGTAGGGGCCCTCGCCGAAGAACTTGATGCCGTCCACGCCGTTGCGGGCCGCCCACACCACCCACCGGCGGGCCTTGCCCGGCGAGTCGATCGGTCCTTCGTCCCAGCCGCTGCCCGGCGTTTGGTAGTTGACGATGCGCGGCGCCACGATCTCGTTGCGCTCGCTGCGCTCCTTGTCCGAGACCGCGTCGGGGTTCTTGGCCAGCGAGACGCCGCGGACCGTGGTGACGCCGTGGCCCAGCCACAGCTTGTAGGCGTAGGTCCGCGGCGTGCCGCCGGTACCGGTGTGGGAGTGCTCGTCGACCAGGCCCGGCATCATCCACATGCCGGTCGCGTCGATCTCGTGCTCGGCGTCGTGCGGCGGCCGGCCGGCGGGCAGCGCCCGGGACGGCTCACCTGCGGGGATGATCTGGTCGATGCGGTTGCCGCGGACCACCACGTCGACCGGGCCGCGCACTTCGCCGTCCGCGCCGACGATCAGGTTGACGCCGCGGATCACCAGCTTCCGGAACGGGCCCTGCCCTTCACCCGGCCCGCGCGGTGGGGTCGGCGCGTCCGCGGGCAGCACGGTGCCGGCGTTGGCCAGCCCCGGTGCGAACCCCACCAAACCAGCGGCGGCACCGGCCGCCTGGAGCAACGACCGTCTGCTCAGGTCCATTCGGGCACTCCTCGCCTCGGCGTCGGATCCCGGCGAACACTACGGGCGAATCCGACGCCATAGCAAGGCTTTCCGGACTAGGCGATCAGCGCGGAGAGCAGCGCCGCCATCCCGAAGCCGACCAGCGACAGGATGGTCTCCAGGACCGTCCAGGACTTGAGCATGTCCTTGACCGGGATGCCGAAGTAGCGGCTGATGATCCAGAATCCGCCGTCGTTGACGTGCGAGGCGATGATCGACCCCGAGGCGATGGAGACCGCGATCAGCGCGAGCTGGGCCTGCGAGTAGTCCCCGGCGTGCAGCAGCGGCGCGATGATGCCGCCGGTGGTCACGATCGCCACCGTCGCCGAGCCCTGCGCGATGCGCAGCCCGGAGCTGATCACGTACGCCGACACCAGCAGCGGCAGCCCGGTGGACTGCAGCGATCCGGCCAGCGCCTCGCCGACGCCGGTCTCGGCCAGCACCTTGCCGAAGAAACCGCCCGCGCCGACCACCAGCAGGATCATGCCCAGCGGGCGCAGCGAGTTGCCGGTCAGCTCGGAGAGCTCCTTGCCGGTCATCCCGCGCCTGGTGCCCAGCAGCCAGAACGCCAGCAGCACCGCGATGGTCAGCGCCACCGTCGGGTTGCCGAGGAAGGTCAGCACCGCCAGCGGCGTGCTGCCCGCGGGCAGCGTGATGCTGCCGAAGGTGGCGCCGAGGATCAGCACCATCGGCAGCCCGATGATGAGCGCGACGGTGGCCAGCTTCGGCTCCGGGCGGCCCTCGGCCTCGTTCTTGCGCGCCAGCTCCTCGGCGGCGGCCAGCATGTCCTCCGGCACCGGCAGGTCGATGCGCTTGCCGATCCACATCGGGAAGAGCAGGCCGCTGACCACGAACGCCGGGATCCCGCAGGCCAGGCCCATCAGGATGATCCAGCCGAGGTCGACGCCGAGCAGGCTCGCGGCGACCACCGGGCCGGGGTGCGGGGGCAGGAACGCGTGCGTCATGGACAGCCCGGCCACCAGCGGCAGGCAGTACAGCAGGATCGACTTGCCGCCCTGCCGCGCCACCACGTACACCAGCGGCGCCAGCACGAAGATGCCGATGTCGAAGAACACCGGGATGCCGAAGACCAGCCCGGAAAGGCCCATCGCCAGCGGCGCGCGCTTCTCGCCGAAGGCGCCGAGCAGCTTGCGGGTCAGCAGCTGGGCACCGCCGGACGCCTCCAGCATCGAGCCGAGGATGGTGCCGAGGCCGACGATGGCGGTGATGTGCCCGAGGATCCCGGCGAAGCCGTTCTCCAGCAGCGATTCGCTGCTCTTCTGCGCGGTGCCGACGATGTCCTCGACGGACAGGCCGGCGGCCAGCGCGATCAGCAGGCCGGAGACGATCAGCGCGATGAACGGTTCCACCCGGAACCGGATGATCATGAGCAGCAGCACGGCGATGCCGACCGCGCACAGCACGAGCAGACCAGCGGTCTCGTGCTGGAGCCAGTGCAGAAAAGCGTCCACGACGGGACTCCTAGGGGGAGGAGAAGAACCTCGGCTGGAGGCGGGGAACCGGTCAGCGCGCCTTGCGCAGGGCGCCGCCGGGCAGTGCGTCGGTGCGGTGACCGTCCTCGATCACCGGCACCCCGTTGACCAGCACGTGCGGGATTCCCGCGGCCTGCTGGCGCGGCTCGTCGAAGGTCGCGGTGTCCGCGACGGTGTCGGGGTCGAAGAGCACCAGGTCGGCGGCGAACCCGGGGCGGATCCGGCCGCGGTCGGTCAGCCCGAGCCGGTCGGCGGCGCGGGAGGTCATGTGCTGCACGCACTCCTCCAGCCCCAGCACGCCGAGCTCGCGCACGTAGTGACCGAGGTAGCGGGGGAAGGTGCCCCACGCGCGCGGGTGCGGGCGCGCGCCGACGAGCAGGCCGTCGCTGCCCGCGGTGTGCACCGGGTGGCGCATGATGGCGCGCACGTTGTCCTCGTGCCCGACGTGCATCAGGCACGAACTGCCGAGCTCCTCGGACACCAGCACGTCGAAGTAGTGCTCCGCGGGCGGTTTTCCGGCCGCGCGGGCGGACTCGGTGACGCTGAGGCCGACGAGGTGGCTGTTGCTCGCTCGCCGGACGCCGTTGATCTCGATGGTGTCCCACTCGACGGGCACCCCGTGGCAGCCGTCGGAGCCCTCTTCCTCCAGCACGACGCGGATCCGCTCGCGCTGCTCCGGGTCGCGCAGCCGCGCCAGGGTGGCCTCGACGCCGCCCGCCATCGCCCAGCTGGGCAGCAGCGCGTGCAGCGAGGTGCTGCCCGGCAGGTACGGGTAGGTGTCCAGCGTGATGTCGCAGCCGTCGTCGAGCGCGCTGTCCAACATGGACAGCAGCTCGGCGGCCCGGCCGCGGTTGACGCTGAAGTTCATCGTGGCGTGCGCCAGGTGCAGCGGGCAGCCGGAGCGCTTGCTGACATCGATCATCTCCGCGTACGCGGACAGCGCGCCCGCGCCGTAGCTGCGGTGGTGCGGGCTGTAGTAACCGCCTCGCTGCGCGACCACCTCGCACAGCGCGGCGAGCTCGGCGGTGTCGGCGTACATGCCGGGCGTGTAGGTCAGGCCCGAGGACATGCCGAACGCGCCCTCGTCCAGCGACCGGGCCAGGACTTCGCGCATCCGGTCCAGCTCGTCCGCGGTCGCCGGGCGGTCGTCGTAGCCCACGCACAGCAGCCGGAGCGTGCCCTGCGGCACCAGGTACGCCGCGTTGGCGGCGATCCCGGTGTCGAGGCGGTCGAGGTACTCGGCGACGCTGCGCCAGTTCCAGTCGAAGCCGGGCGGGTCGTCGTTCCACCCGGCGATCTGGGTGCGCAGCGTCGCCAGCGTGGCGTCGTCGACCGGGGCGTAGGACAGCCCGTCCTGGCCGATGACCTCCAGCGTCACGCCCTGCGACACCTTCGCGGTGTGATCCGGATTGGCCAGCAGCTGCAGGTCGGAATGCGCGTGCATGTCGATGAAACCGGGGGAGAGCACCAGCCCGTCGGCGTCGATCGCGCGCTTGCCGCGCAACCGGCCGGGTTCGGCGATCTCGGTGATCAGGCCTCGCTCGATGCCGACGTCGGCGCGATGGGCCGGGCCGCCGTCGCCGTCGACGACCCGCGCCCCGCGGACCACTATGTCCATTGTGGAGCCCTCCAGCGGTGTGGAACTGCCTAGAAGAACGTGCGGATCAGGTCGATCACCACGCCGTCCTCGACGACCGGGATCAGCGACCACTTGTCGAAGACCGTGCACGGGTGCGAGAGCCCGAACCCGATCCAGTCGCCCACCTGCGGGTCGGCGCCGGAGAGCTCCAGGAAGGTGTGCTGGTCGGCCAGCGCCCGGACCCGGGCGGAACCCTCCGGCAGGTCGCGCACCACGCCGTCGGCGCCGCGGATCACCTGCGGTTCCGGCAGGTCCTGGTCGAACGAGGCGTCGCGGCGGCCCATCGTCAGCAGCGCCAGGCCGGGCTCCGGGCGGGACATGACCTGCGCCCACGCGCGCATCGCGGGCCGGAACGGCCGCTCCTGCCCGGCCAGCCGGTGCTCCCGGCCGAACGGCGAGCGGAGCCGGTAGAAGCCGTCGTCGTGCAGCAGGTAGCCGCCGCTGCGGATCACCGGGACCACGGGCAGCCCGGGAGGCCACGGCTTGATCAGCGCCTCGGCTACCTGGTCGAAGTAGGAGCTGCCGCCCGCGGTGACGATCACCTCGTCCAGCCCGGCGAAGTGCCCGGCCTCGGCCAGCTCGGCGACGAGTTCGCGCACCCGCTCCAGGTAACCGTCCACAGCGGACAGCGAGCCGTCGCTGATGTCATGCGCGACCTCGCCCTCGTAGCCGGCCACTCCGACCAGCCGCAGCATCGGGTTGGCCAGCACGGCATCAGCGATCTCGCTCGCCTCGGCCTTCGTGCGCGCGCCCGTGCGCCCGCCGGGATTGCCCAGCTCGACCAGCACGTCGACCGGCCGGGGCGCGCCGTGCGAGGCCAGCGCCTCGGCCATCAGGTGCACGCCGCGCAGCGAGTCGGCGTAGCAGCAGAACTGGAACTGCGGGTCGCGGTCGAGCTCGTCGGCCAGCCAGGCCAGGCCGCGTGCGTCGACCAGCTCGTTGGCGAACAGGATCCGCTCGACGCCGAACGCGCGGTAGACGCGCAGCTGGCTGATGCTGGCCGCGGTGATGCCCCACGAACCGTGCGCGAGCTGCTGGCCGAACAGCTGCGGTGCCATCGTGGTCTTGCCGTGCGGGGCGAGCTGCACGCCGTGCTCGGCGCACCAGTCGGCCATGGTCCGCAGGTTGTGCTCCAGGGCGCTGCGGTCGAGCGTCAGCAGCGGCCCGACGAAGCCGCCGTCGAAGACCGTCGGGCGGGTGGCCAGGAACTCGCCGACAGTGGTGCCGAAGGCGTCCGAGGGCATGCCCTTGAAGCGCCAGTCGATGCGCTCGTCGTGCAGGGCGCGGACCGCCTCGATGTTGATACCCCGTGCTGACACCAAGGTCTCCTATTGCGTAGAATGCAACGCTGATTGCGCAAAATGATGGTTAGGTGTGTACCATCACGCCGCGCAACGCGTCAACGGAGGGAGCGGCCGGTGAGTCAGAGCTTGGAGCGAGGTCTGGCCGTGCTGACCTCGCTGGCCGCCGGACCGCAGACCCTCGACCAGCTCGCCCAGCGCCTCGGCGTGCACAAGTCCACCGCGATGCGCCTGCTGCGCAGCCTGGAGGCCGGGCGCTTCGTCCGCCGCGAGGACGTGCACCACTACCGCCTCGGCAGCGCGCTGTTCGACCTCGCGCACCAGGCCCTGGAAGACCTCGACGTCCGCGACGTCGCCCGCGCGCACCTGCTGGAGCTCAACGGCATCAGCGGCCACACCGTGCACCTGGCGACGCTGGAGGACGACCACGTCATCTACATCGACAAGGTCGACAGCAAGCACCCGGTGCGGATGTACTCCCGCATCGGCCGCCGCGCCCCGGTGCACTGCACCGCGGTCGGCAAGGCGCTGGTCGCGGACTGGGCCCCGCCGCAGCGCGCGCAGTTCGCCGAGCAGCTGACCTACCCGAAGCTGACCGCGAACACGATCGACTCCGCGGCGCGCTTCCTGGTCGAACTGGACCGGGTGCGCGACCAGGGCTACGCGGTCGACCGCAGCGAGCACGAGGACTTCATCCACTGCGTCGCCGCGCCGATCCGCAACCACCGCGGCGAGACCATCGCGGCCGTCTCGCTGTCGGTGCCGAAAGTACTGCTGGATTTCGACGGCCTGCTCGGGCTCGTCGACGACGTGCTGCGCGCAGCCGGCGGGGTCTCCGCCGAGCTGGGTTGGCAGCCAACGGACAAGAGGAAGGAACCCTGATGGCCAGGACCGTCGTCAGCACCGACAAAGCCCCCAAGCCGCCGGCGAGCATTCCGCTGTCGCAGGGCGTCCGCAAGGGCAACATCTTGCAGGTCTCCGGTCAGACCGCGGTCGACCCGGCGACCGGCAAGCTGGTCGAGGGCGGTGTCCCGGAGCAGACCGAGCAGTGCCTGCGCAACGTGATCGCGATCCTGGAGGCCGAGGGCGGCTCCATCGAGGACGTGCTGATGCTGCGCGTGTACCTGACGGACGTCTCCCAGTTCGCGGAGATGAACGAGACCTACGCCCGCGTGGTCGGCGAGCCCTTCCCGGCCCGCACCACCGTCTACGTCGGACTGCCCGCCGGTCTCCTCGTCGAGATCGACGCGCTCGCCGTCCTCGGCTGAGCGGATTGAGGTGAAGGGCACCTCCTGCCGGTTCGCCCGGCAGGAGGTGCCCTTCTCTCTTCACTCGAACGAGTGATCATCGTTGCCGCTGGTCGCGGCGGCGGCGCGTGCTGCCGACCGGTGCCCGATATGCCCGTACCCGGCCCCGCGCGAATCGATCTCGGCTTCTACTGTGGACACATGTCGCTGCGATCGTTGTTGTCCCTGAACGTCTTGATACCGGTGCTGGCGATGATCGCGCTGGCCACAGCCTGGCCGATGAAGGACAGCCTGGGCACCGGCATGGTGATCGTCGTCGCGGTGCTGCTGGCCGGTGCGGTGCTGACCGCGGTGCACCACGCCGAGGTCGTCGCGCACAAGGTGGGCGAGCCCTACGGCTCGCTGGTGCTCGCGGTGGCGGTCACCGTCATCGAGGTCGCGCTGATCGTCAGCATGATGATCTCCGGTGGCGACGGGGCCGCGTCGCTGGCGCGGGACACCATCTTCGCCGCGATCATGATCACCACCAACGGCATCGCGGGGCTGTCCCTGCTGGTCGGGGCGCTGCGCTACGGGCTGCCGATGTTCAACGCCGAGGGCACCGGAGCCGCGGTGGCGACGGTGGCGACGATGGGTGCGCTGACCCTGGTGCTGCCGGCCTTCACCACCACCGTGCCCGGGCCGGAGTACTCGCCGAACCAGCTGGTGTTCGCCGCGCTGGCCTCGGTCGTGCTCTACACGCTGTTCGTGTCCACCCAGACCAGGCGGCACCGCGACTTCTTCCTCCCGGTGACCGACAAGGGCACCGTCGAGCCCGAGGACGACCACGCCGAGCCGCCGACCGGTAAGCGGACCGCCGCGAGCCTCGTCCTGCTGCTGATCGCCCTGGTCGCGGTGGTCGGCCTGGCGAAGGTGGAGTCCCCGGCGATCGAGGCCGCGGTCGCCGCGGCGGGCTTCCCGAACTCCTTCGTCGGCGTGGTGATCGCGATGCTGGTGCTGCTGCCGGAGACCATCGCCGCGGTGCGCGCCTCGGTCCGGCGGCGGATGCAGATCAGCCTCAACCTGGCCTACGGCTCGGCGATCGCCAGCATCGGCCTGACCATCCCGGCGATCGCGGTCGCCTCGATCTGGCTGCAGGGCCCGCTGCACCTGGGGCTGGGCGCCACCCAGATCGTCCTGTTCGCGCTGACCATCGTGGTCAGCGTGCTCACCGTGGTCCCCGGCCGGGCCACCCGCCTGCAGGGCGGCGTGCACCTCGCGCTGCTGGCGGCGTTCCTGTTCCTCGCCGTCAACCCGTGACGCCGCGGGCGCGGAAGCGGGCCGACCCGCTTCCGCGCCCATCGCTCACGCGCGACGCCGCCGTCCGGCGAACAGCAGCAGGACCGGCCCGATGATGGTGATCGAACCCGCGACCACGAACACCCCGCCCCAGCCCAGCGAGGAATCGGCCAGGTAGCCGGTGACCAGCGGCGCGAAGATCGACGCGGAGGTGGCGAACATCTGCACCGCCCCGGAGACCGCGCCGTAGCGGGAGGCGGGCACCGCCTCGCCCACGATGATCCAGTACTGCGCACCCGTCAGGTACAGCAGGAACACCACGACGGTCATCACCGCGACCGCCGCGAAGGTGGTCGTCACCATCGACACCAGCGCGAACAGCACCGCAGTCGCCGCCAGGCAGATGATCACCAGCCACCGGCGCGGCGCCTCAGGATCGCCCATCCGGCGCACCAGCCAGTCGGTGAGCGCCCCGCCCGCGATCAGCCCGACGCACCCGCCGACCCACGGGATCGCGCCGGCGATCGCCAGCCCGTCCAGGTCGATGCCCCGCTCCTGCACCAGGTAGTTCGGGAACCAGGACACGAAGGTCCACAGGATCCACGCGTACCCGAAGTAGGCGATCGCCGTCGCCCACACCGCGGGCTTGGCCACGCAGCTCCAGAACCCCGGCGCGTCCTCCTGCTCGGCCGCCGCCACCTCGTCCTGGTCCTGCCGGATGACCCGCACCTCGGCCTCGTTGACCTTCGGGTGCTGCTCCGGGGTGTCGCGCACGACCCAGAACCAGCCGATCGCGGCCAGCACGCCCAGCGCGCCGAAGATCAGGAACGGCAGCCGCCAGTTGCCCTGGGTGGCGTGCATGATGCCGACCACCACCGGCGTGGCGACCGCGCCGCCCAGCGGCGTGGCGGCGTTGGCGATGCCCAGCGCGGTGCCCAGCTCCCGCTTCGGGAACCAGTTGTGCATCAGCTTCGCCGTGACGGTGGCCTGCGGGCCCTCCCCGGCGCCGAACAGGAACCGGATGATCAGCAGGCTGACGAACCCGACGCCCGCGGCGGTCAGCGCGGTGAACGCCGACCAGGCGACCACCGCCCAGCCCATCACGTTGCGCGGCCCGAACCGGTCGGCCAGCCAGCCGCCGATGAACCCGAACGGCGAGTAGGCCAGGGCGAAGATGCTGGCCAGCCAGCCGAAGGCGGCGTTGGAGAAGCCGAACTCGGCGATGATCAGCGGCCCGGCGATGCCGAACGCGGCGCGGTCGGCGTAGTTCAGGCCCAGCACCGCGAAGTCGGCGGCGAGCACCCCGAACCGGCGCTTGGTGGCGGTGGCGGTCTGCGCGATCGTCATGCGGGAGCACCTCCGGTGCGCAGGACGCGCTCGACGACGTCGACCGCGGTGCGGACCTCGTCGAGCGGGACGGATTCGTCGGCGGTGTGCGCGTTGGCGATCGAGCCCGGCCCGAACACCACGGCGGGCACCCCGTCCAGGGCGATCTTGCTGGCGTCGGTGCCGTAGCCGACGCCGAGCGGATCGGCGTCCAGTCCCGAGGCCTGCAATCCGGCGGCCACGCTCCGCACGAACGGATCGGCCGGATCGGTCTCCAGCGAGTAGTCGACGATGTGCGGCTCGTGCACCAGCACCGGCCAGCGCGCTTCGAGCTCGCCGCGCAGCTGCGCCCAGACCTCGTGCGGGTCCTCGCCGCCGACGGTGCGCCGGTCGATGGTCAGCACGCAGCTGTCCGGCAGCACGTTCGGCCCCTGGCCGCCCTCGATCATGGTCACCGCCAGCGACGGCGGCCCGACCAGCGGCCGGGCCAGGGCGTCCAGCCGGGGAGCGTGCTCCTGCTGGAGGTGGCGCACCACCTCGGCGGCGACCTCGATGGCGTTGGTCCGGCCCCACGGCTGCGAGCTGTGCCCGGCGTCGCCGCGGGCCTCGATGCGGCAGCGCATGCAGCCCTTGTGCGCCACGACCATCCGCAGCTCGGTCGGCTCGCCGATGATCGCGCCCGCCGGCGTCGGCAGGCCGCTGCGGCGCAGCGCCGTCACCCCGCGGTACAGGTGCTCCTCGTCGACCACGCCGGCGAACAGCACCGAACGCGGTCGCGGGCCGCTCTCGGCCAGGCGCGCCATCGCGGTCAGGAACACCGCCAGCGAGGCCTTCGCGTCGCACGAGCCCCGGCCGTAGAGCCTGCCGTCGCGGACCTCCGGCTCGAAGGGAGCGACGGTCATGCCATCGGTCTCCACGGTGTCCAAATGGGACTCCAGCAGCAGCGGGCGCTCGTCGTCGCCGGGCAGCTCGACGAGCACGTTGCGCCGCCCGTCGAGCACTTCCTCGGTGCGAGCGCGCATTCCGCGCGCCGTCGCCCACTCGGCGATGTGCTCGGCCAGGGCGGTTTCCGCCGGCTCGGCGCGGTCGCGCGGGTTGATGCTGGGGATGCGAACCAAGTCCGCGATGAGTTCGACGGGATCGACCATGCGCCCACCCTTTGTTCTGCATTCGCTGAGAATTAGGGCGGAAGCTATGTCAGCGGTCGAACGCGGGTCAAGATCCTGCGGCAGCGCAAGGGTTTTCGATATCAACCGTCCACATTGCATTGCGCGTGGCGCAATTTCCGGAGGTTGCCGTTGCGCGGGCTGCTACTGGCGCGACCAGGGAATTCGAAGCGGAACCGGCCGGGCACGGAGCGTGCCCGGCGGGCGCAGCCGCGCTCGGGGCGCGGCTGCGCGGGCGACGTCAGTAGACCGGGCCGGTGTACTTCTCGCCGGGGCCCTGGCCCGGGGCGTCCGGGATGGCCGAGGCCTCGCGGAAGGCGCGCTGCAGGGTCTGCAGCCCGTCGCGGATCGGGCCGGCGTGCGCGCCCAGGTACTCCACCGACGCCGTGACCAGACCGGCCAGCGCGGTGATCAGGCGGCGGGCCTCGTCCAGGTCGCGCGTCGCGGCGGAGTCGGGGTCCTCGTCGGCCAGGCCGAGCTTCTCCGCCGCGGCGGACATCAGCATGACCGCCGCGCGGCTGATCACCTCGACGCTGGGAACATCGGCGAGGTCGCGGACGTTGTCCTGTAAGTCCGCGACGTGTGCTGGCTCACCGGTCGGGTCGGTGCTGGTCAGGGGCGTTGGCTGCGGTTCGGTCACGGCTGCTACCCTGACACGCACGACCAGCTCCCGCGCAGGCGGGGGCGGCAAAGTGGAGTCCCGCTCCCACCCGAGTAGCCGCTACAGGCTTCCGGGTCCGGTCCTGCCGGTGGCGTAGTGTCACCGGTGGTGCGAAACGGTGTTGCAGTGCCGGTTCGATCGGTTGGAGTCAGGATCCCGCGGTCCGCGCGAGCGGAACGACGGGATCTTCGCATTCCGGGGTGAGCTCTACGCGCCGCGGTGCAGAAGAACAGCCATCGAACCGAGGAGGGGCCCATCAGCTCCGAGACGCGCATCAATGACCGCATCCGGGTACCGGAGGTCCGCCTGGTCGGACCGAACGGTGAGCAGGTCGGGATCGTCCGCATCGAGGACGCGCTCCGGCTGGCCCAGGAAGCGGATCTGGACCTTGTCGAGGTCGCCCCGCAGGCGCGCCCGCCGGTCTGCAAGCTCATGGACTACGGCAAGTTCAAGTACGAGAGCGCGCAGAAGGCTCGCGAGTCGCGTCGCAACCAGCAGCAGACCGTCATCAAGGAGCAGAAGCTCCGGCCGAAGATCGACCCGCACGACTACGAGACGAAGAAGGGCCACGTGTCCCGCTTCCTCAACCAGGGTCACAAGGTCAAGGTGACGATCATGTTCCGCGGTCGTGAGCAATCGCGTCCCGAGCTGGGTTTCCGCCTGCTGCAGCGACTGGCCGATGATGTTTCCGAACTGGGGTTCATCGAAGCGAACCCGAAGCAGGACGGTCGGAACATGATCATGGTTCTTGCGCCGCACAAGACGAACAAGACCAAGCCCAAGGCGAACGCCTGACGGACGTCTGGGGCTCGTGATTGTGACGCCGGGCCGGGACGCAAGCCGCGCCCCAGCCCGGCATCAGTACGAAACGAGGACGAGAAGATGCCGAAGAACAAGACCCACAAGGGCACCTCGAAGCGCTTTCGGGTGACCGGGACGGGCAAGCTCCGGCGCGAGCAGGCCGGCCGCAGGCACATCCTGGAGAAGAAGTCCAGCCGCGTCACCCGCCGCCTGGAGGGCACCGAAGAGGTGGCCAAGGCCGACGTCAAGCGCATCAACAAGCTGCTGGGTCGCTGAGGACCTGCCGCTCCCCGCACGGGGCAGCAGCCGGTCAGCAAGACTTCCAGCCACCCGCACGGGCGGTCATCCCCCGCCCCCGATGAGATAACAGGACGGACCCCGTGGCACGCGTCAAGCGGGCAGTCAACGCCCAGAAGAAGCGCCGCACCATTCTCGAGTCGGCCCGCGGCTACCGCGGTCAGCGCTCGCGGCTGTACCGCAAGGCCAAGGAGCAGATGCTCCACTCGATGACCTACTCCTACCGCGACCGGCGCGCCCGCAAGGGTGACTTCCGGAAGCTGTGGATCACCCGCATCAACGCGGCGACCCGCCAGCACGGCCTGAGCTACAACAAGTTCGTGCAGGGCCTGAAGGCCGCCGAGGTCGAGGTCGACCGCAAGATCCTCGCCGAGCTCGCGGTCAACGACCCCACCGCGTTCGCGGCGCTGGTCGAGGTCGCCCGCAAGAACCTGCCGGAGAGTGCGGCCTGATCGCCGACGGCACCTCTGCTGCACCGCGACCCGGGACGGCTCCGCTCACGGAGCGATCGTCCCGGGTCGCGGTCGCTCGCAAGCTCACCCGCCGCGCCGGGCGCGAGAAGGCCGGGGCCTTCCTGGCCGAAGGCGCCCAAGCGGTGGGTGAGGCCTTGACCGCGCACGCGGCCGGAGCGCTGCGGATGCGCGAGCTGTTCGCCACCGAGCAGGACCGCCACGCCGGGCACCTGGACCGAGCCCGCGCCGCGGGCGTGCCGGTGCACCTGGTCACCGACCGGGCCGCGGCGTCGCTGTCGGAGACGGTCACGCCGCAGGGCCTGGTGGCGGTGTGCGACCTGCCCGCCGTCGAGCCGGCCGCCGCGCTCGCCGAGCGCCCGGCGCTGGTCGCGGTGCTGGTCGGCGTGGCCGACCCGGGCAACGCGGGAACCGTGGTGCGGGTCGCCGACGCGGCAGGCGCCGGCGCGGTGCTGTTCGCCGGGGACACCGTCGACGCCTACAACGGCAAGGCCGTGCGCGCTTCCACCGGCAGCCTCTTCCACCTGCCGGTCGCCCGCGACCGCGACGTGAGCGCGGTGCTGGCCGCCTGCCGTGAGGCCGGGCTGCGCCTGGTCGGCGCGGACGGCTACGCCACCGGCGACCTCGACACCGCGGATCGCGCCGGTGAGCTGGACGGACCCACCGCGTGGGTGTTCGGCAGCGAGGCCCACGGACTGCCCGATGAGGTGAAATCGCAGCTGGACACGACGCTGCGCGTCCCGCTGTACGGCCGTGCGGAGAGCCTCAACCTCGCCACCGCCGCGGCGGTCTGCCTCTACGCCTCGGCGCGCGCCCAGCACCGCGCCGGATGAGCCCCGCTTCCGGACTCCGGCTGGTCAGGGCTGTGCTGGTGGAACACGCCGCGAGGCGGATCTCCGCGAAAACGGGTTGGGACCGTCGCATAGACTTCAGGGGCTAGCTTGCGGTCGGAGTCCGCATGCCGACGAGCAGGTTCGTCAGCCCGGGAGGCTCGGGCGCTGATGCCTGTCGGATCAACGGGAGTCACGCACACACGATGTCTGGAGCCAACGACCAGTACGACCCGAAAGAGGTCGCCGCGCTGTCGCCGGAGACGCTGGACCGCGCGGTGGTCGAGGCCGGCGAGGACTTCGCGGCGGCCGCCGATCTCGACGCACTGGCCGCCGCCAAGCCCGCGCACCTCGGTGACCGCTCGCCGCTGCTGACCGCCCGCCGTGAGATCGGCGCGTTGCCGCCGAAGGCGCGGTCCGAGGCCGGCAAGCGCGTCAACCAGGCCCGCGAGGCGATCCAGAGCGCGTTCGACGACCGTCGCGCCGCACTGGAGGCCGAGCGGGACCAGCGGGTGCTGCGCGAGGAGACCGTCGACGTCACGCTGCCCTGGGACCGCGTCCCGGCCGGCGCGCGGCACCCGAACACCCAGCTCGCGGAGGAGATCGAGGACACCTTCCTGGCCATGGGCTGGGAGGTCGCCGAGGGCCACGAGCTGGAAACCGAGTGGTTCAACTTCGACGCGCTGAACTTCGGCAAGGACCACCCGGCGCGCACCATGCAGGACACCTTCTACGTGGCCCCGGAGAACTCCGGGCTGGTGCTGCGCACGCACACCTCGCCGTCGCAGATCCGCGCGCTGCTGGACCGCGAGCTGCCGGTGTACGTGGTGTGCCCCGGCCGCACGTACCGCACCGACGAGCTCGACGCCACCCACACCCCGGTGTTCTCGCAGGTCGAGGGCCTGGCGGTGGACAAGGGCCTGACCATGGCGCACCTGAAGGGCACGCTGGACGCCTTCGCCCGGTCGATGTTCGGCCCGGAGTCCACCACCCGGCTGCGCCCGTCGTACTTCCCGTTCACCGAGCCGTCGGCCGAGATGGACATCTGGTTCCCGGAGAAGAAGGGCGGCGCCGGCTGGGTCGAGTGGGGCGGCTGCGGCATGGTCAACCCGAACGTGCTGCGCGCCTGCGGCGTGGACCCGGAGGTCTACACCGGCTTCGCCTTCGGCATGGGCCTGGAGCGCACTCTGATGTTCCGCAACGGCATCCCGGACATGCGCGACATGGTCGAGGGCGACGTCCGCTTCACCCAGCCGTTCGGCATTTGAGTGTCTGCCGATGGTTGATTCGCGTAGCGGTGCAAGTCGCGGAACCTCAGAGGCTCCCCGGACTGCGGGAGCCCTTCCTGATGTATGTCCAATACACGGCGGAAGGGCTGTCTCGCCCAGGAGTGCCCCCGGGGCACGGGCACCGAGAACCCGCGGCGGTGCGAGCTGCGAGGATGGGCTAAGCGGCTTCGCCGCTTCAAAGACGCATGATCTGACACCCACCGACATGACTCACCGGAACGAGAGAAGGGCCTGACCAAGTGCGGATTCCGGTTTCCTGGTTGGCCGAGCACCTTGAGCTGCCCGAGGAGACGACCGCGGAGACGCTGGCCGAAGCGTTCATCCGGATCGGGTTGGAGGTCGAGGAGGTCGTGCACCTGACGCAGGTGCGGGGCCCGCTCGTGGTCGGCCGCGTCGCCGAGATCGAAGAGCTCACCGAGTTCAAGAAGCCCATCCGGTACTGCCAGGTCGAGGTCGGCAAGACCGAGTCCGACGAGCAGCGGGTGCAGGGCATCATCTGCGGCGCCCGCAACTTCCAGGAGGGCGACCTCGTGGTGGTCGCGCTGCCCGGCACGGTGCTGCCCGGTGACTTCGAGATCACCTCGCGCAAGACCTACGGCAAGCTCAGCGAGGGCATGATCTGCTCGACCACCGAGCTGGGCATCGGTGACGACGCCGACGGCATCCTGGTGCTGCCGCCGGGTTCGGCCGACCCGGGCGACGACGCGGTGGGGCTGGTCGGGCTGGACGACTCGATCATCGAGCTGGCCATCACCCCGGACCGCGGCTACTGCTTCTCGGTGCGCGGTCTGGCCCGCGAGCTGTCCAACGCGCTGGACGTGCCGTTCGGCGACCCGGGCACCCGCCCGGTCCCGGAGGACGACCGGCCCTCGCGCGGCGTGGAGCTGAGCGACCCGACGGCGTGCTCGCGGTTCGTGCTGCGCCGCGTGACCGGTGTCGACCCGACCGCGCCGAGCCCGTGGTGGATCCGCCGCCGCCTGGCGCTGGCCGGGATGCGCTCGATCTCGCTGGCCGTGGACGTCACCAACTACGTGATGCTCGAACTCGGCCAGCCGCTGCACGCGTTCGACGCGACCAAGGTGACCGGTGACCTGGTGGTGCGCCGCGCCGAGGCGGGCGAGAAGCTGATCACCCTGGACGGGGTGAGCCGCGAGCTCGACCCGGACGACATCGTCATCGCCGACGAGACCGGGCCGGTGTCGCTGGCCGGGGTGATGGGCGGCGAGTCCACCGAGATCGGCCACGACACGCACGACGTGCTGCTGGAGGCGGCGAACTGGGACCCGGCGAGCATCGCGCGCGCCATCCGCCGCCACAAGCTGCCCAGCGAGGCGGGCAAGCGGTTCGAGCGGCAGGTGGACCCGGCGGTCGCGCCGGTGGCCGTCGAGCTGGCCGCGCAGCTGCTGGTCCGCTACGGCGACGGCACCATCGCGCCGGGCCGCACCGACGTGGGCGAGCCGAAGCAGCCCGCGCCGGTGACCATGCCGCTGGCGCTGCCGGACAAGATCGCCGGGGTGTCCTACGAGCGCGGCGTGACCGCGCGCCGGCTGGGCCAGATCGGCTGCCGCATCGAGGTCAGCACCTCCGACGAGGGCGTCGGCCTGGTCACCGCGACGCCGCCGACCTGGCGCCCGGACCTGACGCAGCCCTACGACCTGGTCGAGGAGGTGCTGCGGCTGGAGGGCTACCACACGATCCCGTCGGTGCTGCCCGCCGCGCCGCCCGGCCGCGGCCTGACCGGCGAGCAGCGCCGCGAGCGCGCGGTGTCCCGCGCGCTGGCCGCCGAGGGCTACGTCGAGGTGCTGCCCTTCCCGTTCGTCGGCAAGGCGATGCTCGACGCGTTCGGCCTGGCCGAGGACGACGAGCGGCGCCGCACCGCGTCGGTGCTCAACGCGCTGGAGAGCGACCGTTCGCTGCTGACCACGACGCTGCTGACCGGCCTGGCCGAGGTCATGCAGCGCAACGTCTCCCGCGGGCAGCGCGACCTGGCGCTGTTCCACATCGGACAGGTCGTGCAGCCCGCCGCCGAGCAGCCGCCGGTGCCGGAGGTCGGTGTCGCGCAGCGGCCCAGCGACGAGCAGCTGGCCGCGCTGGAGGCGGCGCTGCCCGCGCAGCCGAAGCACGTGGCGGCGCTGCTGGGCGGTCACCGCGAGCAGGCCGGCTGGTGGGGTAAGGGCCGCGAGGCGAGCTGGGCGGACGCCGTCCAGGCCGCCCGCGTGGTCGCCGCGGCCGCCGGTGTGGAGCTGGAGATCGGTGCCGGTGAGCTGGCTCCGTGGCACCCGGGCCGGTGCGCGCAGCTGAAGGTCGGCGAGACCGTGGTCGGCCACGCCGGTGAGCTGCACCCGAAGGTCGTCGAAGCGCTCGGGCTGCCGAAGCGGACCTGCGCGATGGAGCTCGACCTGGACGCCCTGCCGCTGGTGGACAACCGCCCGGCACCGCAGATCTCGCCGTACCCGCCGGTGCTGATGGACATCGCGCTGGTGGTGGACGCCGAGGTCGCGGCGGCGGACCTGGTCGACGCGGTCCGCGCGGGTGGCGGTGAGCTGCTGGAGGACGTCCGGCTGTTCGACGTCTACGCGGGCGAGCAGCTCGGCGAGGGCAAGAAGTCGCTGGCCCTGGCGCTGCGCTTCCGCGCTCCGGACCGCACGCTCAAGCAGGAGGAGGCCACCGAGGCCCGCGACGCGGCGGTCAAGTCCGCCGCCGACCGCCTCGGCGCGACCCTGCGCGCCTGACGATCGACCCAGCGGCCCCGCTCCCGACCAGGGACGGGGCCGCTGGCTTTTTTCCGGCGGCGGGGAGGGAGCGGCGTGGTAAAGCTGGACCGGTTGATCAACGTGCTCGGCGGTGTCGGGGCGCGGTTGGTCAGCGCGCCGCGGAGCAGGTCCACGGACCTGCGCTCGGTGGCGTTGCACGATCCGGCCGATCCCGGGGCCACCGGCGACGTGCTGCTGGCCGTCCGCGTCGATGCCGACGACGCGGAGCTGATCGAGCGGACTTCCGCTCAGGTGGTGGTGTTCCGGGCCGGTTCGGTCGGGGAGCGGGTGATCGCCGCTGCCCGGGAGCGCGGGCTGGCCGTCGTACTCGTCGACCCGGCCGTGTCGTGGGGCCAGCTGGCCGGAGTCGTGTACGGCCTGGTGCTGGAGGGGCGGGAGACCGAGGCCGGGCGGGGACCGACGGATCTGTTCGCGCTGGCCGACGCGCTCGCCGATTCGGTGGGCGGCCCGGTCACGATCGAGGACCACCGGTCCGGCGTGCTCGCCTACTCGCGGCGCCAGCTCAGCGCCGACCGGGCGCGGCTGGCCACGATCCTGGGGCGGCAGGTGCCGGAGGAGATCCGGCGGACGCTCGCCGCGCGGGGCGTGTTCCGGCACCTGGAGACCTCGGACGAGCCGGTCTACGTCGCCCCGCTGGAACCGCAGGACTCGCACGGGCGCGTGGTCGTCGCGATCCGCGCGGGCCGCGAGCTGCTGGGCTCGATCTGGGTGGAGACGCAGCAGCCGCTCACCGCCGCGCACGAGGCGGCGCTGGTCGGCGGCGCGCGCACCGCCGCGCTGCACCTGCTGCGCACGCGGGCCAGCGCGGACCTGGAGCGGCAGGTCGAATCGGACCTGGTGATCGGCCTGCTGGAAGGGCACGAGGACGCTTCGGCGGTGTTGAGCAGGCTCGGCCTGCGCAGCGACCAGTTCCGGGTGGTGGCCGTGCAGGTGCACAGCGGCGCCGCGCGGGACGAAACCGCGCTGCTGGCCTTCGAGCGGGCGACGATCGGGTTCGGCTGGTCGAGGCCGGGCCGCAGCGCGCTGTTCGCCAACACCGTCTACACGGTGCTGCCGCACGACGACGCCGCGCGCGCTCGCGAGTGGGTGCGCGCACTGGTGCGCGACCTGCCGTCGGACACCACGATCCTCGCCGGTGTCGGCGGAGCGGCCGGGCCGAACCAGCTGGTCGACAGCAGGCGCGAGGCCGATGAGAGCCTCGCGGTCCACTCGACGCGGGCCGATCAGGACGCCGTGGTCTACGACGAGGCGTGGCACGAGATCCTGCTGCGCCGCCTGCGGCACGCCGCCTCGACCGGCCGGCTGCCGGACCGCGGGCCGGTCGTCGACCTCCGGCGCCACGACCGCGAGCAGGGCACCCGCTACGTCGAGACGTTGCGGGCCTGGCTGGAGTGCCAGGGCGATCTCGGCGCGGCCGCGGCGCGGCTGGAGATCCACCCGAACACCGTCCGGTACCGGATGCGGAAGATGGCCGAGCTGACCCCGCTGGACCTGGACGATCCGGACGCCCGGCTGGCGATGATCATCGCGCTCGCAGTCGGGTAGTGGATTTCGGCCAAACGGCAGCCCGCCGATTGTCGGATCCGGACACTGGCTGAGCGTGATGGTCCAGGCATGCTCCAGTCGAGGTTCGCACCGAGGAGGCAGCATGCGCGAGGACGGGATCGACGGGATTCCGCGGCGGGCAGTGGTGGTCGGCGCCGGCGTGGTCGGCCTGTCCACCGCGTGGTTCCTGCAGGAGCACGGCGTCGAGGTGACCGTGCTCGACAAGCAGGACGTCGCGGCGGGTTCGTCGTGGGGCAACGCCGGTTACCTCTCGCCGGCCTTCTCGATCCCGCTGCCGGAGCCGGCGGTGCTGCGCTACGGGCTGCGCACGCTGTTCTCCGCCGACGCCCCGCTGCACGTGCCCGCCACCCCGGACATCGGCCTGTGGTCGTTCCTGACCCGCTTCGCCGCGCACTGCACGCCGCGGGCGTGGCAGCGGGGGATGCGGTCGTTCGTGCCGATGAACGCCGAATGCCTGGACGCTTTCGACGCGCTGCTGGCGGGCGGTGTCGAGGCGAAGACCGAGAACGCGCCGATCACGGCCGCGTTCGAGAAGCCGGAGCAGGCGGCCGATCTGCGGCACGAGTTCGAGCAGATCCGCGGCTGCGGGCAGCCGGTCGACACCACCGAGCTGTCCGTCGCGGACGCGGATGTGCCGCAGCTGTCCGACCGCATCTCGTCGGTGCTGCGGGTCGAGGGCCAGCGCTACGTCGATCCCGGTGAGTTCACCCGCGCCCTCGCGCGGTCCTTCGTCGAGCGCGGCGGCACGCTGCGCACCGGGTTCGAGGTGCGGGACATGGTGCGCACCAGCGGCCAGGTGATCGTCAAGTCCACTCAGGACGACCGGGTGTCGGCCGAGGTGGTCGTGCTGGCCGCCGGGGCCTGGCTGAGCAAGCTCGCCAAGCCGCTGGGCGTGCGCACCCCGGTGCGCGCCGGCCGCGGCTACTCCTTCACCGTCCCGACGGACCAGCCGGTCCCGGGCCCGATCTACCTGCCCGCCGCGCGAGTGGCGTGCACGCCCTACCAGGGCGGTCTGCGGGTGGCGGGCACCATGGAGTTCCGGCCGGTCGACGCGCCGCTGGACCGCGGCCGCATCGAAGCGATCGTCCGCTCGGCGCGCCCGCTGCTGACCGGCGTGCGCTGGGAGGAGCGCCACGACGAGTGGGTCGGCGGCCGCCCGGTCACGCCCGACGGGCTCGCGCTGATCGGCGCGACCAAGCTGCCCGGCGCCTACGTCGCGGGCGGCCACGGCATGTGGGGCCTGACCCTCGGCCCGCTGACCGGGCGACTGCTCGCCGAGCAGATCACCACCGGCAAGCGCCCGGCGCTGCTGCGGCCGTTCGACCCGCTGCGGTGAACGAGCTGACCGCGGCGGAGCGCGAAGAGCTCGACCGCCTCCGCCGCGAGAACCACCTCCTCCGCGTGGAGAAGGAGATGCTCCTGCGCATCGCCACCGAATACGCCCTGGACCAGCGAGTACCGGCGATCTCCGGAGATACCGGCAGCTGACGCTCCGGGTTGTGGATCTTTCTCCGGAAATCGCCATCGCAGGCGCGTGCGCACTGGCACGATGACCCGGTGACCGGTCCTGGAGGTGCTCGGAGCCTGCAGGAGGTCTTGCGGCAGCGGCAGGGCAGCGAGTTCGTCGGCCGGCGTCAGCAGTGCGACGCCTTCCGCGCGAACCTGCGGGCTCCGGTGGCCGAGCGCAAGTTCGTGTTCGGCCTGCACGGCCAGGCCGGCATCGGCAAGACGTTCCTGCTGCGCCAGCTGCGCGAGATCTCGCTGCAGCACTCCGCGCTGGTCGCGGTCACCGATGACAACGAGTCGAACCTGGTCCGGGTGCTGGCCGCGATCGCCCGCCAGCTGGCCGGGCAGGGCGGGGAGGCGCGGAAGTTCGCGCAGCGCTTCGCCGATTACGAGCAGCGGCACGACGAGGTGCTGTCCGATCCGCAAGCGCCGTCCGAAGCCCGCGAGCTGGTGATGGCGACGGCGGTCCGGTTCGGCCTCGGCGTCGTGCGCGCCGCCGCGCCCGGGCTCGGCCCGGTCGCCGATGCGGTCCCTCCGGAGCGGGTCCAGGAGTGGGTGGAGCAGTGCCGCGGCTACCTGGCCAGGCGCTTCGGCAGCCAGGCCGATGTCCGGCTGCTGCTCTCACCGGTCGAGGAGCTCACCCCGTGCCTGGTGGACGACCTGCGCAAGATCGCCCACCACAGGCAGCTGGTGGTGCTCTTCGACAACTACGAGCGCACCGCCGAGGTCGTCGAACCGTGGCTGCTGCGCCTGCTGCACGGGTACTACGGGGAGCTCCCGCTGGGCCTGGTGCTCGGCGTCGCGGGACAGCACCCGCTCGACTTCAACAACTGGGGCGAGTTCTCCTCGATCCTGGTGTCCTGGCGGCTGGATCCGTTCACCGCCGAGGAGTCCAGGACGCTGCTCGGCCGGAAGGGCGTCCGGGACCCGGAGCTGGCGGACGTGATCCTCGAACTGTCCGGCGGGCTCCCGCTGCTGCTGGCCGGCTTGGCCGAATCAGGCGACGACGACGTGCACGACCCGACCGGGATGGCGGTGGCGCGCTTCCTGAACTTCGTCCCGGAGCAGGAGAGCCGGGACGACGCGGTGCTCGCCGCGCTGCCCCGGGTGCTCGACGAGGACGTGCTGGCCGTGCTGAGCGAGCCGGCCCGGGCGGTGGGCCTGTTCCGGTGGTTGCGGGAGCGGCCGTTCGTCCACGAGGACCACGGCCGGCTGAAGTACCACCACGTGGTCCGGGAGAAGATGGTGCGCTACGAGCGCGGCCGCGCGCCGCGGCGCTTCCGCCGGCGCCACCAGGACCTCGCCGACCACTTCCGCCAGCGCCGCGAGGAGCTCGGACTGCCCGGCGACTCCTGCTGGTTCGACTGGGAGTGGCGGATGCTGCTGGTCGAGGAGTTCTACCACCGCCTGTGCTCGGCCGCGCACCGCTGGCTGCCGGAAGCGCTGCACCACTGCGCGACGGCTTGCGGGATCGAGGCCGAACCCGCCGTGCACGCCTGGCTCGACGCATTCGCCGCCGCGGCGCGGGATTCGGCCACCGGTGCTGTCGTCGCGTGCGCCCGCGACCTGCAGCGGTTCGCGATACCTGGCGGTTCGGTGGACCGCGCCGAACTGCAGCGGTACCTCAGGAAGCGGCTGGATCAAGCGGGCTTTGGGCAGGTGGTGGGGGCGAGGTCCGTCGTCTCCGGTGGGGAACCCGAGAACCGGGTGGTGCTCGACACCGCTGATCAGGACTTCTTCGGCGGCGGCGAGCAGGGCTCCGCGCCGGTGATCGGTGAGTGAGCGCTCAGCGGGCGCGGGGGAGGTGACGGGTGGCGAACTCCTCGTCGGTGATGCCCATCAGCACCAGGTACTGGGCTCCGCCGCAGAGGAACTCCGGGTCGCGGAGGCGGCCTTCCTCGCGGAAGCCGAGTCTCGCGTGCAGGGCCAGCGATGCGGTGTTGCAGCCGTAGATGCCGACCTCGCACTTGGTGAAGCGGCGGTGGCCGAACATGTACCCGAGCAGCGTGCTGATCGCGTCGTCGGCGTAGCCGCGGCGGCGGTGCTGCGGGCCGATCCCGATGCCGTAGCTGAAGGTGCCCGGTTCCGGCTGGCTGGTCGACAGCGAACCGACCAGGGTCCGGTCGTGCCGGGTCTCGATCGCCAGGTGGAGGTCCTCGCCCGGGTCGAGGTGGTCGGCGCGGTGCGCCGCCCAGTGCCGGTAGCCGTCGAACTGCGGCGGCCCCTCCCGCGCGGACTCCCGGTCGAAGCCGATCAGGGTGCGCCGGTCCGCCGGGTCGATGCCGCGCAGCAGCACCCGCCGCCCCACCCAGCCCGCAGTCGGCCGCGAAGCTCGGTGGTCGACCGCGCTCGGCCGGGGCGGGATCATCGTCATCAGCAACGATGATCCCGCGCCGCCCTACCGATCTCGCAAGGGGGTCGGGTGAGGCACCGCACTCCGCGCGGCGACCGTGGCAAATGTCAACGCTTCCGCGAGCCCAGCTCAGCGGAGATAGTGGGCACCGGCCGTTGACCATGCTTTCGCGGAGTGCCGGGAGGAACCTGCAGTGACGAGTCGCGGACTGGGCATCAACTGGCGGACCCTGGCCTGGGGACCGGACGACGGGACGTCCGACTGGATTCCGGCTCCCGAGCTGCCCGACGGCGGTGAGCTCGTGGTGGACGCGGGAGCCCGCAGCGCCGCGGGCAAGGACCGCGGCGGCCGCGTGCAGGCCCTGCCCGGAGTGGTTCTGCGCCCGGCCGGAGCCGGTGACGTCGAAGCCGTCGTGCGATTCGCGCACCAGCACGGGATCCCGTGCGCCGCGCAAGGCAACCAGCACACCGTCGGCGGCCAGGCGCTGGCCGCCGACGGGATCGCCATCGACCTGCTGCGGCTCAACCGCATCCACTCCCTCCAGCCGCCCGCGGCGGACGGGTCGGCCGGGCTGATCGAGATCGATGCCGGTGTGCTGCTGACCGACGTCGCGATCGCCGCGGACAAGCACCGGGCCCGCGTCAGCACCGGTTATCCCGGCCGCACCACCTTGTCGGCCGGTGGGTTCGCCTCGGTCGGCGGCTGGAGCGCCAACGTGCGCAGCGGGGTGTTCGGCGCCGCGGTGCTCCGCATGGAGGTGGTCACTCCCACCGGGCAGCGGCTCCTGTGCAGCGCGGACGAGAACGACGAGGTGTACAACGCGGTGCTCAGCGGCGTCGGCCAGCACGGCGTCATCACCCGGCTCTGGGTCGAGGTGACGCACGCGCCGAGCCGGGTGAGCACCTACACGCTGCGGTTCAGCTCTCCTGTTGCGGCCTACCAGGCCCTCCGCGCCTTGTCCGACAAGCCGGAGCTGGACGAGCTGCACGTCACCTGGAAGTACCCCGACCCGCAGGTCGCCTGGCTGGAGGTCGACATCTACGACCCCGGGGAGCGCGGGATCGACGCTGCGGTGCTGGAGGGCTTCGGCGAGGGCGAGCCCGAGTTCCAGGACCGCTCCTACCTCGACTTCGTCCTGGGCCTGGCGGACCCGATGTACGACTACGCGGAACGGGAGCTGGGCTGGAACGAGCTCCCGAAGGCGTGGGCCGACTGGATCATGACCGATGACCAGCTGACCGAGATCCTGCCCGAAGCCCTGCCGCGGGTGCAGCCGTTCATCGGCCCGACCTCGGTGGTGCTGCTGGCGGTGAAGAACCGCGCTGCCATGGACGCGGCGGGCCGCCGCAACCCGCCGCTGCCCGAGGGCGCGGGGGAGCGGTACTGGCTGATGGACTGCCTGCTGGACTTCCCGACCCGCGGGCAAGCGGACGAAGCGGTGCGAATCCTCCACGACCTGCACGCCTTCGCGCTCGCCCGCGGCGCCCGCATCTACTCGATCGGCACGTTCACGGACCCGGGAATCCACGCCGAAACCGGCCTGGCCCCGGGCACCCGCAAGCCGAAGATCGACCGGTAGGCCTTCAGGGCAGGGCGACCGACGCCGGGGAGCCGGAGCGCAAGATGTGGTCGATGTGCACCTGGCGCGCGATGGACCTCCCGTTCTCGACGTTGGCCGAGATGGCCACCGGGGCCTGCGATCGTCCGTCCGGGAGCCCGGCGTAGTACAGCCCGGGCAGCGCCCCGAAGATGCCCTTCCGCTGGATCGGGAACCCGCGGTCGTCGAGCGCGGTGTCCGGCAGGATCCGGTAGTCCGGGCCGAACCCGGTGCACCAGATGATCGTCGTGATGCCGTGCCGGGCCAGGTCGAGCTTGTTCCCGAAGCCGGCGATCCGGGTCATGTCGACCTCGGGCGCCGGTCGCTGCTCCGGTACGGCGAAGCCCCGTTGGCGTATCCGGGTGTCGATCGCGTCGATCGCCCGCCGGAACGAGCGGGCCGATTCCGCGGCGATCGCGACGACGTTGTCCTCGAGCAGCAGGACGCCGTGCTGCGCCGCGCGCGCCGATCCGACGAGGACGACTCCTCTACTGGCCAGCGCGCCCAGGTTGAGCTCCCTGCCGCCGTCCGGCACGGCGGTCACCGGCAGCCCGGGCAACGTCCGGTCGCCGTCGGCATCCGGCGTGACGAAGTCCTCGTACAGGGAGAGCGCGAACAGCCACTCGACCACGCTGCGGCCCCGGTAGTGGCGGGGCCAGGTGCGGTGGCGGCCGACCGACAGGAAGACCTCGCGCCCGGCCGCCACCAGTTCGTCGGCGATCTGCTGGCCGCTGATCCCCGCACCCACCACGAGGACGGCCCCGTCGGGCAGGGAACCGGGATTGCGGTAGTAGCGCGAGTGCAGCTGGTTGACCGACGGGTCGACCTCGGCTGCCAGGTCGGGCACGCGGGGGCTCGCGTAGCCGCCCAGCGCGGCGACGGCGTTGCGCGACTCGATGACGCCACCCGCGGACAGGTGGGTCCTGAACCGCACTTCGTCGCGAGCCGAAGCGTCCGGCGGGCACTCGACCTTCTCGACGGGCGTGTGCTGACGGATCGGGAGGTTTCGCCGTTCGGCGTAGCGGCGCAGGTGCCCGGCCAACTCCGGCCCGGACATGTAGCCGTCGGGGTCGTCGCCGTCGTAGTCCCAGCCGGGGAACCGCACCGACCGGTTCCCGCTGCCCACCAGCAAGCTGTCCCAGCGCTCGTGCGCCCACGCCTGACCGATCTCACCGCGTTCCAGCACGATCGATTCGCGGCCGAGCTCCTGCAGCGCCGCGGCCGCCCCGCAGCCCTGCTGGCCCGCACCGATGACGACGGTCTCCGCGTACTCGCATTCCATCAGGGGCAACCTCTTCCATTCGAAGCGAAATCACTTAGGTAAGCCTTGCCTTAAGGTTGCTGCGTCAAGTCGACTCGATGTCAAGGGGGACTCGTGACCGAACCCGCTGTTTCGATCGGCGAAGCGGCAGCCCTGTACGGCATCGCGCCATCCGCGCTGCGGTGGTGGGAACGCCAGGGCGTGCTCGACCCGCCCGCCCGCGACGGCGGCAGACGGCGCTACCGCGATCGCGACCTCCGCCGCATCGGTCTGGCCTACCTGTGCTGCGTGATCGGGAAGATGCCGCTGGGCCAAGCCGCGGTCGTCACCTCGGGAAAGACCACGTGCGAAGACCGGCAGCGCACCATCGGCGAGCAGCTCGCGCTGCTGGAGCGGCGGATCGCGCAGCTGGAGGCCGCCGGCGGCTACCTCCGCCACCTGCTGTGCTGCGCGGACGACGACATCGCGCGGTGCCCCGTCCTCGAGGGTGATCTGTCCACGCACACGCCGCGCGGGCGAATCGCGGAAGGCGACCTCGTCACCGCGGCTCGCGCCGCCAGGGCGCTCGGTGACGAAAACCCGGTGGATCGCCCTCGCGGTGACGAAAACACGGTGCTGTGCCCCGGTTGCCTGGAGCCGGTGGCGCCGAGCGCCCGGGGTCGGCCCCGGAAGTACTGCTCGCCCGCCTGCCGGCAACGGGCTTACCGGGCTCGCCGCGGCAACCCGGCTTGAAAGCCCGGCGTCAGCCGTGCGGAAGGACGGGATGCTTCGGGCTCCGGTCGACGCGGAGCTCGAAGACGTCCGGGCGGGAGTAGTGGCCGACCACGTCGAAGTCGTACTTGCCCTCCGCGATCCGCCCGAGGTCGAGCTCGGCGCGCAGGATCGCCGGCCCGTCGGTCGCGGGGCCGGCCAGCACGTTGCCGAGCGGGTCCACGATCACCGACGCCCCCCGGCTGAGGACTTCGCCGGGTTCGGCGTCGACGGGGTAGTCGGCCGGGTAGTCCGAGCGGCGGGTGAACTGGTTGGCGGAGAGCACGAAGCAGCGGCCCTCGCAGGCGATGTGCTGCATGCTGGCCACCCACGTGTCGCGCGGGTCGGCGGTCGGCGCGCAGTAGAGCTGCACGCCCTGCGAGTACATGTGCATGCGCATCGCGGGCATGTAGTTCTCCCAGCAGATCACGGTGCCGATGCGGCCGATCGCGGTGTCGTGGACCGGCATCGTCGAGCCGTCGCCGAAGCCCCACACCAGGCGTTCGCTGCCGGTCGGCATCAGCTTCCGGTGCTTGCCGAGCAGGACGCCGTCCGCCCCGAAGGTCAGCGCGGTGCAGTAGAGCGTGCCGCGATCGCGCTCGATGACGCCGATGACCAGGTGCATCCCGTGCCGCGCGGCAGCCGCTCCGATCCGCTCGGTCGCCGGTCCGGGCACCTCGATCGACGACTCCCAGTACCGCCGGTACAGCTGCCTGCCCTCCGGCGTCCGCTGTCCGATGGTCGCCCCGAACGTCGCGCCGCGCGGATAGGCGGACACGAACGCCTCCGGGAACACGACCAGCTCGGTCCCACCGGCAGCCGCCTGCTCAGCGAGCCGGTCGACCTTGTCGAGCGTGGCGTCGAGATCGAAAGCAACGGGAGCGTCCTGCACAACAGCGGCCTGCACGGTGACCATCGCGCCTCCTACGCATCAGGATCCACCGCCATCCGACCACGCCGGACGCCCCCGGTCGACCGCCCCAGGTGGCACCAGGCCCGTGAGTGTTTTGTGAGGCCATAGCATCACAAAACACTCACGGGCTCTGACCTGCAGAGTCGCGACCTAGCTCCGCAAAGTGCCGAGGAACTGCGCGAACGCGCTGGGATTGAACACCAGCACCGGGCCGTCGGGGTCCTTGGAATCCCGAACACCGACAACGGTCGGCTGAACAGCGACTTCGACGCACTGGCCGCCGTTGCCTTGGCTGTAGCTGCTCTTGAGCCATGTGGCCGTGGACAATTCCGGGGCGGACATCGTCACCCCTTCCACTTGTCTACCGGTACTTCTCGCTCACCTTATCGATGAGTTCCCGAGTTTCATCGACCGGTAGCGCGGCGGCACTCAATCGCTCGAAGATGATGCTGTACCGCGTGTATTCCTCGGGCTCCCACAAGTAGGTGGCGCCGAAGAAGTCTTCCAGGTACACGGCGGACAGCTGCTGCTTCGCCAGGTGGAGCAGCGTTGCCGTTGAGGTGACTGCGATCCTGTTCGGGGCGGCGAATGGCAGCACCTGGAGTTTGATGTTCGGTTGATCTGACGCGGTCAGCAGGTGCTCCAGCTGGCCTCGCATGATCTTGGCGTTGCCTTGCACCCGGTGAAGTGCTGATTCGCTCAGGATGACATGGAGGTTGAGTGGGTCGTCCGAGCGCGTCAAGACTGCTTGACGTTGCATCCTGGTCTGTACTTGGCGGTCGACCAGGCGAGGATCGGCTGCCGGTTCCCAGGCTTTGATGGTTGAACGGGCGTAGCCCTCGGTCTGTAGGAGGCCGGTCACGATCTCTACCTCGTTGATCTTCATCTCGGAGGCTTCGCTCTCCAACGCCAGGAAGCGTTGGAACCAGTCCGGGACGGCGTCGCGGTGGTACATCTTCGGCCTGGCTCGTTTGGGGAGGCGTTCTGCGAGGCCGAGCAAGTACTTGCGCTGCTTCGGCCTCGCGTCGTAGAAGTCGAGCAGCTGCGCGACCTCGTCCGGTTTGACGCCCTGGCCGCCGCTCTCGATCTTGCTGATCTTCGGTTGTTTGCAGCCGAGGGCGTCGGCTGCTTCGAAGGTGCTGCGGTCCGCTTGCTCGCGGAGGCGGCGCAGCTCGATGCCGAGCTGGATGCGCAGCATGCGGGGGTCGGGTGCGGGCGGCATGGCGTTCATCCTCGCAGGTCAACGATCTCCAGTGGATCACCTGATTCGGTAGATGACTGTTGGAATCATTCCAACTAGATTCCGATTTACGAGTTGATCGGCAGATGGGAGTCGGGATGTCGAAGTCGTGTCGTTCGCTGGGGGCTTGGGGCGATGGGGAACTGTCCGCCGTGCTGGCGGATCTGGCCGAGGCGCAGCAGCCGAGGAAGTTCGCGCTGTGCGAGGTCGCGCGGGATGGCGACGGGGGCGTCGATGCGCAGATCTACCTGTGGGGCTTGGACTTCTGCCGGGAACCCGGTGGCTCGGGGCCGGGTGCGGTGTTCGTCAGCCCGCACGGCTGGACCGGTAACTCCGACTCCGCCGAAGGTGCGCTGGAGTGCTTCTCGCTGATCCGCGATCTCCGGCTGGTCTGGCTCTGAGGTGCAGGTTCTGGCTGGTCGGATGCCGTGAGCGTTTTGGGGCGTCATGGCGCCCCGAAACGCTCACGGGGCTGCCTGCCCGAGCTGCTATCCTCGGCGGCGCAGCGATGACTTGGGTCCGCTGCCGGAGATTCAGGGAGGTGAGTTGATGACTGTCCTGGCGACCGCTGCCGTGCGCAGCGCCCGGATCATCCTCACTTCCCCGGTCTCGTCCTGACGCGCATCCCGCCCAGCGGGAGTTCGGGTGCGTCCGGAGGGCCTCTCCCAAAGGAATCCACTGTGGACCTTCCCCGCATCTTCACCATCCGCGAGAGCGGTCACCGCATCCACAACCCGCTGACTCCCGACAAGCTCGCCACCCTGGGCCGGGCGCTGCGCCTGCCGCCCGGGACGCGGGTGCTCGACCTGGCCAGCGGCTCGGGCGAGATGCTGTGCACCTGGGCGCGTGACCTGGGCTTCACCGGCACGGGCGTGGACATCAGCACGGTCTTCACCGAGCAGGCCCGGGCCCGCGCCGTCGAGCTCGGCGTCGCCGACCTGGTGGAGTTCGTCCACGGCGACGCCGCCGGCCACGTCGCCGACGAGCCGGTCGATCTCGCCGCCTGCGTCGGCGCCACCTGGATCGGCAACGGCGTCGCCGGGACGGCCGAGCTGCTCGGCCGCAGCCTCCGCCCCGGAGGTCTGATGCTGATCGGCGAGCCCTACTGGCGCCGGACTCCGCCGGACCAGGAGACCGCCGAGGCCTGCCACGCCACCGGCCCGGCCGACTTCCTGCCGCTGCCCGAGCTGATCGAGCACTTCGGCGGCCTCGGGTACGACGTCGTGGAGATGGTGCTGGCCGACCAGGACAGCTGGGACCGGTACTGCGCGGCGCAGTGGCTCAACCTCCGCCGCTGGCTCGACCGGAACCCGGACGACGAGCTGGCGCCCGAGGTGCGGGCCGAACTCACCACCGAGCCCGCGCGATATGCGCGCTACATGCGCGAACATCTCGGCTGGGGCGTCTTCGCCCTGATGCGGCGCTGATCGCTCGACCTGCGGCCCGGCCACCGGCCCCGGTGGCCGGGCCGTGCCGGCTGGCGTTCGTTCGCCCGGCCGAGCTGCCGGTCAGCGGCATGAGCGCGCGTTGGTGTCGGGGCGGGCCGCTCAGTGGGGTGTGATGACGCGCTGAACGCTGTCGCGGAGCAGGGTTCGGCGTTGCTCGTGCAGTTCCGGGGGTTCCTGATCGCTGGCGGCGTAGACGTTGCTGACCGGTGACCATGCCATCGACATCGCGATGACCACGGCCATCAGGTCGAACGGGTCTCCGGACCGGACGGTGCCCGCGGCTTGCGCGTTGGCGATGGCGCGCAGTTTGGCGTCGTCGAGGCGGTTGCTGTCGTCGACGAGGTGACCGGTCGGGCGTCGCTCCAGACGTGCCCAGGTGGCCAGTCGGATGAGGTCCGGGCGGCGGAGGTATTCGTCGTAGAGGCGGACGGCCCAGCCGGCGAGGTCGGTGGCGTCGATCGGCACGACGGTCATGATCCGCTCCAGCGAGCCGAAGAAGATGGCGTCGAACAGCCCTTCCTTGCTGCCGAAGTAGCCGTAGAGCTGTGCCTTGTTGGTGCGGGCTGCGGCCACGATGCGTTCGACGCGTGCCCCGGCGATCCCGTGCTCGGCGAACTCCTGGGTCGCCACGTCCAGGATGCGCTGCCTGGTGGCGGCGCCACGCGAGGTCAAGGGCTTGTCGGCCATGCCGGGAACGATAACAACAGACCAGTCGGTTTGCCGAGGCGGCGGTTTACGGCTAACGTCGAAATAGACCGAACAGTCTGTTTGTTGTGGGAGTAGCATGAGGAGCACCCTGGGCTGGCAAGCCGACCGCGCCGGGACCACGTTGCGGCGGACATCGCTGGAACGCCGGGAACTGCGGGCCGACGACGTCGCCGTTCGCGTGGACTACTGCGGCGTCTGCCATACCGATCTCCACGCCGTCCGCACCCGCACCGGCGAAGCGCCGTTGGTGCCGGGCCACGAGTTCACGGGCGTGGTGACCGACATCGGGCACGAGGTCACGCGATTCGCCATCGGTGACCAGGTCGCCGTCGGCAACATCGTCGACTCGTGCGGCGCGTGCGCGATGTGCCGGGCAGGGCAGGAGAACTTCTGCCACGAATTCCCGACCCTGACCTATGCCGGCACCGACCGCTACGACGGAACCACCACGCTGGGGGCCTACTCCCGCGAGTACATCGTCCGCGACGACTTCACCTACCCGCTCCCCGCCGGGCTCGACCCCGCGGCCGCCGCTCCTCTGCTGTGCGCGGGGGTCACCGTCTGGGAGCCGCTGCAAGCCCTCGGCGTCGGGCCCGGCACCCGAGTCGCCGTGGCCGGCCTCGGCGGCCTCGGGCACCTCGCGGTCAAACTCGCCGTCGCACTCGGGGCCGACACCACGGTCATCAGCCGATCGGCCGACAAAGCCGATGACGCCCGCAGGCTGGGCGGCCACGACCTGATCGTCTCCACGGACCAGCGCCAGATGGCCGCAGCCCGGGACCGGTTCGACGTCGTCGTCGACACCATCGCCGTCCCGCACGACGTCACGCCCTACCTCGGGCTCGTCGCCCTGGACGGAACCCTCAGCCACCTCGGGCACCTCGGTACGGTCACCGTGCAGGCCACCGACCTGCTGATAGGACGCAAGAAGCTCAGCTCCGCGGGCAGCGGCGGCCGTCCCGCGACAGCCGCCATGCTGGAGTTCTGCGCCCAGCACAACGTCACCGCCGACATCGAACTCCTCCCGTCCGCACGCGTCAACGAAGCCCTCGACCGCTTGGAGCGCAACGACGTCCGCTACCGCTTCGTGCTGGACATGTCCGACCTGCCGCAGAACCGCTGACGGTCTCGGTTCTCAGTCGAGTTGATCCGCCGTTCCTCGCTGACCTGCGGTGGATCAGCGGTATCAAGAACCGACACCGGCCCGGCGCGGTGGTGTGACGGACGGCTGTTTGATTGAAATTGCACGAGGGTGCATAATCATCCGTATGACGGTTCGAGTGGCTGTTGCCGGTGCCAGTGGCTACGCGGGTGGGGAGCTGCTTCGCCTGCTGCTCTCGCACCCCGAGGTGGAGATCGGTGCGTTGACCGCGGGCGGCAACGCCGGGAGCGCGCTCGGGCAGCACCACCCGAACCTGCTGCCGCTGGCCGACCGGGTGCTGGTCGAGACCACGGCCGCCGAGCTCTCCGGGCACGACGTCGTCTTCCTCGCGCTGCCGCACGGGCACTCCGCCGCGATCGCCGCCGAGCTCGGCGAGGACACCGTGGTGATCGACTGCGGTGCCGACCACCGGCTCAACGACCCCGAGGACTGGTCGCGCTGGTACGGCGGCGAGCACCCCGGCACCTGGCCCTACGGCGTTCCCGAACTGCCCGGCGCGCGTGAGCGCCTGCGCGGCGCCAAGCGCGTCGCCGTCGCCGGGTGCTTCCCCACGGTGTCCTCGCTGGCGCTCGCGCCCGCGCTGGCCGCCGGCCTCGTCGAGCCCGAAGCGGTCGTCGTCGCGGTCACCGGCACCTCCGGCGCCGGGCGCGCGCTCAAACCGCACCTGCTGTCCGCCGAGGTCATGGGCTCGGCCAGCGTCTACGGCGTCGGCGGTGCGCACCGGCACACCCCGGAGTTCATCCAGAACCTCAGCGCCGCCGCGGGCGAGCCGGTGAAGGTCTCCTTCACGCCGGTCCTCGCGCCGATGGCGCGTGGCATCCTCGCCACCTGCAGCGCCGCGCTGCGCGAGGGCGTCAGCGCCGATTCCGCGCGCGAGGTCTACCTCAAGGCCTACGGCGACGAACCGTTCGTGCACGTGCTGCCCGAGGGGCAGTGGCCGCAGACCTCGGCCACGCTCGGCGCGAACACCGTCCACCTCCAGCTGGCCGTGGACCCCGACGCCGACCGGCTGATCGTCGTCGCCGCCGAGGACAACCTGACCAAGGGCACCGCGGGCGGTGCCGTGCAGTGCATGAACATCGCGGTCGGACTGCCCGAGACCACCGGCCTGCCGACGGTCGGAGTGGCCCCGTGACCGGTCTCTCGCTCCGGCTGCACGACGAGCTGCTGGCCGTCGGCATGGTGCCCGCGCACGCCAACCTGGCGCTGACCGGCGGCAACGCGCCGATCCACGGCAGCCTGACCACCCGCGCGGGCCGCACCATCGTCTTCCCGCACTCGCTGGCCGCCGAAGCCGGGCGCGACGTGCGGGTGGAAGGCCCGTTCCGGGCGCTGGAGGTGCAGGGGCCGCTGGACTTCGCGCTGACCGGCATCCTGGCCGCGCTGCTGGTGCCGCTGGCCGACGCCGGGATCAGCGTCTTCACCCTGTCCACCTTCGACACCGACTGGATCCTGGTCCCGGCCGACGCCGCCGGGAAGGCCGCGGCCGTGCTCACCGCGGCCGGGCACGTCGTCGAGATGACCGAGGAGAGCAAATGAGCGTGACCGGACCTGCCGGCTTCCGGGCGGCCGGGGTGGCCGCCGGGATCAAGGCCGGCGGCAAGCGCGACCTCGCGCTCGTCGTCAACGACGGACCGCAGCAGGCCGCGGCCGCGGTGTTCACCACCAACAAGGTCAAGGCCGCGCCCGTGCTGTGGTCGCAGCAGGTGCTCAAGGAGCACAAGCTGCGCGCGGTGGTGCTCAACTCCGGTTGCGCCAACGCCTGCACCGGCCCCGAGGGCTTCCAGGACACCCACGCCACCGCGGAGAAGGTCGCCGAGGTGCTCGGCGTCGGCGCCATCGAGGTGGCGGTCTGCTCGACCGGCCTGATCGGCGAGCGGCTGCCGATGGACGCGCTGCTGCCCGGCGTCGACACCGCGAACGGAGCGCTCGCGGGCGGTGCGCAGGCCGGTCTCGACGCGGCCACCGCGGTGCTCACCACCGACACCAAGCCCAAGCAGGCCTTCGGGCAGCACGACGCGGGCTGGTCGATCGGCGGCTTCGCCAAGGGCGCCGGAATGCTCGCGCCGAACCTGGCCACCATGCTCAGCGTCCTCACCACCGACGCGGTGATCAGCGGCGACGATCTGGACGAGGCGCTGCGCGCGGCCACCCGCGTCACCTTCGACCGGCTCGACGTCGACGGCGGCACCTCCACCAACGACACCGTGCTGGTGCTGGCTTCCGGCGCCTCCGGCGTCGAGGTGTCCAAAGAGGACTTCACCGGGCTGCTGACCACCGTCTGCGCGGACCTCGTCCGGCAGCTGCAGGACGACGCCGAGGGCGCCACCAAGACCATCGACATCACCGTGCGCGGCGCGGTCAGCGAAGCCGACGCGATCGCCATCGGCCGCACCATCGCCGAGGACAACCTGGTCAAGACCGCCATCTTCGGCTCCGACCCGAACTGGGGCCGCATCGCGATGGCGCTCGGCCGGGTGGACGCCGAGATCGACGTCGACCGGCTGGAGATCGCCACCAACGGCGTCACCCTCTACGCCGCGGGCACCAAGGCCCGCGACCGCAGCGAGGCCGACCTGTCCGGCCGCGAGGTCGAGATCGTGGTGGACCTGCACCTCGGCGAGCACGCCGCGACCATCCTGACCACCGACCTGTCCCACGCCTACGTCGAAGAGAACAGCGCCTACTCCTCATGACTCCGGAAACCACCGACCGGCTGGCCACCGCCGCGGAGAAGGCCAGCGTCCTGGTCGAAGCGCTCCCGTGGCTGCAGCGCTTCCACGGCGCCACCATCGTGGTCAAGTACGGCGGCAACGCGATGGTCGACGACGAGCTCAAGCAGGCCTTCGCCACCGACATGGTGTTCCTGCGCCTGGCCGGGCTGCACCCGGTGGTGGTGCACGGCGGCGGCCCGCAGATCACCTCGATGCTCGACCGCCTCGGCATGCAGGGCGAGTTCCGCGGCGGCCTGCGGGTGACCTCCCCCGAGACCATGGACGTGGTGCGGATGGTGCTGGTCGGCCAGGTCGGGCGCGAGCTCGTCGGCCTGATCAACCAGCACGGCCCGCACGCGGTCGGCATGTCCGGCGAGGACGCCCGGCTGTTCACCGCTGAGCGCCGCACCGCCACCGTCGACGGCGAGGCGGTCGACGTCGGCCTGGTCGGCGACGTGGTCTCGGTCAACCCCGACGCGGTGCTGGACCTGATCAACGCCGGTCGCATCCCGGTGGTGTCCACCGTCGCACCCGACGTCGACGGCGTGGTGCACAACGTCAACGCCGACACCGCCGCCGGTGCGCTGGCCGTGGCCCTCGGCGCCGAGAAGCTCGTGGTGCTCACCGACGTCGAAGGCCTCTACACGGACTGGCCGGACCGCTCGTCGCTGGTGTCCCGGCTCGACGCCGACCAGCTCGAGGAGCTGCTGCCGAACCTGGCCTCGGGCATGGTCCCCAAGATGGAGGCGTGCCTGCGCGCGGTGCGCGGCGGGGTCCCGCGGGCGCACGTCATCGACGGACGCCTCGCGCACTCCGTGCTGCTGGAGGTCTTCACCAGCGCCGGCATCGGCACCATGGTGCTGCCGGCGCAGAACACCGAGGAGAAGTGATGAGTGATTCTGTGCCAACTGGGGGGCATCTCAACCGCACCTCAGGGGACCGTGACGGAGCTCAGCCACAAGAAACCTCGAAACGTGAGATCAATCCGGAACGCGGCCACCACTGTGAATCGCGGAGAGGCGGAACAGCCGGCAACGCCGCGGGCGCGCAGCGCTGGCAAGCGTCCATGATGGACAACTACGGCACCCCGAAGCTGACCCTGGTCAGCGGCTCGGGCGCCGAGGTCACCGACGCCGACGGCAAGACCTACCTGGACTTCCTCAGCGGGATCGCGGTCAACTCCCTCGGCCACGCCCACCCCGCCGTCGTGCGCGCCGTCTCCGAGCAGGTCGGCAAGCTCGGCCACGTCTCCAACCTCTACGTGCACGAACAGGGTCTCGCGCTGGCCGAGCGGCTGCTGGGGCTGGTGGGCGCGCCGGGCCGCGTGCTGTTCTGCAACTCCGGTGCCGAGGCCAACGAAGCCGCCTTCAAGATCGCGCGGCTCACCGGCCGGGCCAAGATCGTGGCCACCCGGGGCGGCTTCCACGGCCGCACCATGGGCGCCCTCGCGCTCACCGGCCAGCCGGCCAAGCAGCAGCCGTTCGAACCGCTGCCGCCCGGCGTGGTGCACGTGCCCTACGGCGACGTCTCCGCGCTGGAGTCCGAAGTGGACGACAACACCGCCGCGGTGTTCCTGGAGCCGATCCAGGGCGAGAACGGCGTCATCGTCCCGCCCGAGGGCTACCTGCAGGCGGCCCGCGAGATCACCGCCCGCAACGGCGCGCTGCTCGTGCTCGACGAGGTGCAGACCGGCATCGGCCGCACCGGCTCCTGGTTCGCCTTCCAGCGCACGGGCATCGTGCCCGACGTGATCACCCTGGCCAAGGGCCTCGGCGGCGGCCTGCCCATCGGCGCCTGCATCGGCATCGGCGCCGCAGGCGACCTGCTGCACCCCGGCCAGCACGGCACCACCTTCGGCGGCAACCCGGTGGTCTGCGCGGCCGCGCTGGCGGTGCTGGACACCATCGCCGAGGACGGGCTGCTCGACCACGTCGCCAAGGTCGGCGCGGAACTCGTCACCGGCCTGCGGCAGCTCGACCACCCGCTGATCGGCGAAGTGCGCGGCGACGGCCTGCTGATCGGCATCGGCCTGACCGAACCGGTCTCGGCCAGGATCGCCGCCGCCGGGCAGGACGCCGGATTCCTGCTCAACCCCATCCAGCCGGACGCCATCCGGCTGGCCCCACCGCTGATCGTGCGGTCCGAGCAGGTGCAGCGACTGCTCGCCGCCCTGCCCGCGCTGCTCGACGCTGCCAAGGAGAACGACTGATGCCCCGCCACTTCCTCCGCGACGACGACCTCACCCCCGCGGAGCAGGCCGAGGTCCTCGACCTCGCCGACCAGTTCAAGGCCGACCCGCTCGGCTCCGACGCGCTCGCCGGTCCCAAGGCGGTCGCGGTGCTGTTCGAGAAGAACTCCACCCGCACCCGGCTGTCCTTCGAGGTCGGCATCGCCCAGCTCGGCGGCCACCCGGTCGTCGTGGACGGGCGGATGATGCAGCTCGGCCGCGAGGAGACCATCGAGGACACCTCCCGGGTCCTGTCCCGCTACGTCGACGCCGTGGTGTGGCGGACCTTCGCGCAGGCCCGCATCGACGCGATGGCCTCGGTCTCCCGCGTCCCGGTGATCAACGCGCTGACCGACGAGTTCCACCCCTGCCAGGTCCTCGCCGACCTGCAGACCATCCGCGAGCGGCACGGCAAGCTCGAAGGCCTCACCCTGACCTACCTCGGCGACGGCGCCAACAACATGGCGCACTCGCTGATGGTCGGCGGCGTCACCGCGGGCATGCACGTGCGCATCGGCGCCCCGGAGAACTTCCGGCCGCTGGACTGGGTGCTGGCGGCGGCCAAGGCGCGCGCCGCCGAGACCGGCGGCTCCGTCGAGCTCTTCAGCACCCCGGAGGCCGCCGTGGACGGCGCCGACGTCCTGGTCACCGACGCCTGGACCTCGATGGGCCAGGAGAACGACGGCAAGGACCGGGTCAGCCCGTTCCGGCCGTTCCAGGTCAACGCCCAACTGCTCGCCGCCACCGGCAAGGCCGACACCAGCGTGCTGCACTGCCTGCCGGCGCACCGCGGCATGGAGATCACCGACGAGGTGATCGACGGCCCGGCCAGCGCGGTGTTCGACGAGGCGGAGAACCGGCTGCACGCCCAGAAGGCGCTGCTGGCGTGGTTGGTGCGACGACCATGACGAGTCGAGTCGCGCGGCAGGCCCGCATCGTCGAACTGGTCTCCGCCAACGGGATCCGCAGCCAGACCGAACTGGCCAAGCTGCTCGCCGACGACGGCATCGAGGTCACCCAGGCCACCCTGTCCCGGGACCTGGACGAGCTCGGCGCGGTCAAGCTGCGCGGCGCAGACGGGGGAGCGGCGGTCTACGTCATCCCCGAGGACGGCAGCCCCGTCCGCGGTGTGCAGGGCGGGACCTCGCGGCTGAGCCGGCTGCTCGGCGAGCTGCTGGTCAGCGCCGACGGATCGGGCAACCTGACGGTCCTGCGCACCCCGCCGGGCGCGGCCCAGTTCCTGGCCAGCGCGATCGACCGGGCCTCGCTGCCGGAGGTCGTCGGATCCATCGCGGGCGACGACACCGTGATGATCGTCGCCCGCGAACCGCTCACCGGCCGCGAGCTGGGCGAGCGGTTCACCGCGATGGCCGCCGGTGCCGCCGATGCGGCGGAGAGCAACGGGAGAACGTAGGAGCGGAGCAGATGAGTGAGCGCGTGGTGCTCGCCTACTACGGCGACGCGGAGTCGTCCGCAGCCCTCGAAGGGCTCGACGAGGCCGAAGTCGTGGCGATCACGGTGGACCTCGGCCAGGGCGGCGAAGACCTGGCGGCGATCCGCCGACGCGCCCTCGACCGCGGGGCCGCCGAAGCGGTGGTCGTCGACGCCCGCGACGAGTTCGCCGAGCAGTACTGCCTGCCCGCGCTCCAGGCGCACGCGCTCCACCTGGGCCGGTACCCGCTGGTCGCGGAGTTGTCCCGGCCGCTGATCGCCAAGCACCTCGTCGCCGCCGCCGACGAGTTCGGCGCGGGAGCGGTCGCGCACGGCTGCGAGACCGACATCGCCGCGCTCGATCCCCGCTTGGCGGTCATCGCTCCCAGCGGCGGAGCGAGCCCGGCGCTCGGACAGAACGTCTGGGGCCGGATCGCGGAAACCGCTGTCCCGCAGGACTTCTGGCGCGCCGAACCGGAATGGCCCGAAGAACTGACGATCAAGTTCGACCGAGGCGTCCCGGTGGCCGTCGACGGCGAGACCGTCACCGTGCTGCAAGCCGTACAGGAGCTCAACCGCCGGGCCGGCGCGCACGGCGTCGGACACGACCGGCACCGCGCACCGGGCGCGATCGCGCTGATCACCGCGCACCAGGAGCTGGAAGAGGTGACCCTGGAACGGGAGCTGATCCGCTTCAAGCGCACCGTCGGGCAGCGCTGGACCGAGCTGGTCCGCGACGGCATGTGGTTCTCCCCGCTCAAGGAGGCCCTCGACGCCTTCATCGCGGACTCGCAGCACCAGGTCTCCGGCGAGGTCCGGATCGTCCTGCACGCGGGCCGCGCGATGGTCCGCGACCGGCGCACCGAGGAACCCCGCCGCGCCGAGCACCTCCCGACCTGGTACGACTCGCTCCGAGCGGGGTCCGCACCGGCGCTGCGGCCAAGCCACCACCGCCCACCCGAAGGGGTGAGGACGGTCAATTTCGCGCGACATTGACCGTCACCAGGGTGAACGTCGATCTCGTACGGATCGGCACCCCGCGCAACGCAACTACGAGCACCGAAGGAACACCCGTGACGCAGCAAGGCAGCGAGCCCACCAAGCTCTGGGGCGGCCGGTTCGCCTCCGGCCCGGCCGAGGCGATGGCCGCGCTGAGCCTGTCGACCCACTTCGACTGGCGCCTGGCGCCCTACGACATCGCCGGCTCCCGCGCCCACGCCCGCGTGCTGCACCACGCCGGCCTGCTCACCGCCGACGAGCTCGAACGGATGCTCCAGGGCCTCGACGTCCTGGCCGCCGACGTCGAATCCGGCGCCTTCAAGCCGGTGATCGACGACGAGGACGTGCACACGGCCCTCGAACGCGGCCTGCTGGAGCGCGTCGGCCCGGAACTCGGCGGCAAGCTGCGCGCCGGCCGCTCCCGCAACGACCAGGTCGCCACCCTGTTCCGGATGTGGCTGCGCGACGCCAACCGCCGCGTGGCGAGCGGCGTCCTGGACATCGTCGACGCCCTCGTCGCCCAGGCCACCGACCACCCCGACGCCGTCCTGCCCGGCCGCACGCACCTCCAGCACGCCCAGCCGGTGCTGCTGGCGCACCACCTGCTGGCGCACTGCCAGGCGCTGCTGCGCGACGTGGCGCGCATCCGCGACTGGGACGCGCGCACCGCGTACTCGCCCTACGGCTCCGGTGCGCTGGCGGGCTCCTCGCTCGGCCTCGACCCGCAGGCCGTCGCCGCCGAGCTCGGCTTCGACGGCGCCGTGGACAACTCCATCGACGGCACGGCGTCCCGCGACTTCGCCGCCGAAGCGGCGTTCTGCCTGGCGATGCTCGGCGTCAACCTCTCCCGGATCGCCGAAGAGGTGATCATCTGGAACACCGCCGAGTTCGGCTACGTGACCCTGGACGACGCCTGGGCCACCGGCAGCTCGATCATGCCGCAGAAGAAGAACCCCGACGTCGCCGAACTCGCCCGCGGCAAGTCCGGCCGGCTCATCGGCAACCTCAGCGGCCTGCTGGCCACGCTCAAGGCGCAGCCGCTGGCCTACAACCGCGACCTGCAGGAGGACAAGGAGCCGGTCTTCGACTCCGTCGAGCAGCTCGACCTGCTGCTGCCCGCGATGGCGGGCATGCTCGGCACCCTGACCTTCCACACCGAGCGGCTCGCCGAACTCGCACCCGCCGGCTTCACCCTGGCCACCGACATCGCCGAGTGGCTGGTCCGCCAGGGCGTGCCGTTCCGGGTGGCGCACGAGGCGTCGGGGGAGTGCGTGCGCACCGCCGAAGCCCGCGGCGTCGGCCTGGAGGACCTGACCGACGAGGAGCTGGCCGCGGCCAACCCGGCGCTGACCCCGCAGGTGCGCGAGGTGCTCACCGTCGAAGGCTCCATCGCCTCCCGCGACGCGCACGGCGGCACCGCTCCGGACCGCGTCCGTGAGCAGCGCGAACGAGTGATCTCGGCGGCGCGCGAACATCGCGACTGGCTGTCTAAGTGATCACGGTTCAGACACGACCGGTAGTGTCTTCACCGTGAGCCAGGTGAAGCGCGACGAACTCGCCCTCGACCCGCTGTGGGTGGCTCGGCGGCTGCTCGGCTGCGAGCTGCGCTCGAACAGCCCCGAGGGCGAGGTCGCCGTCCGACTGGTCGAGGTCGAGGCCTACCGCGGCCTGGATGACCCGGCGTCGCACTGCTACCGCGGCCGGACCGAGCGCAACGCGGTGATGTTCGGCCCGGCCGGTCATCTGTACGTGTACTTCGTCTACGGGCTGCACTTCTGCATCAACGTGGTGTGCCTGACCGATGGCGTCCCCGGTGCGGTCCTGCTCCGCGCCGGGGAGATCACCACCGGCCTGGACCTGGCGCGGTCCCGGCGCCCGGCGGTCCGCAAGGACGTCCAGCTGGCCAGCGGCCCGGCCCGGCTGGCGGGCGTGCTCGGCATCACCCGCGAGCACAACGGCATCGACCTCACCGACCCGGAGTCACCCATCCGGTTGGTCAACGGCACGCAGGTCGCCGAGGACGACGTCCGCAGCGGCCCGCGCGTCGGAGTGGCCGCGGCCATGGACCTGCCGTGGCGGACCTGGGTGGACGGCTCGGCGGCCGTCAGCACCTACCGCCGCGGCACCCGCCGCCGAGCCCGGGCCCGGGCGTAAACCCGGTTGCTCGCATGAGCGAGACTGGCAGGCGTGAGTGAGAACATCCTCGACGAGCTGACCTGGCGCGGACTGATCGCGCAATCCACCGACCTCGACTCGCTGCGACGGGAACTCGACCAGGGGCCGCTCACCCTCTATGCCGGCTTCGACCCGACCGGGCCGAGCCTGCACGCCGGACACCTGATCCCGATCCTGACCCTGCGCCGCTTCCAGCAGGCCGGCCACCGGCCGGTGGTGCTGGCCGGCGGCGCCACCGGGATGATCGGCGACCCGCGCGACGTCGGTGAGCGCAACCTGCACGACGAGAACACCGTGCAGGAGTGGACCGAGAAGATCCGCGCCCAGCTGTCCTCCTTCGTCGACTTCGACGACTCGCCGACCGGGGCGATCATGGAGAACAACGCGCACTGGACGGCCGACCTGCCGGTCACCGCGTTCCTGCGCGACATCGGCAAGCACTTCTCGGTGAACACGATGCTGGCCAGGGACACCGTTAAGCGGCGCCTGGAGACCGACGGCATCTCCTACACGGAGTTCAGCTACATGCTGCTGCAGGCCAACGACTACGTGCAGCTCAACCGCAAGTACGGCACGCTGCTCCAGCTCGGCGGCTCCGACCAGTGGGGCAACATCATCGCCGGCGTCGACCTGGTCCGGAAGCAGCAGGGCGTCGCCGCGCACGCGCTGACCCTGCCGCTGGTCACCGACTCCGAGGGGCGGAAGTTCGGCAAGTCCACCGGCGGCGGGAACGTCTGGCTCGACCCGACGATGACCACGCCGTACGCCTGGTACCAGTACTTCGTGAACGCGGCCGACGCCGACGTGGCGAAGTACCTGCGCCTGTTCACCTTCCTCGGCCGCGAGGAGATCGCGGAACTGGAGCGCACCACCGAGGAGAAACCGCAGCTGCGCGCCGCGCAGAAGCGCCTCGCCGAGGAGCTGACCACGCTGGTCCACGGTGCGGACGCGACGCGGAAGGTGATCGCGGCCAGCCAGGCGCTGTTCGGCCGCGGCGAGCTGGCCGAGCTCGACGAGGCGACGCTGGACTCGGCGATGGCCGCGGTGCCGACCGCGGAGGTCCGGCTCTCGGACGCGCCGAGCCTGGTCGACCTGCTGGTGGAGACCGGCCTGGCGAACGGCAAGGGCGCTGCGCGACGCACCATCAAGGAGGGCGGCGCGTACGTCAACAACGTCAAGATCGCTGATGAGGAGTGGTCTCCGAGCACGGAGGAACTGCTCCACGGCCGCTGGCTGGTTCTTCGCCGTGGCAAGCGTCACACTGCGGGCGTTCGCGTGGTGCACTAGCCTGGATTCAGCACCGGAACGGGGCGCTGACCTGCGTGTTCGCTTCCTTCCGGTGCTGATTCCCGCCGATTTGACTTGGCGTGGATCAGCGCGTAAATTGTTTCAAGTCAGCGCGACACGGGCCGGGAAAACCGGGCCGGGGCTGACGCGGGGTCGCGAACCAAGCTCCCATCTCAGGGTGGTAGAGTGGGCGCCTCGATCGGGAAACCGGAAAAGCGACTGCAGGCCAGTGCGCCTGTCAGGACGCGGATTCGGAACCCAAACCAGATCTTTGAAGAAAATGCGCTTGACTGCGGTCGGGACGAATAGCGAGCCGAGGTTTCGGCGGTGCGACGGAGGGGCTACCCCCCTGAAACACCCGAAAATGGGCCTGCTAGAGTTACCGACACAAGAAAGCGAACAGAGGAAATGCTCCCCGGAGCTTGCTGGTCTTGAATGGCCGGTGGTGATGGTGTGGGTGTGTTCTTTGAGAACTCAACAGCGGACTGTTTTGGTTAGTGTTCTTTAATGCCCCCGACCAAACATGGTTTTGGTTGGTGGTTTCTTTGAGTATGACGCTCGCCTTCGGGTTTGAGTGTCTGCTGGGATTGTTCAACAGCATTGTTGGAGAGTTTGATCCTGGCTCAGGACGAACGCTGGCGGCGTGCTTAACACATGCAAGTCGAACGCTGAAGCACCTTCGGGTGTGGATGAGTGGCGAACGGGTGAGTAACACGTGGGCAATCTGCCCTGCACTCTGGGATAAGCCTTGGAAACGGGGTCTAATACCGGATATGACACTTCACCGCATGGTGGGGTGTGGAAAGTTCCGGCGGTGCAGGATGAGCCCGCGGCCTATCAGCTTGTTGGTGGGGTAGTGGCCTACCAAGGCGACGACGGGTAGCCGGCCTGAGAGGGTGACCGGCCACACTGGGACTGAGACACGGCCCAGACTCCTACGGGAGGCAGCAGTGGGGAATCTTGCGCAATGGGCGAAAGCCTGACGCAGCAACGCCGCGTGGGGGATGACGGCCTTCGGGTTGTAAACCTCTTTCGACATCGACGAAGCCTTCGGGTGACGGTAGGTGTATAAGAAGCACCGGCTAACTACGTGCCAGCAGCCGCGGTAATACGTAGGGTGCGAGCGTTGTCCGGATTTATTGGGCGTAAAGAGCTCGTAGGCGGTCTGTCGCGTCTATCGTGAAAACCGGGAGCTTAACTCCTGGCTTGCGGTGGATACGGGCAGACTTGAGTTCGGTAGGGGAGACTGGAATTCCTGGTGTAGCGGTGAAATGCGCAGATATCAGGAGGAACACCGGTGGCGAAGGCGGGTCTCTGGGCCGATACTGACGCTGAGGAGCGAAAGCGTGGGGAGCGAACAGGATTAGATACCCTGGTAGTCCACGCCGTAAACGTTGGGCGCTAGGTGTGGGGATGGGTTCCACTGTTTCCGTGCCGTAGCTAACGCATTAAGCGCCCCGCCTGGGGAGTACGGCCGCAAGGCTAAAACTCAAAGGAATTGACGGGGGCCCGCACAAGCGGCGGAGCATGTGGATTAATTCGATGCAACGCGAAGAACCTTACCTGGGTTTGACATGCACTAGACAGCCCCTGAGAGGGGGTTTCCCTTGTGGTTGGTGTACAGGTGGTGCATGGCTGTCGTCAGCTCGTGTCGTGAGATGTTGGGTTAAGTCCCGCAACGAGCGCAACCCTTGCCCTACGTTGCCAGCGGGTTATGCCGGGGACTCGTGGGGGACTGCCGGGGTCAACTCGGAGGAAGGTGGGGATGACGTCAAGTCATCATGCCCCTTATGCCCAGGGCTTCACACATGCTACAATGGCTGGTACAGAGGGTTGCGATACTGTGAGGTGGAGCGAATCCCTTAAAGCCGGTCTCAGTTCGGATCGGGGTCTGCAACTCGACCCCGTGAAGTCGGAGTCGCTAGTAATCGCAGATCAGCATTGCTGCGGTGAATACGTTCCCGGGCCTTGTACACACCGCCCGTCACGTCATGAAAGTCGGTAACACCCGAAGCCCATGGCCCAACCCTTGTGGGGGGAGTGGTCGAAGGTGGGACTGGCGATTGGGACGAAGTCGTAACAAGGTAGCCGTACCGGAAGGTGCGGCTGGATCACCTCCTTTCTAAGGAGCAACAAACACCCCAACCGCTGGTTGGGAGTGTTCACAACTGACGAGGCGAATGTTCTCGTGTTGTGACGCTCAATGGATTGTGGAACACACTAACTTTCTGCGCTCTGGTAGCGCGGCGAAATGGTCCGCTGTTGGGTATCTGAGAGAACACGCTTGGTGTTGTCTTCTGGTTGTTGTTTGAGAACTGTATAGTGGGTGCGAGCATCTTTGTGGCCAAGTTATGTAGGGCACATGGTGGATGCCTTGGTACCAGGGGCCGATGAAGGACGTGGGAGGCCGCGATAGTCCTCGAGGAGCTGTCAACCGAGCTGTGATCCGAGGGTGTCCGAATGGGGAAACCCAGCCCGAGTGATGTCGGGTTACTCATGCCTGAATGTATAGGGTATGAGGGGGAACGCGGGGAAGTGAAACATCTTAGTACCCGTAGGAAGAGAAAACACTGGTGATTCCGTGAGTAGTGGCGAGCGAAAGCGGAGGAGGCTAAACCGTGCGCGTGGGATACCTGGTAGGGGTTGCGTGTGCGGGGTTGTGGGGCACTGTTGGAGGCGGCTACCGACGTCTCAGCGTGGTGTTTCGTGTTAGTTGAACAGGTTGGGAAACCTGGCCGTAGACGGTGAGAGCCCGGTAGGCGAAAATGCGATTCATGCGTGTGATGGTGTTCCCGAGTAGCAGCGTTTCCGTGGAGGGTGCTGTGAATCTGGCGGGACCACTCGCTAAGCCTAAATACTTCCTGGTGACCGATAGTGGATAGTACCGTGAGGGAATGGTGAAAAGTACCCCGGGAGGGGAGTGAAAGAGTTCCTGAAACCGTGTGCCTGCAAACCGTCAGAGCAACCTTAGCAGTTGTGATGGCGTGCCTTTTGAAGAATGAGCCTGCGAGTTACTGCTGCGTGGCGAGGTTAACCCGTTGGGGGTAGCCGGAGCGAAAGCGAGTCTGAATAGGGCGTCTGAGTCGCGTGGTGTAGACCCGAAGCGGAGTGATCTACCCATGGCCAGGGTGAAGCGCGGGTAAGACCGTGTGGAGGCCCGAACCCACCAGGGTTGAAAACCTGGGGGATGAGTTGTGGGTAGGGGTGAAAGGCCAATCAAACTCCGTGATAGCTGGTTCTCCCCGAAATGCATTTAGGTGCAGCGTTGCGTGTTGCTTGGGTGGGGTAGAGCACTGGTTGGTTGATGGGCCTTCGCGGGTTACTGAGATCAGCCAAACTCCGAATACATCTGAGTTGAGCGTGGCAGTGAGACGGTGGGGGAGAAGCTTCATCGTCGAGAGGGAAACAGCCCAGAGCATCGGCTAAGGCCCCTAAGTGTGCGCTTAGTGGGAAAGGATGTGGGATCGCTGAGACAACCAGGAGGTTGGCTTAGAAGCAGCCATCCTTGAAAGAGTGCGTAATAGCTCACTGGTCAAGTGGTCCTGCGCCGACAATGTAGCGGGGCTGAAGCGCACCGCCGAAGCCATGCCAATAGCACATTAGTGTTGTTGGGTAGGGGAGCGTCCTGCACGCGGTGAAGCAGCACTGGAAGGTGTTGTGGAGTGTGTGGGAGTGAGAATGCAGGCATGAGTAGCGAGTGAAGAGTGAGAATCTCTTCCGCCGGATGACCAAGGGTTCCTGGGGAAGGTTCGTCCGCCCAGGGTGAGTCGGGGCCTAAGGCGAGGCCGACAGGCGTAGTCGATGGATAACGGGTTGATATTCCCGTACCCGTGCATACGCGTCCATAGCGAAACCTTTGATACTAACCATCCGCTTGTCACATGAGTCTTCGGACGAGTGTGATGGGTGCATGGGACCTGATTGGGCGGTAGTTAAGTGATGGGGTGACGCAGGAGGGTAGCTCTGCCAGTGAGTGGTTGTACTGGTGTAAGCCTGTAGCCCGGTGTGTAGGCAAATCCGCACACCATGTGGGTGAGGGGTGATGCGTAGCCGTTGTGGTGATGTGAGTGATCCCATGCTGTCGAGAAAAGCCTCTAGCGAGTGTGTGCATGGCCCGTACCCGAAACCGACACAGGTGGTCAGGTAGAGTATACCGAGGCGGTCGGGTGAACTGTGGTTAAGGAATTCGGCAAATTGCCCCCGTAACTTTGGGAGAAGGGGGGCCATTGCTGGTGAACACCCTTGCGGTGGGAGCTGGTGGTGGTCGCAGAGGCCAGGGAGAAGCGACTGTTTACTAAAAACACAGGTCCATGCGAAGCTGTAAGGCGATGTATATGGACTGACGCCTGCCCGGTGCTGGAACGTTAAGAGGACCCGTGAACCCGTAAGGGTGTAGCGGAGAATTTAAGCGCCAGTAAACGGCGGTGGTAACTATAACCATCCTAAGGTAGCGAAATTCCTTGTCGGGTAAGTTCCGACCTGCACGAATGGCGTAACGACTTCTCCGCTGTCTCGACCACAGGCCCGGTGAAATTGCAGTACGAGTAAAGATGCTCGTTTCGCGCGGCAGGACGGAAAGACCCCGGGACCTTTACTATAGCTTGGTATTGGTGTTTGGTTCGGCTTGTGTAGGATAGGTGGGAGACTGTGAAGCATTCACGCTAGTGGGTGTGGAGTCGTTGGTGAAATACCACTCTGGTCGTTCTGGGCATCTAACTCGGGTCCGTGATCCGGATCGGGGACA